>NZ_JBFMHW010000021.1:0-121024 GCF_040754745.1 Pseudomonas sp. SB113
TCTACAGCGTTACACGCTGCTGTCAACACCTCTTTTTCTGCGCTTTCGACCGAGAAGATCGAATCGTTAATAGCGTCAAACAACACGACCCCATCAACTTCTTCTGGGCTTCGATGAACTGAAGCAAATCGCTGTCTAATCCTGCATAACTCTTTGTTTACCAAGGAGTTTTACGTTTCGACTGCGCCGGAAGTGGGGCGAATTATAGACTTCCAGAATCTGCGGTCAAGCGTTAATTACGCTTTTGTTGCAGAGGGTGCTTTTTTAGTAATAAGTCGGGGGATTCGGCGCGCTACTGGCGGTACACGCAACACCAGAAGCAGTGCACCTATAGAAGCATAGATAGCCCATTCCTTCAGATCAGCCCGCACGATCCACAACATATGCAGCAGTCCAAGCCCGAGAATCACATACACCAGGCGATGCAGCTTCTTCCAACGACTACCCAGTCGGCGCTGGCTATAGCGATTAGACGTAACCGCCAACACCAACAAAGACAAGAACCCTAGCGCCCCCACAATAATGTAAGGCCGCTTACGCAACTCTACCCCCAACTGCGTCCAATCCAACCCCAGGACAAACACACAATAGGCCGCCAAATGCAGCACTACATAAGCAAAGCACCACAATCCAAGCTGCCGGCGCACCGCGATCCACCCCGCCCAACCGCTCAGTTTCTGCAACGGCGTCATTCCGAGGGTAATCAGCAAGAGGATCAAAGTACCCAGGCCAAGCCGATCAACCAACACCTTGCCTGGATCTGGCCCCAAGGCAAAACTCCACGCCTCATATAGCCATAACAGTGGCCACACTGCCGCAGCTATAAAAACGCCAATGCGCCAGACGGGGTAACGCATCAGTAGTTCTTCCGCAGGTCGAGGCCTGTATATAAAGAGGCAACCTCATCCGAGTAGCCATTAAACATCTGCGTCTCACGCACATTGGGACTGAACAGGCCACTTGGCAGACGGCGCTCCCGCGCCTGGGTCCAGCGGGGATGATCCACCGTAGGGTTCACATTCGCATAGAAGCCATACTCATCCGCCGCGATACTCTGCCAAGTGGTTTTTGGCTGCTCGCTCACAAGACTGATACGCACGATGGATTTCACACTCTTGAAACCGTACTTCCAAGGCACGACCAGACGTAACGGTGCACCGTTCTGATTGGGCAACTCGCGCCCATACATGCCAACGGCAAGAATCGCCAAAGGGTTCATCGCTTCATCCAGGCGCAAGCCTTCTACATAAGGCCAGTCGATCAAGCCAAAACTCGAACGCTGCCCAGGCATGCTCTTGGCATCCTGGAGGGTTTCAAAGCGGATGTATTTGGCCTTGGAGGTCGGCTCAACCTGCTTGAGCAAGGCCGTGATCGGAAAACCCATCCACGGAATGACCATCGACCACGCCTCGACACAGCGCAAACGATAGATCCGCTCTTCTAATTGATAGGGCTTCATGAAGTCTTCAAGGGCATAACGCCCCGGCTTTGCAACCTCACCATCAATCACCACACTCCAGGGCTCGGTCTGGAGCGAGCCTGCATTTTTCGCAGGATCACCCTTGTCTGTACCGAACTCATAGAAGTTGTTGTAGTGGGTTGCGTCCTTGAACGGGGTGATGGACTCATCCTTGACCGTCACCGCCTGCCATTTCGTTGCCGGCAATTTTTCGGCAAACCAATTGGGCGCCTTGCCAGGCTCAACATCGGGATAACGCGCGACCTCGTCGGCACCGGCCCAACGCGGCAAGCTGCTGGCAGCAATGCCGGCAAGCGCACCACCGAGCAAGCTACGGCGAGAAAGATAGAAGGATTCAGGCGTGACATCCGACTCTTGGCAATCGGACGCTTTGGGCAATTTGATTAACATGGCAACTCCGCAGCATTGGAGAACTGATGCACCAATAGACTGCGGAGTATGGGGGAAATTACATTAAGGCAACGTTTTGTCCCGACGCATATGCAGCAAGTACTGAATCGGCCCCGAAGCGGCGTAGACCAGGAAGGCCAATAGCAGAATCCGAGGAGGGTCACTGAAGACCACTGCAAACACCAACACCACTGCCAGGATCGCCACGAAAGGCACACGTCCTTTGAGATCAAGCTCCTTGAAGCTGTTGTACTTGATGTTGCTGACCATCAGCATACCGGCCGCAGCAACCATCAACGCCACCAGGAACGACATTTTCGAACCCTGGATGCCGTAGTCACTGAACGCCCAGACGATACCCGCCACCACGCCCGCTGCCGCCGGACTGGCCAGACCAATGAAGTAACGTTTGTCAGCAGTACCCACCTGGGTATTGAAGCGCGCCAGACGCAACGCCGCACCCGCGACATAGATGAAGGCGACCATCCAGCCAACCTTGCCCATATCACCCAGCGCCCAGGCGAAGGCCAGCAGTGCAGGCGCAACACCGAAGGCAACCATGTCCGATAGTGAGTCATACTCGGCACCGAAGGCGCTTTGGGTGTTGGTCATGCGCGCCACGCGACCATCAAGGCCGTCCAGCACCATGGCCACGAAGATTGCGATGGCAGCAAAGCCGAAATACTTGCTGGCGCTCGCCGCATCACCCGCCGCCAGGGCGCTTTGGGCACTCATTGAGTTGATGATGGAATAGAACCCGGCAAACAAGTTTGCCGTAGTGAACAGATTGGGCAGCAAATAGATGCCACGATGCCGGACCTTGCGGCCTTCAGCGTCATGCCCTTCTTCGACATGTTCATCGATCGGTAGCAGGCTTTCGGCGTCAGAAGCCTGGCTTGGCTCTTCGGGACGTTCGCTCATGGACTTTACCTTGCAACGGTGTGAAAAAAATTCGACCAATACTTGCGGCGAGTGTTCGCCCGCAAACGATGCAGCTTTATACCAGAACCCGCCCCTCAAACGAAAAAACGCGGCCTAAGCCGCGTTTTTTGTTGATACGTACGACTTAGTTTTTGGCTTTGTCGACGATCTTGTTGGCACCGATCCACGGCATCATGGAGCGCAGTTGCTCGCCGATGACTTCGATACCGTGAGCAGCGTTGTTACGACGCTTGGCGGTCATCGAAGGGTAGCCGGTAGCACCTTCGCTGATGAACATCTTCGCGTACTCGCCATCCTGAATACGTTTCAGGGCGTTGCGCATAGCCTGGCGGGACTCGGCGTTGATGACTTCCGGACCAGTCACGTACTCGCCGTATTCGGCGTTGTTGGAGATCGAGTAGTTCATGTTGGCGATACCGCCTTCGTACATGAGATCAACGATCAACTTCAGTTCGTGCAGGCATTCGAAGTAGGCCATTTCCGGCGCGTAGCCAGCTTCAACCAGGGTTTCGAAACCGGCTTTAACCAGCTCAACGGTACCGCCGCACAGAACGGCTTGCTCGCCGAACAGGTCAGTTTCGGTCTCGTCCTTGAAGGTGGTTTCGATGATGCCGGTACGACCACCACCAACGCCTGCGGCGTAGGACAGTGCAACGTTCTTGGCGTTGCCCGAAGCGTCCTGGTAGATCGCGATCAGGTCAGGGATGCCGCCGCCTTTGACGAACTCGGAACGTACGGTGTGGCCCGGTGCTTTCGGCGCGATCATGATCACGTCGAGGTCAGCGCGCGGCACAACCTGGTTGTAGTGGATCGCAAAGCCGTGGGAGAAGGCCAGGGTGGCGCCCTTCTTGATGTTCGGTTCGATTTCGTTCTTGTACAGCGCGGACTGGAACTCGTCCGGGGTCAGGATCATGACCAGGTCGGCAGCAGCAACGGCGGAAGCAACGTCAGTCACTTTCAGGCCGTGGGCTTCGGCTTTGGCAACGGTGGCCGAGCCTTTACGCAGGCCAACAGTCACGTCAACGCCGGAGTCTTTCAGGTTGCAAGCTTGCGCGTGACCCTGGGAGCCGTAGCCGATGATGGCGACTTTCTTGCCCTGGATGATCGACAGGTCACAATCTTTATCGTAATAAACTTTCATGAGGTTCCTCTATATATCCAGGCCGTAAGGCCATTCACTAATTTGGTTTAGATGCTGAGTACTTTGTCGCCACGGGCAATCCCGGTGACACCACTGCGTACCGTTTCCAGAATCGAGGCCGTCCCGATCGACTGGATGAAGCTGTCCAGCTTGTCGCTCGTACCGGTCAGTTGAACGGTATAAACGCTGGCGCTCACATCAACGATCTGCCCGCGATAAATATCGGTAGTGCGCTTGATCTCGGCACGCTGGGCACCCGTTGCCTTGACTTTAACCAACATCAGCTCGCGCTCGATGTGGGCACTCTCCGACAGATCGACCAGCTTGACCACTTCGATCAGCTTGTTGAGGTTCTTGGTGATTTGCTCGATCACCTCATCGTGACCCACGGTGGTCAACGTCAGGCGCGACAAAGTCGGGTCTTCGGTCGGTGCCACGGTCAGGCTTTCGATATTGTAGTTGCGTTGCGAAAACAGGCCGACAACACGAGACAGAGCGCCGGGTTCGTTCTCCAGAAGCAGGGAGATAATGTGCCGCATGATTAAGTACGCTCCGTCTTGTTCAGCCACATATCGCGCATGGAGCCGTCTTTGATCTGCATCGGGTAGACGTGCTCGCTGGTATCCACCTGAATATCGAGGAACACCAGGCGGTCCTTCATGGCGAACGCTTCTTCCATCTTCGGCTTCAGATCTTTCAGATCAGTGATGCGAATGCCAACGTGGCCATAGGCTTCAACCAACTTGATGAAATCCGGCAACGATTCCATGTAGGAATGGGAGTGACGGCTACCGTAGCTCATGTCCTGCCACTGACGAACCATGCCCAGCACACCGTTGTTCAAGCAGACAATCTTCACGGGAAGACCGTACTGCAGGCACGTCGACAGTTCCTGGATATTCATCTGAATGCTGCCTTCACCGGTGACGCACGCGACGTCAGAGTCCGGGAAACTCAGTTTCACACCCATGGCTGCCGGGAAACCAAAGCCCATCGTGCCCAGGCCACCGGAGTTGATCCAGCGGTTAGGCTTGTCGAACTTGTAGTACTGCGCGGCGAACATCTGGTGTTGGCCCACATCGGAGGTCACAAAGGCGTCACCCTTGGTCACTTCGCAAAGGGTCTCGATCACGGTTTGTGGCTTGATGATGCTGCCGTCGCCCTTGTCGTAAGGGAACAGGCCACGATCACCACGCCATTCGTCGATCTGCTTCCACCAGCTGGCAACGGATTCCTTGTTCGGCGTCTGCCCGATGTCCTTGAGCGCAGCGACCATTTCGGTCAGTACACTTTCAACCGGACCTACGATCGGCACGTCGGCCTTGATGGTCTTGGAGATGGACGCCGGGTCGATGTCGATATGGATAATCTTGGCATTCGGGCAGAACTTGCTCGCGCCGTTGATCACACGGTCATCAAAACGCGCGCCCACTGCCAGGATCACATCGGCGTGGTGCATGGTCAGGTTGGCGGTGTAGCTACCGTGCATGCCCAGCATGCCCACGAACTGACGGTCCGTACCCGGAAATGCGCCAAGGCCCATCAGGGTGTTGGTTACCGGCAGGTTGAGCAGCTTGGCCAGTTCGGTCAGCGGTGCGGAACCACCGCCCAGAATCACGCCACCACCCGAGTACAACACAGGCCGCTTGGCTGCCAGGAGCATTTCTGCCGCCTTGCGGATTTGCCCCGAGTGCCCGCGAACAGCCGGGCTGTAGGAGCGCAGCTTGGCTTTTTTAGGGAAGACGTATTCGAACTTCTCAGCCGGGTTGGTCATGTCTTTCGGGATATCGACCACGACAGGGCCCGGGCGACCGGACTGCGCGAGGTAGAAGGCCTTTTTCATAACGTCCGGGATCTCCGACGCATGCTTGATCATGAAGCTGTGTTTCACGATCGGCCTGGAGATACCGATCATGTCGGTTTCCTGGAACGCATCGGTCCCCACCATGGTGCTTGGCACCTGGCCGGAAATGATCACCATCGGGATGGAGTCCATATAAGCAGTCGCGATGCCAGTAATGGCATTGGTTGCGCCTGGGCCGGACGTTACCAGTACCACACCGGCTTTACCGGTGGCACGGGCATAACCGTCAGCCATATGGGTCGCGGCTTGTTCGTGGCGAACCAGGATGTGGGTAACAGCCGGTTCCTTGAACAGTGCGTCGTAAACATGCAGCAGAGCACCACCTGGGTACCCGTAGATATAGTCGACGCCTTCGTCACGCAAAAAGCGGACGAGCATCTCACCGCCAGATAAAAGCTCCACGTTGTTCACCTCTAAAACGCCAGAATACCGTCCGTTGAAAACCGACGGGTCTTAATAGGTTTACTTCTCAACAGAGCATGAGCGACGGTGGTCGCCGACTACGTCAGCACTGACTGAGCAAGTATTGGGATCGTCCCAAGTGTTGCGGGCTTTTCCCACCCAGCGCGAGGTAACGCGTTGCGGGTGTAACAGGTCGGCGCGGATGTGCGCCTCATGATCTGCTGAGCGGGCCTGCTTCTGGCAGTCCCGATACAGCGGACTTTGGATTCTTCTGTTTCAGGCCTCTCAAGTCAAGCAATAATTGCGCTTTTTTCCAACTAAGCGCATGAGAACGTATAAGAAAGGGCTTTGATGAGGGATAAAACTCGCCTGAATGTCGTCAAGCGGTAGAAATGTGCGCAAGACTGCCGGAAAAACCGGCAGCCAGGCAATTAACGAGCGTCGACGATCAGTTGATCGAACTTTTTCAGCGCATTACGCAAGCCAAGGCTCTCTCGCGGCCGATCGGCATAGACCATCTCGGCCATTTCGAGAATGCCTGAAGCATTGGGCAACGGCAGGTCCTGTTCGAGGATCTGTTTCATGCGCACCAGGAAGATCCATTGCAACCACTGGTGGAAGTCCAGTGTGTCGACCGCAAACGGCTCGACGCTGCTGAGCGCCTCGGTGCTGGGGGACACCTCATCCCACCAGCCCTGCACGCGCAATTCGCGCTCAATCAACAATAACTGTTCGGCAATCGCTGGAAACCGTGCATCCATCAGAGGCTGACCTTGGCTTTTTGCCGAGCCTGGGCAGCGCCGGCCGCGTCACCTTGTGCGGCGCGCGCATCACCAATCAAGGCCCACAGACTGGCTTGCAGATCAGGACGACCGTTGGCCAGGGTCAGGCCACGACGGGCAAATTGCTCAGCCTGCGGCGCATCGCCCTGGGCCATACGAACTTGTGCCAGGCGATACAGCACTTGCGGTTCACGTGGCGCAACACGCTGGGCCCGCTCAAGGCTCGACGATGCACCATTCAAGTCACCACCCGCCTGCTGTTGCTGGGCAGTGGTCAGCAACGCCAGCACCGGGCCATCCAATTGCTCGTCAGCTGACAAACCGCCAGCACTGGAGGACGATGGAATGCCACTCGGTGTCGACGGCATGTTGTAGGTGCCCTGGTTGATCGGCGCGGTCTGCATCGGCGCGGAATCGATCGGCCCTGAGGTGCTTGGCCCAGGCGTCCAAGGTTCGGCACTGATTGGCGCCGCGGTAGCAGCACCGCCGCCCGGCACCATCACGACCACACCCGAATCCTGCGGCACGGCCTGAGGCTTGGCCTGGGCCGGACGGTTGGTCACGGTTTGGCGGAAACCGCCATTGGCCGAGATCCGGTCATTATTGGAGACAGCTGTACTCGAATCCACCACAGGAATAGAGCCGCGCTGTACGCTGGAGCAACCGCCGAGCAAAGCCAGAGCTGTAATAGCTGGAATCCACCACTTGTTCACTTGAAACCCTCTTTGCTTAATTCATCCAGCCCTTGACCCAATCCATCACCGATTCCGCATCTGCAGGGGCACCGCCACCGCACGCAGCACCGGGTGGTGGTTCGCTGCCGCGAATATACGGCATCTGCACCGCGCCCGGACAGTTGGCATCGGAGCCCTGGCCGGTATGCGGATCAATCCAGGCCTGCACGATGTTATCCGGCTGCGGCATGTTCAACGGCAGCGGGTCGGCCTTGCGCATGAAACTGGTCCAGACCTGCAATGCGCCGGTGGCACCGGTAAACGGCGTCTTGCCATTATCGTCACGACCCAGCCACACCACTGCGAGCACATCCTGGCCGAAACCTGCGAACCAGCTGTCACGCGAGTCGTTACTGGTACCGGTCTTACCCGCCAGTGTCAGGTTGGAAGGCAAAACCTTATAGACCGAGCTACCGGTACCTTCACGCATCACACGCTGCATGGCGTTCTGGATCAGATAGATGGAGCCCGCATCGAAACGTTGCTGAATCTGGAACGGATAGCGCTTGAGCGGCTCACCCTCTGCAGTCAGTACACTGCGGATCCCGCGCATCGGGGTGTTGAAGCCACCGTTGGCGAGGGTCTGGTACATGGTCGCCACTTCAATCGGCGTCATGGCGCCAGCACCCAGAAGAATCGAGGGAAAGGCCGGGAATTCGCGGGTGATGCCCAGGCGAGCCAGTGTCTTGAGGACATTCGGCACGCCAACCTCCAAGCCGAGCCGAGACGTGGAAATGTTGTAGGAATGGGCCAAACCCTGATACAGGAACACCGTGCCGTGGGAGCGGCGATCAAAGTTCTGCGGCGTCCAAACCTGGCCGTCGCCCCCTTTGACCGACAGCGGGTCATCCGACAGCCAACTGGTGAGGGTGTATTTGCTCGGCTTTTCCAATGCCGTCAGATAGACCGCCGGCTTGACCAGCGAGCCGATCGGCCGCACGGCATCCAGTGCGCGGTTGAAACCGGCGAAACTGGCCTGGCGACTGCCGATCATGGCCTGGACTTCACCGGTTTCCGGGTTGGTCACCACCATTGCGGCTTCTACTTCATCGGAGCCCTTACGGCCCGTCAGGCGCTTGAACGTGTCGTTGACCGACGCTTCTGCCTTCATCTGCAGAATCGGGTCGAAGCTGGTGAAGATCCGCAGGCCTTCTTCGGTCAAGTCTTCGTCGCGATAGTCTTCACGCAACTGGCGCTTTACCAGATCGATAAAGCCTGGGAACGAACTGTCCGCCAGCTTCCCGCGGGTTGTCACACCCAGTGGCATTTTCTTCGCCGCAGCAACTTGTTCCGCCGTGGCGACACCTTGCTGTTCAAGCACATCGAGCACCAGGTTACGCCGCTCCAGCGCCCGCTCCGGATTGCGACGCGGGTTGTAGTAGGAAGGCCCCTTGACCATGCCCACCAACAAGGCCACTTGATGCAGCTTCAACTCGGACAGCGGTTGACCGAAGAAGAACTGGCTGGCCAAGCCGAAGCCGTGCACCGCGCGCTGGCCATCCTGGCCGACGAAGACCTCGTTGAGGTACGCCTCAAGGATCTCCTGCTTGCTGTAGTGCAGTTCAAGCAGCATCGCCATCATGGCTTCGGTGAGCTTACGGGTCAGGCTGCGCTCGTTGGTCAGGTAGAAGTTCTTCACCAACTGCTGGGTCAGCGTACTGCCGCCCTGGGTCATCTTGCCGCCGGACGTATTTACCCAGATGGCACGGGCAATCGACTTCGGCGAAACGCCCCAGTGACTATAAAAGTCACGGTCCTCTACAGCCACCAACGTTTCCAGTAGATACGGCGGCACCTGATCAAGCTTGATCAGGATGCGATCTTCAAGGTTCTTCGGATAAATCCCGCCGATCATCAGCGGTTCAAGGCGCACTACCGGCAACTTCGAGCCGTTGAGGGAAGACAGTTCGGCCACATAGTCGCCGGAGAAGCGCACGCGCACAGGCTGGGCTTTCTCCAGCCCTTCATAGAACTGAAAGCCGCGGGTATTGAGGTCGACGGTGTTGCCGCTGACCGCAGCGGCCCCCGGACCATTGCTCACGGGTTCGCGTCGATAACCCAGGGCGTCGAGTTCGGTGAGGAAGTCGTCCTTGCTCAGCTTCTGGCCAGTGAACAATTCCAGCGGGCGTGCATACACCTTGGCCGGGATAGTCCAGCGCTTGCCAGAGAACTTTTCCTGGACCACAGCATCGAGGTACACCGCAAAGCCAGCGAGCACCACAAGGCCTACCAGGCCGAGCTTGAGCGCCCAGCCAAGCCACGGGCGCAGGCCGCGGGAAGGGGGTTTTTTACGGGAACGGGGAGATCGGGTTCGAGTCATGGCGGCGGATTATACGCACTTTATTGATGATCAACATGAGCCGGACAGCGGTTTGCATGACCGCCCGTAGCAGCCATAATGCGCGCCATGATTTCCCCCCGACTCTGAAGGATCGCCCGTGAGCCAGTCACTGATCGCAGCCCTGCAAAATCCGGCCTTGTACCCTCATCCGGTTGAAGCGTTCCAGGTCATCGAAACGCATATTTCTTGGGTCGTATTGACCGGCCCCTACGCCTATAAGTTGAAGAAACCGATGAACTTCGGGTTCCTGGACTTCACCGACCTGGAGAAACGCGGGCACTTCTGCAACGAAGAACTGCGCCTCAACCAACGCCTGACAACAGATCTGTATCTGGAAGTGTTGCCGATTACTGGCACTGCCGAAGCCCCGCAATTGGGTGGCGACGGCCCGGTGATCGAATACGCACTGAAGATGCGTCAGTTCCCGCAAAGCCAACTGCTCAGCACCCTGCAAGCCAATGGCGAACTGACCGCCACGCACATTGATGAAATGGCCAGGCAGATCGCGCACTTTCACCTCACCGCACCAAAAGTGCCGCAAGACCACGCAGCTGGCACCCCGGACGAAGTGATGGCGCCGGTACGGCAGAACTTCGAGCAGATCCGTCCATTCCTCAGCGACAAGGCCGACCTGACTCAACTGGAAGCCCTGCAAGCCTGGGCCGAAAGCAGTTTCGAGCGCCTGAAACCGCTGCTGGCACAGCGTAAGCTCGACGGTTTCACCCGCGAGTGCCACGGTGACATCCACCTCGGCAATGCCACCTTGATCGACGGCAACGTGGTGATCTTCGACTGTATCGAGTTCAACGAACCGTTTCGCTTCACCGATGTGTACGCCGACACCGCTTTCCTGGCCATGGACCTGGAAGACCGCGACCTCAAGTCCCTGGCTCGCCGTTTTATCAGCCAGTACCTGGAACTGACCGGTGATTATCAGGGCCTTGAAGTGCTGAACTTCTACAAAGCCTACCGCGCCCTGGTACGTGCCAAAGTGGCGCTGTTCAGCATGCCGAGCGAAGCAAGCCCGGTGCAACGCGCCACGACCCTGCGCCAATACCGCAACTACGCCAACCTGGCGGAAAGCTACAGCACCATTCCATCGCGTTTCCTGGCAATTACCCACGGTGTCTCGGCAGTCGGCAAAAGCCACGTTGCCATGCGCCTGGTGGAAGCATTGGGCGCTGTGCGCCTGCGCTCGGACGTGGAGCGCAAGCGCATGTTCGGCGAACAGCTGGTCGAAAATACGCCACAGGCCGGTATCTATGCATCCGACGCCAGCGCCAAGACCTACGCGCGCTTGAATGAGATCGCTGATACCGTGCTGCGCGCCGGCTTCCCGGTAGTACTGGACGCCACCTTCCTGAAACGCGAACAACGCGACGCAGCGGCCAAGGTTGCCGAAGCCACCGGTGCGCCGTTCCTGATCCTGGACTGCAACGCGCCACAAGCCGTTATCACCAGTTGGTTGGCACAACGTCAGGCCGACAAAAACGATCCGTCCGACGCGACGCTGACCGTTATCGAAGAACAGCAGGCCAACCGCGACCCATTGACTGCCGAAGAACTGTTACTGAGTAAACGCGTCGAGACCAATCAAAGCGGGACCCTCGATGCGTTGGTCGCACAAATTCGCCAGCGCCTGCCAGGCCTGTAAGAAAAATTTCTTGGGCGTGTCATCTACTTTGGACGCACGCCCAAGAAATAGTGGCACTATAATGGCGTCATAAATCCAACAGGAGTCGTTTTCATGAGTCAACCCAAGCTTCTAGATACACCGCTCTACGCACTCCTGCATAAAGACGATATTCGTGGCTTCAATCAGGCACGCCCAGCAGACGGCATTATCGACATGCGCGGCGGCGACTTCCGTGGGCTGGACTTGCGCGACCTGAACGCCACCGGCGTGGACTTCACCGACGCGTATTTTCGCTCCGCCGACTTGCGCGGCCTGGATTTGCGCGACTGCTCGCTGGAAGGCGCCAGCCTCGCCCATGCGCAGATTTCGGGCACCTACTTCCCGCCTGAATTGACTGCCGATGAGATCCTCATGTCGGTCAATTTCGGCACGCGCCTGCGCTACCGTACCAAGTAACACTCGACCCAAGCCCGCCTACGCGCAACGCGTAGCGGGCGCTTCACCCCAGCCCCGCCGTCAAAATCCCCGCGTCATTCTTATAAGCTTTTGGGCCGTTTCGGACCAAAGAACTACGCTTTTCCTACTGAGCGCTACACTCCTGTTCAGGCTTGCCTGGTCACGATACCCACCGCACCATTCGGCCGTCGCAAGGAGGCTTGATGAACGATGAGCTGCAACACCTGAAAAACCTCGGCAAGACGTCAGCGCAGTGGCTGCATGCGGTGGGCATCCACAGTGCATCCGACTTGCGTCGCCTGGGAGCGGTCGATGCGTATCGAGCCGTAAGGACTCGTGGGTTCCGCGCATCGAAAGTTTTGCTTTATGCGATCGAAGGGGCACTGATGGACGTGCACTGGAACGACATTCCAGTCGAGCGCAAGGAAGCGTTGAACCGCCAACTGGATGCTATTTCAACGCGCCAGAAGAATTAGATCGTCCTGCAAGACCCAATGTTCATGGACACTTCGAACGGGCGTTTGAGGAAAACCGGAGATCGTTCAAAAACAATTGTTGACTCTCAAATGAGAATCGTTATGATTATCACAACTGGTCGCGAGATCAGCCGATAACTGAAAGACCATTGGTTCGGACTCTCAGATTATCTCCTCATCAGGCTAATCACGGTTATTTGACCCGGCTTTTGCCGGGTCTTTTTTTGCCTGTGAAAAAGCACACCTCAGCGTGCAATGATTAACGGATGCCCACGCTCCGGGTGCGGCTGTACCAATACGTCCAAACCAAACACCGCCTTAAGCGGCTCGGGCCGCAGCACCTGCGCCGGTGTATCCAACGCGCGGGGACGGCCCTGCTCCAGCAGCAAAATGCGATCACAGTAGCGCGCTGCAAGGTTCAGGTCATGGAGGATCACCAGCACCGCCGCACCACGATCGGCAAAGGTGCGAATCGCTTGCAGGGTCGTGTGTTGATGCAGGGGATCCAGCATCGATGTCGGTTCATCCAGCAGCAACGTCTGCCCCGCCTCACCTGGCCATAGTTGCGCCAGCACCCGCGCCAAGTGCACACGTTGACGCTCGCCACCAGAAAGCGCCAAGTAACTGCGACCACTCAAGTGTGCGACATCCGCCGCCTGCAAGGCTGCGTGGATAATTTCATCATCGCGCACGCGCCCCGTCTGATGGGGCAAACGGCCCATGCCGACCACCTCTTCGACACGGAACGCGAAGTCCAGGGTCGAGGTTTGTGGCAACACCGCCAGCCGCTGCGCGCGCTGCGGACCGCTCCAGTCTTTCAACGCCTGCTGCCCCAGCCACACCTTGCCCTGATCGGGATGTAACTCACCGCACAACGCGCCCAGCAACGTACTCTTACCCGCGCCATTGGGGCCCAGCACACCGAGCACTTCACCCGGCAGCAACTCCAGGGTGACCTCCGCCAGCACGACCTTGCGGCCACGCCGGATCTGTAGGTCTTCAACACGCAGCATCAGGCACGCCCCCGTAACAACAGGTAAAGAAAAAACGGCGCGCCAATAAACGCAGTCACGATGCCAATCGGCAATTCAGCCGGCGCCAAGGCCAGTCGCGCGACCAAATCGGCAAACAGCAACAAACTCGCGCCCGCCAATATCGAAGCCGGCAACAGCACGCGGTGATCAGGCCCAGCCAGCAACCTGACCAGATGCGGCACCACCAGCCCGACAAAACCAATCATGCCCGCCGCCGCCACCGCAGCGCCTACACCTAATGCGGTACAGAACACCAACTCGCGCTTGAGCCCTTCAACATCAATCCCCAGGTGACTGGCCTCGGACTCGCCGAGCAACAGCGCATTCAGCGCCTTGGCCCGGCGCGGCAACCAGAGCGCCACACCGGCACTGACCAGCAATAAGGGCCATAACCGCGAATAGCTCGCGCCGTTGAGACTGCCAAGGTTCCAGAACGTCAAGGTACGCAGGGTGGTGTCGTCCGCCAGGTAGGTGAACAGACCCACCGCCGAGCTTGCCAGTGCAGTGAGGGCAATGCCGGCGAGCAGCATCGTCGCCACATTGGTCTGACCGTTACGACGCCCCAGTCGGTAGACCAGCGCAGTCACGCCCAGTCCGCCAAGAAACGCGCATAGCGACAGCAGATAAGGCCCGAATGCATCCGGCAACCCGCCGAAAAACGAACCGCCGACAATCGCAATTGCCGCCCCCAATGCCGCCCCGCTGGAAACCCCGACCAACCCCGGATCGGCCAACGGGTTGCGAAACAACCCTTGCATGGCCACGCCCGACAACGCCAATACGCCGCCAACCGCCAAACCGAGCAACGTACGCGGTAAGCGAATCTGCCCCAGGATCAACTCAGCCTGCTCCAGGCCTTGCGCCTCTATCGGCACGCCCATCAGGCGCAATGCCGCCTTGAGCGTATCCAGCAACGGCAAGCTCACCGGCCCCAATGCCAATGAGAGCCAGGTCGCCAACAGGCATAACAGCGCCAGGCCGATGAACAGCGTTTTCGGTTTAACCAAAGTGGTCATGGGGTGGATTTAGCCTGTGGCGGAAAAAAGCCGGCCGATAGTTTCACAAGACTTTGCGGCAGACGAGGCCCGAGCCCGCCAACCAGCAGGGTCGGGTCAAGCTCGAACACGCGGCCACCCTTGGCCGCCGGCGTCGAAGCCAGGATCGGATTCTCCTTGAACAACGCCGCGCGCGCCGCGTCCCCCGTAAGGGCGCGGTCGGCAAACACCAGCACATCCGGGCTCAGCCCTGCCAACGACTCCACCGAAAACGGCTTGTAACCGCTGTGCGTGGCCAGGTTATGCCCGCCCGCCTGCTGCAACACCCAATCGCCCGCCGTGTCCTTACCGGCAATCAGCGGCTTGCCGCCAGCATGACCGATCAGCAGCAACACGCCAGGTGCCTTCTGCGAGGCCCGCGCCTTGGCGACCCTGTTTTTCTGCTGATCAAGCGCCTGTTCATATCCGGCAAACAATTCACTGGCCTTAGCCTCATCTCCCAGCAACTTACCCAAGTGCTGAAGATTACCCTTCAAGGTCGGTAAATCCGGCTGCGCCGAGAACATCTCCACCTGGACCCCCGCGCTGCGAATCTGCGCCAGCACCGGCGGCGGCCCCATCTCTTCAGTACCCACCAGCACCTGTGGGCGCAGGCTGAGAATGCCTTCGGCCGACAATTGCCGCTGATAGCCAATAGTTGGTAACGCCTTGAGCGATTCAGGATGCTGACTGGTGGTATCCACGCCAACCAACTTCGGCTCACCGCCCAACGCCGAGACCCATTCCGACAGCGCCCCACCGGCACTCACCCAACGTTGTGGCAGTTCAGAGGCTTGCGCCCCATGGTTGACCAGCAGTCCGACAACAAGCGCAATAGCGCTGGCACTCAGGCGCATAACAGGGTTTCCTTCCAAGGGCAGGGCCTTTCGAGCACTCATCGATGTGACAGATAACCCCTGCCGGGCATCGAACTGAGCACCCAGTCAGCTAACGGGCGAAGCCGGCATTTGATAATTGTTTGCATTTGAACGTCAAGGCACTTAAGGATTGAAATGAAGTTTCTCTGCCTCTCGGACACGCTCGCGCCCAACAGCAGCCTCGGTTTTACGATTGATGGCACCCCGTTGCTGGCGGTTCGCCGGGACGGCATTGCCTACTTCTATATCAACCGCTGCCCCCATCGCGGCATCCCGTTGGAATGGCAACCCGATCAGTTCCTTGACGACAGCGCCAGCCTGATCCAGTGCGCCACCCACGGCGCGCTGTTCCTGATCGAAAGCGGCGAGTGCATTGCCGGCCCATGCGCAGGTAAAAGCCTCAAGACCCTGCGCGGTCGCGAAGACGAGCAGGGCCTGTGGGTGGAGCTCTAGTCGAGCAGCACGTCTAATCGACGATCCACGCAAATCTCCTCGGACGTCACGCGCACCCCATACGCCAACACTTCTACCCCGGCAGCTTTAGCCTCGCGCAAGGCCGCACCATAAGCGGCATCGATTTCCAGCGCTGGGCGCACAGCGTCAATCCCCGAAAGGTTGACGCAATACAACTGCACCGCCCGCACCCCTTCACGCGCCAGATGCGCCAACTCCCGCAGGTGCTTGGCACCACGTTGGGTCACTGCATCGGGGAAGGCGGCAACCCTGGTGCCATCAAACCCCAACGTGACGCTTTTGACTTCTACATAAGCCGCGCCGTGTGGATATTCCAGGCGAAAGTCGATACGGCTTTTCTCCTGGCCGTAAGGCACCTCACGCTTCAACGCGGTGAAACCGTTGAGTTCGGTGATCACACCAGCGCCTAAAGCCTCCTCGACCAACTGGTTGGCGCGCGCCGTGTTAACGCACGCCAAGCGGCCTTGGGGCGTTTCGGCAATTTCCCAGGTGCCGGGCAACTTGCGCTTAGGGTCATTGGAGCGACTGAACCAGACCTGCCCGCCCTCCACCATGCAATTGAGCATCGAACCGGTGTTTGGGCAGTGAATAGTCAACAACTCGCCGGTAACGGTTTCGATATCGGTGAGAAAGCGCTTATAGCGGCGAATCAGTCGGCCTTCTTCGAGGGGAGGATAAAAGCGCATCAGCCTTGCCAGCTCCGTAGGCCACGCTGGATTCGTTCCACCGCCTCCTGTAGTCGATCAAGGTTTTGCGTGTAGGCAAAGCGCACATGATGGCCCGCTTGATAGCGACCAAAATCCAGACCGGGTGTAAATGCAACATGCTCGGTTTCGAGGAAATGGCGACAAAACGCGAAGGCATCTCCGCCGAACGCACTGATATCGGCATACAAATAGAACGCCCCTTCCGGTTCTACGGCAATCCCGAAGCCCAACTCGCGCAAGGCGGGCAACAGGAAGTCGCGACGACGGCCAAATTCGGCACGGCGCTCCTCCAGGATGCTCAGGGTTTGCGGGGTAAAGCAGGCGAGCGCCGCATACTGGGCCATGCTGGGCGCGCTGATATAGAGGTTTTGCGCCAGCTTCTCCAGTTCGCCGACCGCAGCGGGCGGGGCGACCAGCCACCCCAGGCGCCAGCCGGTCATGCCGAAATACTTCGAAAAACTATTCAGGACGAAGGCCTCATCGTCGACCTCCAGCACGCTGGCGGCGTCCGTGCCGTAGGTCAGGCCGTGATAGATCTCATCCACCACCAGATGGCCGTTACGCACCTTGATTGCGTCGGAAAGCCCGGCTAATTCATCGCGCGTGAGGATCGTACCGGTGGGATTCGCTGGAGAGGCAACCAAAGCGCCTACGCTGTCCTGACCCCAGTGCTTGGCTACAAGGTCAGCGGTCAGTTGATAACGCACTTCAGGGCCCACCGGCACCAGTTGCGCGGCGCCTTCCACCAGTCGCAGGAAGTGCCGGTTACACGGGTAACCCGGGTCTGCCAGCAGCCAATGCTTGCCTGGATCCACCAGCAGGCTGCTGGCCAACAACAATGCGCCGGAGCCACCAGGGGTGATTAGAATACGTTCGGGATCTACGTTCAATCCGTAGCGTTGCTGGTAGAAACCGCTGATGGCTTCACGCAATTCCGGCAGGCCACGAGCCGCGGTATAACGGGTTTTGCCATTGGCCAACGCCGCCTGGCCGGCCTGGATTATCGGCTCGGCGGTGGTGAAATCAGGCTCGCCGATTTCCAGGTGGATCACATCATGGCCCGCCGCTTGCAGCTCATTGGCTCGCGCCAGCAACGCCATGACATGAAAAGGTTCGATGGCGCGACTGCGCGCACTGTAGGGCTGAGCCATTAGCCTTCCTTCAACGGTGAGGACAAAATCAGGATTCTACCGAACCCTCGCGGTAAAACATGCTCTATTGCCTGCCTGGCCGTCCAAGATGAACCCGGCAAGCGCTTGCAAAACGACTAAAATCAACATTCGAGACGATACATACCCAGCAACAACGGGCGACTGCAGTTTGCAACCCCTGCGTGACGGGCCTCGACAACCGGGAGTGGCGCACCCTGAATCTATCTGGTAAGTTCGCCCGCTTGCAGCCGCAGGGCCGGCAGGTGTCGGTGAAGTTGCAATCCTGCGCAATGGATTAGAAGAGTGAGAGGCGGTCTATTCATGTCCACCCAAGCAAAGCAGAACATCAGCGGCTTCCAACCCTACGTTGAATCGAAGGGTGAGGAATACATGGGCAAGCCCATGCGCGAGCACTTCTCCAAAATCCTGAAGCAGTGGAAGCAGGACTTGATGCAGGAAGTCGACCGCACGGTTGACCATATGAAGGACGAAGCAGCCAACTTCCCGGACCCGGCAGACCGTGCCAGCCAGGAAGAAGAATTCGCCCTCGAACTGCGCGCCCGTGATCGCGAGCGCAAGCTGATCAAGAAAATCGACAAGACATTGCAACTGATCGAAGACGAAGAATACGGCTGGTGCGAATCCTGCGGCGTCGAGATCGGTATTCGTCGCCTGGAAGCCCGCCCTACTGCGGACCTGTGCGTAGACTGCAAGACCTTGGCTGAAATCAAGGAAAAACAGGTCGGCAAGTAATCAAGCCGTGCTGAACGAATGGGGCGTGCAAACGCCCCATTTTTGTTTCTGGGATTTACCGATTTTCCAGTAGTATCCGGCCCATGACTGCCTCTACCTATATCGGGCGTTTCGCCCCTACGCCCAGCGGCCATTTGCACTTTGGTTCCCTGGTCGCCGCCCTCGCCTCCTACCTCGACGCCCGCGCCAATCAAGGCCGCTGGCTGATGCGCATGGAAGACCTCGACCCTCCCCGCGAAGAGCCCGGCGCCCAGGCGGCAATCCTGCACGCCCTGGAGAGCTACGGCTTTGAGTGGGATGGCGAACGGGTCCGACAAAGCGAGCGGCATGACGCCTACGCCAAAGTACTGAACGATATGTTCAACCACGGCCTGGCCTACGCCTGCACCTGTTCACGTAAACAATTGGAGCCCTACGACGGGATTTACCCAGGCCTGTGCCGAAATGCCGGTCACGACCAGCAGGACGCCGCCATCCGCCTGCGTGTTCCCGAGCTGGAGTACCACTTTACTGACCGTGTACAGGGAGAGTTCCGGCAACACCTTGGCCGTGATGTCGGCGACTTCGTCATCCGTCGCCGCGATGGCCTCTACGCCTACCAACTGGCGGTGGTGCTCGACGACGCCTGGCAAGGGGTTACCGATATCGTGCGCGGCGCCGACCTGCTCGACTCCACGCCACGCCAGTTGTACCTACAAGAGTTACTGGGCCTGCGCCAACCGCGCTATCTGCACGTACCGTTGATCGTCCAGCCGGACGGTAACAAGCTGGGCAAATCCTATCGCTCCCCGCCGCTGAATCCCGACCAGGCCACGCCGTTGCTATTGAGAGCCCTGCGCGCCCTTGGCCAGCAGCCTGGCGACGAACTGCTTCACGCCAGCCCACGGGAGTTGCTGGATTGGGGCATTGCGCACTGGGATGCCAGCAAGATCCCGCGCACACTGACGCTGGCCGAAGCGCAATTAAGCTGAAGGCGCTTGCAGCCTGCCAGCCATCCGTTACCATCGCCGCAGTTTTTTAATCAGAGGCCAACATGTACATCTATCGATTGGTCCTGCTGCTGGTCGTCGGGATCTACCTGTTTTCCCCCGCCATCATGGATTGGTGGATCGACGCCACGGGCGCCTGGTATCGCCCCTATCTGCTGTGGCTGATCCTGATCGTCGTGACCTTCATCCTGCAGAGCCAAAAAGATGCCGATGAGCTTTAGCCTCACCCAGATGCTGCTGATCAGCGCCGCCTACCTGGCAGCACTGTTCGGCGTCGCCTGGATCAGTGAGCGCGGAATGATTCCGCGGGCGATCATTCGCCATCCGTTGACCTACACCTTGTCCCTCGGCGTGTACGCCAGCGCCTGGGCCTTCTATGGCACCGTTGGCCTGGCCTATCAATACGGCTACGGCTTTCTCTCCAGTTACCTGGGTGTGTCCGGCGCGTTCCTGCTGGCACCGGTGCTGCTGTACCCGATCCTGAAAATTACCCGCACCTATCAGCTGTCGTCCCTGGCCGACCTGTTCGCCTTCCGCTTCCGCAGCACGTGGGCCGGGGCATTGACCACGGTATTCATGCTGATCGGCGTGCTGCCCTTGCTGGCCCTGCAAATCCAGGCGGTGGCCGACTCCATCAGCATTCTCACCCGCGAGCCGGTGCAACACCGGGTCGCCCTGGCCTTCTGCGCGCTGATCAGCCTGTTTACGATTTTCTTCGGCTCACGCCACATCGCCACCCGCGAGAAACACGAAGGGCTGGTATTTGCGATCGCGTTCGAATCGGTGATCAAGCTGATCGCCATCGGCGGCGTCGGCCTCTACGCGCTCTATGGCGTATTCGACGGCCCACAACAGCTGGAACTGTGGCTGTTGCAAAACCAGACCGCCCTCGCCGCCCTGCACACCCCGTTGCAGGAAGGCCCATGGCGCACGCTGTTGCTGGTGTTCTTCGCCTCGGCGATCGTCATGCCGCACATGTACCACATGACCTTCACCGAGAACCTCAACCCGCGCTCGCTGGTCAGCGCCAGCTGGGGCTTGCCGCTGTTCCTGCTGTTGATGAGCCTCGCGGTGCCGCTGATCCTGTGGGCCGGCCTGAAACTGGGAGCCACCACCAACCCCGAGTATTTCACCCTGGGTATCGGTATCGCCGCCAATAGCCCGGCGTTGGCGCTGCTGGCTTACGTCGGCGGTTTGTCTGCTGCCAGCGGGCTGATTATCGTCACGACGCTGGCCCTTTCGGGCATGGCCCTCAATCACCTGGTGCTGCCGCTGTACCAGCCGCCCGCCGAGGGCAATATCTACCGCTGGCTGAAATGGACACGCCGCGCGCTGATCGTCGCAATCATCATGGCCGGCTACGGGTTCTACCTGTTGCTCGGCGCCGGGCAAGACCTGGCCAACCTGGGCATCGTCGCATTTGTCGCCACCTTGCAATTCCTGCCGGGGGTGCTGTCGGTGCTGTACTGGCCGACCGCCAATCGCCGTGGCTTTATCGCCGGGCTGCTGGCCGGGATCCTGGTATGGATCGTCACGATGCTGCTGCCATTGGTCGGTAACCTGCAGGGTTTCTACATTCCGCTGCTGAACATGATCTACGTGCTGGACGACACCAGTTGGCACATGGCGGCGATTGCCTCGCTGGCCGCCAACGTACTGATGTTCACCCTGATCTCGCTGTTCACCAATGCCAGCCCGGAAGAGACCAGCGCCGCCGAGGCGTGCGCGGTGGATAACGTGCGTCGCCCGCAACGCCGCGAGCTGCACGCGGCCTCGCCCCAGGAGTTCGCCACGCAACTGGCCAAGCCCCTCGGCGCCAAGGCGGCTCAGAAGGAAGTCGAGCAGGCGCTGCGCGACCTGTACCTGCCCTTTGACGAGCGCCGCCCGTACGCGCTGCGTCGTCTGCGTGACCGCATCGAAGCCAACCTGTCCGGCCTGATGGGCCCCAGCGTGTCCCAGGACATGGTGGAAACCTTTCTGCCCTACAAGGCCGGCGGCGAAAACTACGTGACAGAGGACATCCATTTCATCGAAAGCCGGCTGGAGGATTACCACTCACGCCTCACCGGCCTGGCGGCCGAACTCGACGCCTTGCGCCGCTACCACCGCCAGACCCTGCAGGAACTGCCGATGGGCGTGTGTTCGCTGGCCAAGGATCAGGAGATCCTGATGTGGAACAAGGCCATGGAAGAACTCACCGGCATCGCTGCGCAACGGGTGGTGGGCTCGCGCCTGAATACCCTGGGCGATCCGTGGAAAGAACTGCTCCAGGGCTTTATCAATTTGCCTGACGAGCATTTGCACAAGCAGCACCTGGCGCTCGACGGCCAGACGCGCTGGCTCAACCTGCACAAAGCCGCGATCGATGAACCGCTGGCACCCGGTAACAGCGGCCTGGTGCTGCTGGTCGAAGACCTGACTGAAACCCAGATGCTGGAAGACAAGCTGGTGCACTCCGAGCGCCTGGCCAGCATTGGTCGCCTGGCAGCGGGCGTGGCCCACGAAATCGGCAACCCGATCACCGGTATCGCCTGCCTCGCGCAAAACCTGCGGGAAGAGCGTGAGGAGGACGGCGAAATCATCGAAATCAGCGGGCAGATCCTCGAACAGACCAAGCGCGTCTCGCGCATCGTGCAGTCGCTGATGAGCTTCGCCCATGCCGGCGGCCATCAGAATCTGGATGAGGCGGTGTGCCTGGCCGAAGTGGCCCAGGATGCCATTGGGCTGCTCGCCTTGAACCGGCGCAATTTCGAAGTACAGTTCTTCAACTTGTGCGACCCCGACCATTGGGTCGACGGCGACTCACAACGCCTGGCGCAAGTGCTGATCAACCTGCTGTCCAACGCCCGCGATGCAACACCTGCCGGTGGTGCGGTACGCGTCAAGACCGAGGCTTTCGAACATACCGTCGATCTGATCGTCGAAGATGAAGGCAGCGGCATTCCACAGAACATCATGGACCGATTGTTCGAACCCTTCTTCACTACCAAGGACCCAGGTGAAGGTACCGGTCTGGGCCTTGCACTGGTCTATTCCATCGTTGAAGAGCATTATGGACAAATCACCATCGACAGCCCGGCTGACACCGAAAGCCAACGCGGCACCCGTATTCGGGTGACCTTGCCGCGTCATGTCGAAGCGACGTCCGCTGTGAACTGAGACCGTCGAGAGAATTGAATCAATGCCGCACATTTTGATCGTCGAAGACGAAACAATTATCCGCTCTGCCTTGCGTCGCCTGCTTGAACGTAATCAGTACCAAGTCAGCGAAGCCGGCTCGGTGCAGGAAGCACAAGAGCGTTTCAGCATCCCCACGTTCGACCTGATTGTCAGTGACCTGCGCCTGCCGGGCGCGCCGGGCACCGAGTTGATCAAGCTTGGCCAGGGCACTCCGGTGCTGATCATGACCAGCTACGCCAGCCTGCGCTCGGCGGTTGATTCCATGAAGATGGGCGCGGTGGACTACATCGCCAAGCCGTTTGACCACGATGAAATGCTCCAGGCCGTGGCCCGCATCCTGCGTGACCGCCAGTCAGCCAGCAGCGCGCCTGCCGAACAACGCCCCGCCGGCAAAGCGACCAACGGCGCCGACAAACCGGGCGTCGACAATAGCAACGGCGAGATCGGCATCATTGGCTCCTGCCCACCGATGCAGGACCTGTACAGCAAGATCCGTAAAGTCGCGCCGACCGACTCCAATGTATTGATCCAGGGCGAGTCAGGCACCGGCAAAGAACTGGTGGCCCGTGCCCTGCACAACCTGTCCAAGCGCGCCAAGGCGCCGATGATTTCGGTGAACTGTGCAGCGATCCCCGAATCCCTGATCGAGTCCGAACTGTTCGGCCACGAGAAAGGCGCATTTACCGGCGCCAGTGCCGGGCGTGCGGGCCTGGTGGAAGCGGCGGACGGCGGTACGCTGTTCCTTGATGAAATCGGCGAGTTGCCGCTGGAAGCCCAAGCGCGACTGCTGCGTGTGCTGCAGGAAGGTGAGATTCGCCGTGTAGGCTCGGTGCAATCGCAGAAGGTTGATGTACGCCTGATCGCAGCCACCCACCGCGACCTGAAGAGCCTGGCCAAGATCGGTCAGTTCCGTGAAGACTTGTATTACCGCCTGCACGTGATCGCGCTCAAATTGCCGGCCCTGCGTGAGCGCGGCGCCGACGTCAATGAGATCGCCAGCGCGTTCCTGCTGCGCCAAAGTGCGCGCATCAACCGTACCGACCTGAAGTTCGCGCCGGACGCCGAGCAAGCGATTCGGCATTACTCGTGGCCAGGTAACGTGCGGGAGCTGGAGAATGCGGTCGAACGTGCGGTGATCCTGTCGGAAAGCCCGGAAATTTCCGCCGAGCTGCTGGGTATCGATATTGAACTCAGTGACTTGGAGGATGACGACTTCATCGGCCTGGCCCCGACACAGGGCGGCGGTAGCAATACCAGCCATGAGCCAACGGAAGATTTGTCACTGGAAGACTACTTCCAGCATTTCGTCCTTGAGCATCAGGACCACATGACCGAGACCGAGCTGGCACGCAAACTGGGCGTGAGCCGTAAGTGCCTGTGGGAACGGCGCCAGCGCCTGGGCATTCCACGGCGCAAGACCGGTGTGGCCAGCGAAAGCTGAGGGTGCGCCCCCACAGGTAACACCCACCGATGTGAAAAAACTGTTACCGCTGATTTGTCACGTAACAAAAGCCGGGGCTTACGGTAACGAAGCCCCGGCTTTTTTTGGCCCGTCAAAAACCCAAAACGACCTCAACCCCCCGGTTTTGCTGGGCGACGAAAAAGTTGGCACGCACCCTGCTATATGCTTAGTACAAAAACAATAACAAGCTTTGTACAAGACAATAAAAATAAGACGAATCGACTCACGCATAACAAAAACAACACGGCGGAGGCGCAGCTAACTGATTCTTTTGGAGAGGCGTTGCATTTGGGGCTTGCCCCGCAACCAGGCCGAGAACAACAAAAACTGCCCTAAGGCAGAGCCTGAACTGGTTGGATCGTAGATCAGCAACACAGCGACCAAAGCAATCCGTTTGCTCTTGACTCCCGATTGGGAGTGTCATGAAGGTGAAGCTTCATGGCGAGGGCGATCAACAAAAACAAGAAGCCCGAAACCAATAATAAAAATAGAGCACGCAACTACTTCTGGGGGAGCTTCGGCTCCCCTTGTAGTTTCTGGAATTTGACGTTCAAACGCTTATGGCGCAATGCCTGTAGCTTGTTCCTACACCATCCCCTGACTAAATGCTAGAATCCCGGCCCATCATGCGGTCATTCTTCGTTATGGCCGAACATTCCTTCAAACAGTGCATCCCATGCTGAAGAAGTTGTTCCAGTCATTCCGTTCTCCCTTGCGTCGTACGCAACACAAACGCAGCACGCCTGAAGTGCTCAACAGCAGCCAGCATTCGCTGCAACGCGCCCAGTTCAGCCGTTATGCGGTGAATATCGTCGAACGTTTGCAGAACGCCGGTTACCAGGCTTATCTGGTGGGCGGTTGTGTACGCGACATGCTGCTCAATATCACGCCGAAGGATTTCGACGTCGCCACCAGCGCCACGCCTGAGCAAGTGCGTGCCGAATTTCGCAATGCGCGAATCATCGGCCGCCGCTTCAAGCTGGTGCATATCCACTTTGGTCGCGAAATCATCGAGGTCGCGACCTTCCGTGCCGGCCACCCGCAAAACGATGAAGAGGAAGACACTAATCAGTCTTCCCGCAACGAGAGCGGGCGCATCCTGCGCGACAATGTCTACGGCACCCTGGAAGAGGACGCGCAGCGCCGCGACTTCACCATCAATGCCCTCTATTACGATCCGGTCAGCGAACGCATCCTCGATTACGCCAATGGCGTACACGACATCCGCAATAACCTGATCCGCCTGATCGGCGACCCCACGCAGCGCTATCAGGAAGACCCGGTACGCATGCTGCGGGCCGTGCGCTTCGCCGCCAAGCTCAACTTCGGTATCGAGAAACACACCGCCGCACCGATCCGCGAGCTGGCACCTATGCTGCAGGAAATCCCGTCCGCGCGCCTGTTCGAAGAAGTGCTCAAGCTGTTCCTCTCGGGCTACGCCGCCGACACCTTCGAAATGCTGGTCGACCTGCAATTGTTCGACCCACTGTTCCCGGCCAGCGCCGAAGCACTGGAACACAACCCGACCTATACCCACACGCTGATCAGCGAAGCGTTGATCAACACCGACCTGCGCATCAAGCAGAACAAACCGGTAACACCGGCGTTCCTGTTTGCCGCCCTGTTGTGGCCGGCCCTGCCCAAGCGCGTACTGCGCCTGCAGGACCGTGGCATGCCGCCGATCCCGGCCATGCAGGAAGCCGCTCACGAGCTGATCGCCGAACAGTGCCAGCGCATCGCTATCCCGAAACGTTTCACCCTGCCGATCCGCGAGATCTGGGACATGCAGGAACGCCTGCCCCGCCGCAGCGGCAAGCGCGCCGACCTGCTGCTGGACAACCCACGCTTCCGCGCCGGCTACGATTTCCTGCTGCTGCGCGAAAGCGCCGGTGAACAGACCGACGGCCTCGGCGAATGGTGGACCGACTATCAGGATGCCAATGACAGCCAGCGCCGCGACATGATTCGCGACCTCGGCAGCAAGAGTGATGCTGAAGGCGCTGGGCCGAAGAAGCGTCGTCGTAGTGGCACCAAGCGTAAACGCAGTGCTGCCGATGCCTCGGGCGCTGCGGGCGAATAAACGTGGAACGCATCTACATCGGCATGGGCAGCAACTTGGCCGCCCCGGACCAGCAATTGCGCAGCGCTATCGAAGCGCTGGCGCAATTGCCAGGCACTTGCGTCGCGGGTGTGTCCGCCTTTTACCAAAGTGACTCCCTGCTCCCGGGCCAACCGCGCTACACCAACGCGGTTGCCGCCCTGGACAGCAGCCTTGCGCCACTAGATCTGCTGGATGCGCTGCAAGCCATCGAAAACGACCAAGGCCGCGAGCGTCTGGAGCGTTGGGGCCCGCGCACGCTTGACCTGGACATTCTGCTGTTTGGCGATCACCTGATCGACGAGCCGCGCCTGAAAGTGCCCCACTACCAGATGCACCTGCGTGCGTTTGTGTTGTACCCACTGGCCGAACTGGCGCCTGCCGCCTTGCAATTGCCGGATGGCAAACGCCTCAGCACCCTGCTTGAAGCCTGCCCGTTTGTCGGCCTGGAACGGCTCCCCGTTGCTGAATCGCGTCAGTAACAGCGGTAACACCGCCATCGTAACAATGCGGTAACACATCCAATTGACTTCCCGTGTCCTCCTCACGACTATAGGCGTCCCGCTGCCGCCAACCCGGCGCTGAAGGGCGCAATCCAGGCCTTATAAGCACTGCTCTCAAGACAGTGCGCCTGTATAAACGAAGACTCACGCGCGTAACTCGCTGTTTCCAAGCGCCTGAACGAGGACCCTTTTCATGCCAGACATTACCCTGACCACCTTGCAGAGCCTCAAGCTCAAAGGTGAAAAAATCACCATGCTGACCTGCTATGACGCCACCTTCGCCCACGCCAGCTGCCAGGCCGGGGTTGAAGTGTTACTGGTAGGTGACTCCCTGGGCATGGTCCTTCAAGGGAATGACAGCACCCTGCCCGTCACCACCGATGAACTGGCCTACCACACCGCCAGCGTCAAGCGCGGTAATGACGGCGCGTTCATCATCGCCGACCTGCCGTTCATGGATTACGCCACGGTCGAGCAGACCTTCCTGAACGCCGGGAAACTGATGCGTGCCGGTGCACACATGGTCAAAGTCGAGGGCGCCGTGTGGCTCGCCGAGTCGATTCGCCTGCTGGCTGAGCGCGGGGTGCCAGTCTGTGCACATATGGGCCTTACGCCACAGTCCGTGAACATCCTCGGCGGCTATAAGGTACAAGGCCGCAACGAAGCCCAGGCGCGCCAGATGCGTGCCGATGCCATCGCCCTGGAACAGGCGGGCGTTGCGATGATCCTGCTCGAATGCGTGCCCAGCGAACTCGCAGCAGAAATCACCCAGGCCGTTAAAGTGCCGGTGATCGGTATTGGCGCGGGCTCGGCCACCGACGGCCAGGTGCTGGTGCTGCACGACATGCTCGGCCTGTCGATGACCGGCCGCGTGCCGAAGTTCGTGAAGAATTTCATGACTGGCCAGGACAGCATCCACGCCGCATTGAGTGCTTACGTGGCCGAAGTCAAAGGCGTGACCTTCCCAGGCGCCGAACACGGATTCTCTGCATGAACACCGTAAAAACCGTACGCGAACTAAGAGCCGCCGTCGCCCACGCCCGCAAGGCAGGCAAACGCATCGGCTTCGTGCCCACCATGGGTAACCTGCACAGCGGGCATGCCAGCCTGGTCAGCAAGGCTGTGCAGCAGGCGGACTTTGTCGTTGCGAGTATTTTCGTCAACCCGCTGCAATTTGGCGCCGGCGAAGACCTGGACAAGTACCCTCGCACCTTGGCCGCCGACCAGGAAAAACTCCTGCAGGCCGGCTGCAACCTGCTGTTCGCTCCGACCGTCGAGGAGATGTACCCCGGCGGCATGACCGGCCAGACCCGCGTCAGCGTCCCGCAATTGTCCGAAGGTTTGTGCGGCGCCAGCCGTCCCGGGCATTTCGAAGGTGTGGCGACCGTGGTCAGCAAATTGTTCAACATGGTCCAGCCGGACATTGCCGTATTTGGCCAGAAGGACTACCAGCAACTGGCCGTGATTCGCGCCATGGTCCATGACCTGAACATGCCGATCCAGATCATTGGCGAGCCCACCGTGCGCGCCGATGATGGCCTGGCGCTGTCGTCGCGTAATGGCTTTCTCAGCGAAGAAGAACGTGCGATCGCACCGGTGCTGTACCGCAGCCTCAACCAGATTGCCGCAGCCATCAGAAGCGGTGATCACGACTTCGCCAGACTGCGCGCCGAACAGGTGCAGCAGATAGAGGCCGCCGGGTTGCGCCTGGATTACCTCGAAGTGCGCCAGGGCGTGCACCTGCGGACCGCCACGGCCGAGGATCGGGATATTGTGATTCTGGTGGCCGCCTTTCTAGGCACGACCCGCCTGATCGACAACCTGCATCTGAACCTCAACTGACCTCTCTGAACACCCCGCCGATTGCCCTGATCGCTGTGCCGGTATAAAAAAGTACCGGCCACAGCGCAGACAAAGCCAAGACATATCGACACGCTAGGTTTAATGTAATCGCCCTGCGCTATGGTTAGCGCTGTCTGGAACCCAATCCTTGAGATAAGACTGGATGTTCCGGGCTTTGAAGTGTCCTAAAGGCAGTCCCCGTAATAAAAGGAAACCCGCAGCGATGGCGTACTACCGCACCCCTCATGACGTTACCGCTCTGCCCGCCTGGCAAGCGCTCAATCAACATCGCCAAGCCATGCAGGATTTCAGCATGCGCGAAGCGTTCAATGCCGATCCCCAGCGCTTTTCCCAGTTCACCTTGAGCAGCTGCGGACTTTTCCTCGATTACTCGAAAAACCTGATCACCAGCGAAACCCGTGACCTGCTGGTGGGCCTTGCCAAGGAAGTGAACCTCAAAGGCGCGATCGACGCACTGTACGCCGGCGAGCCGGTCAACTCCTCCGAAGGCCGCCCTGCCCTGCACACCGCACTGCGCCGCCCGGTGGGCGACAAGCTGTCGGTAAACGGCGTGAATATCATGCCGGACGTGCACAAGGTGCTGAACCAGATCACCGACCTGGTCGGTCGCATCCACGACGGCCTGTGGCGTGGCTACACCGAGAAGCCGATCACCGACGTGGTGAACATCGGCATCGGTGGCTCGTTCCTCGGCCCGGAGCTGGTCTCTGAAGCGCTGTTGTCCTACGCCCATAAAGGCGTGCGCTGCCACTACCTGGCGAACATTGATGGCAGCGAGTTCCACGAGCTGACCATGAAGCTGCGCGCCGAGACCACGCTGTTTATTGTCTCGTCGAAATCCTTCAACACCCTGGAAACCCTGAAAAACGCCCAGGCCGCCCGCGCCTGGTACCTGGCCCAGGGTGGCTCGGAAGCTGAGCTGTATCGCCACTTCATCGCCGTGTCGAGCAACAACGCGGCAGCGGTGGCCTTCGGTATCCGCGAAGAAAACATCTTCCCGATGTGGGACTGGGTCGGCGGCCGTTATTCGTTGTGGTCGGCCATCGGCTTGCCAATCGCCCTGGCCATCGGCATGTCCAACTTCAAGGAACTGCTGTCCGGTGCCTACACCATGGACCAGCATTTCCAGAACGCGCCGTTCGAACAGAACATGCCGGTGCTGCTGGGCCTGCTGGGCGTTTGGTACGGCAACTTCTGGGGTGCGCAGAGCCATGCGATCCTGCCGTATGACCACTACCTGCGTAACATCACCAAGCACTTGCAACAGCTGGACATGGAGTCCAACGGCAAGAGCGTTCGCCAGGACGGCAAGCCGGTGTCCACCGATACAGGCCCGGTGATCTGGGGTGGCGTCGGCTGCAACGGTCAACATGCTTACCACCAGTTGCTGCACCAGGGCACCCAACTGATCCCCGCCGACTTCATCGTGCCGATCGTCAGCTTCAACCCGGTGTCCGACCACCATCAGTGGCTGTACGCCAACTGCCTGTCCCAGAGCCAGGCACTGATGCTCGGCAAGACCCGCAGCGAAGCCGAAGCCGAGCTGCGCGACAAGGGCATCCCGGAAGACGAAGTGCAGAAGCTGGCACCGCACAAGGTGATCCCGGGCAACCGTCCGAGCAACACCCTGGTGGTTGAACGCATCAGCCCGCGTCGCTTGGGCGCCCTGGTTGCCATGTATGAACATAAAGTGTTCGTGCAAAGCGTGATCTGGGGCATCAACGCCTTTGACCAATGGGGCGTGGAGCTGGGCAAGGAGCTGGGCAAGGGCGTTTACAATCGCCTCACCGGTGCCGAAGAAACCTTGGCCGAAGACGCTTCGACCCAGGGCCTGATCAACTACTTCCGCGGTCGTCACCGCGGCTGATGCAGGTACCGCAAGGCCAACGTCCGTTTGGACGTTGGCCTTGAACCCTCTCCATACAGGGTGCATCTTTATGACTTGTCGCAAAAACAAGAATAAGGATCGCTCATGTTCGATATCAGCACGTTTCCCACCGCCGATGCCGTCCGCCGGGCTGCGCAACTCAGTCAAGAGGACTACCAGCGCCTCTATCGCCAATCCATCGAACAGCCGGACACGTTCTGGGCCGAACAGGCCAAGGGCTTTCTCGACTGGATAACACCGTGGCACACCGTCCAGCAGTCAGACATCAAGACCGGTGCCGCCCAATGGTTTGCCGGTGGCCAGTTAAACGTCAGCTACAACTGCATCGACCGTCACCTCGCGCAACGCGCCGATCAGCCGGCCTTCATCTGGGAAGGTGATGATCCTGCAAAATCTTCCAAAATCACCTACCGCCAACTGCACCAAAACGTCTGCCGCCTGGCCAATGTGCTGAAAAGCCGTGGTGTGAAAAAAGGCGATCGGGTGTGTATCTACATGCCGATGATCCCGGAAGCGGCCTACGCAATGCTGGCTTGCACGCGGATTGGCGCGGTGCACTCGGTGGTCTTTGGCGGGTTCTCACCGGACGCCCTGCGCGACCGCATTCTGGACGCCGACTGCCGCACCGTGATCACTGCCGATGAAGGCGTGCGCGGTGGTAAGCCGGTGGCGTTGAAACAGAATGTCGACAAGGCCCTGGCCAGTTGCCCCAACGTCAGCACGGTGCTGGTCGTACAACGCACCGGCGCCCAAGTGAATTGGAGCGAAGGCCGCGACCTCAGGTATCAACAGGTACTGGATGCGGCGAGCGACGATTGCCCTCCCGAACCGATGGATGCCGAAGACCCGCTGTTTATCCTCTACACCTCCGGCAGCACCGGTAAACCCAAGGGCGTGCTGCACACCACGGGCGGCTACCTGCTCCAGGCGGCAATGACCTTCAAGTACGTACTCGATTACCGCGACGGTGAGGTGTTCTGGTGCACCGCCGATGTGGGTTGGGTCACCGGTCATAGTTACATCGTGTACGGGCCGCTGGCCAATGGCGCCACCTCGCTGATGTTCGAAGGTGTGCCGAGCTACCCGGACAGTTCGCGCTTCTGGCAGGTCATCGATAAACATCAGGTGAATATCTTCTACACCGCCCCCACCGCCTTGCGCGCATTGATGCGCGAGGGCCACGGCCCGCTGGAGACGACCTCCCGCGCCAGCCTGCGCCTGCTGGGCAGCGTCGGTGAGCCGATCAACCCGGAAGCCTGGGACTGGTACTTCAACGCGGTGGGCGAACAGCGTTGCCCTATTGTCGATACCTGGTGGCAGACCGAGACCGGCGGCATCATGCTCAGCCCGTTGGTCAGCGCGCAGCGCATCAAACCGGGTTGCGCCACCCAGCCGATGTTTGGTGTACAGCCCGTGCTGCTGGATGAACAAGGCAAGGTCATCAGCGGTGCCGGCAGCGGCGTACTGGCGATCAAGGCCAGCTGGCCGGGGCAGATTCGCAGCGTCTACGGCGACCCGCAGCGCATGGTCGACACCTATTTCAAACCCTACCCCGGCTACTATTTCACCGGTGACGGCGCGCGCCGCGATGAGGACGGCGACTACTGGATCACCGGGCGTATCGACGATGTGATCAACGTGTCCGGCCACCGTATCGGCACCGCCGAGGTAGAGAGTGCGCTGGTACTGCATGACCAAGTGGCCGAAGCCGCCGTGGTGGGCTACCCCCACGACGTCAAGGGCCTGGGCATCTACGCCTTCGTCACCCCCATGAATGGCGTCGAACCCAGCGATGCGCTGAAAAAACACCTGCTGGAACTGGTCAGCAAGGAAATCGGCAGCTTTGCCAAGCCGGAACTGATCCAATGGGCACCGGCCCTGCCGAAAACCCGATCCGGCAAGATCATGCGCCGGATTTTGCGCAAGATCGCCTGCAATGAACTGGACAGCCTGGGTGATACCTCGACCCTGGCCGACCCCAGCGTCGTCGACGGCCTGATCGACAAACGCCTGAACCGATAGGAAAACCCGAGTCGCCATGGAATTTATCCGTACCCGTATCGAAACCCAGCTGATGAGCCTCACCGGCTTGTCACTGGGCCAACTGGACCTGGAAAACCCCAAGGGCGATCCTGGCCTGTTCGGACCGGACTCGGTCAGTTGGCAAGTCCATGGCGACTTCAGCAGCATGCTCATCGGCGGCATCAGCGCCTTGATGCTGCAAGCCTTGCACCCACTGGCACTGGCCGGCGTGTGGGACCATTCGAATTTTCGCCAGGACATGCTTGGGCGCCTGCGCCGTACCTCGCAGTTTATTTCCGGTACGACGTTCGGCTCGCGCAAGGACGCCGATTGGTTGATCGAAAAAGTGCGCACCATTCACCTGCAGGTGGTTGGCCATGCCCCGGACGGGCGGCCTTACGCGGCCAGCGATCCAGAGTTGCTGACCTGGGTACATGTGGCAGAGGTGAGCAACTTTCTTGCTGCCCACTTGCGCTATTGCAACCCGCACCTCTCTGGCCGTGACCAGGATCGTTACTACAGCGAGATCGCAGTCGTCGCAGAACGGCTGGGCGCGCAGCATGTGCCGCATTCACGGCAGGAAATTTCCGATTACCTTGAGAATATCCGCCCGCAATTACTGTGCGACGAGCGCAGCCGCGAAGTGCTGCGCCTGTTGCTGAACGCGCCCTCCCCCAGCACGTTGGCCAAACCTTTTGGCGCCTTGATGATGCAAGCCGGGATCGACCTGCTGCCAGACTGGGCCAGCACCCTGCTCGATCAGCACCAGAGCCCGCTGCAACGCCGGATGATCCGCGCTGGGGTCAAGCGCAGCGCGCCGTTGTTGCGCTGGGCGATGCGCAATGGTTCGGTGCAGCGTGCACACCGGCGGATGGGGTTGATGTAGGCAAGGCGCCATAGCTGTTAAACTCCGCGCCCTTATTTCCCCCATTTACCTAAGCAAGGCGCGCTCCATGTTTCCCTTGAATCAGGCGCTGCGCGCCGCCCTCGATCATCGCCAAGACCTGATCAACGAGCTGCACGCCCAGGGCACCGACTGCTATCGGCTGTTCCATGGCAGCCAGGAAGGCGCCGGCGGCCTGACCATCGACCGCTATGGCCCGCAGTTACTGGTGCAAAGCTTCCATCAGTCGCTGGAAACCGCCGACCTGCTGGAGCTGCACCAACTGATCAACCAGTACATGGGCCTGGAGTTGCTGCTGGTTTACAACGACCGCTCCCGCGGCAACTCGCGGGTCGATCGCGAAGATTCTGTATACCGCGCCGAACCTGCCGCGCTGGAAGACCTTGTGGGCCACGAATGGGGCCTCAACTACCGTTTACGCGGGCGCCACGCCGGCCAGGACCCGCTGCTGTTCCTTGACCTGCGCAATACGCGCGGCTGGGTCAAGGACCACAGCGCCGGCAAAAGCGTACTGAACCTGTTTGCCTACACCTGTGGGGTGGGCCTGAGCGCCGCTGCCGGTGGCGCGCGCGAGGTATGCAACCTGGACTTCGCCGAGGGCAACCTGGCGGTCGGGCGTGAAAACGGCCTGCTCAATCCACAGCTTCCACCCATGGAGTTCGTGCAATCGGACTACTTCCCAGCGATTCGCCAACTGGCCGGGCTGCCGATCACCCAGCGTCGCGGGCAGAAACTGCCGAGCTATCCGCGCCTGGAGCCGCGTCAATATGACTTGGTGTTGCTCGACCCGCCGGCCTGGGCCAAGAGTGCCTTCGGTACGGTCGACCTGTTGCGTGACTATCAGAGCCTGCTCAAGCCTGCACTGCTCGCTACTGCCGACAATGGCGTGCTGATCTGCTGTAACAACCTGGCAAAAGTCAGCATGGAGGATTGGCGTGAACAGGTGCTGCGTTGTGCACAAAAGGCTGGGCGTGCGGTGCGGGACTGGAAAATCATGACGCCAGGTGCGGACTTTCCCTCACAAGATCAACAGCCACCGCTGAAGACTCTGATACTGCAACTGTAAGAAGCATCCTAAAGGCCCGGTTCTTCGGAACCGAAAACCCGTGCCATACTCCAAGGCACTCCTGTTTGACATAGATGGCGCCGCCCCATGCCCAAAGGATTGATTCGCGCCGCTGGCGCCTTGTTGACTGCCCTTGCGTTGTACAGCTTGCTGGGTTTTCTGATTTTGCCTGGCATCGCTCTTCGCGTTGCCAACCAACAGTTGGCCAATTACGCCACGGTGCCAGCACGCATCGAACGGATCGAACTTAACCCGTTCAGCCTGGAAGTAACGGTATGGGGCTTGAAGATCGGCGAACCCGGTAAGGAACAGGTAGGTTTCGAACGGCTTTACGCCAACCTGCAGGTCGATAGCCTGTGGACCCGCGCCCTGCACCTGGCGGATGTGCAACTGGACAAGCCCAAGACCGAGTTGTTGTTCGACAAGTCAGGCCAGTTGAATCTGGCGCAGTTGTTCAAGTTGCCACCAAGCGAGCCTACCCCTGCCGACCCCGACGCCAAGCCGTTCCCGCTGCGTGTCGACAGCATCAAGCTGGCCGGCGGTTACGTGCATTTTCAAGACTTGCGCCCCAGCGAACCTATCGAATTCCTCTACGACACACTCGACTTCGAGCTGAAGAACCTCAGCACCCTGCCGGAAGACAATGCGGACATGACCTTGGTGGCCGCCGGCCCTGAAGGTGGGCAGATCGACTGGAAAGGCAACTTCAGCCTGGTGCCGATCACCTCCGAGGGTACGCTCAAAGTCACCGGTGGCAAGATGAAAGCCTGGTGGCCTTATGTGCGTGACGCCTTACCCCTGGTACTTGAAGACGGCGTGCTCAACTTCAGTACCGAGTACAGGTTCAGCCTGGCCAAAGAAACCGAGCTGAACCTGACCAACACCGCCGCCAGCATCGCACCGTTCGCCATCAAGGCCCCGGATGGCCGGCCGTTGGTGCGCCTGGAGCGTTTGGACGTCAGCGAGACCACGGTGGACCTGGCCAAACAGCAGGTGGTGGTCGGCAAGATCCGCAGCAATAAGCTCGAGACCTGGGCGGCTCGCGAAGCGGATGGGCAACTGGACTGGCAAAAACTGTTCGCCGGCCAGCCGAACAAACCGGCGAAGGCGCCGGAGCCTGCCACAGCACCCGCCACGGCTGATTCGCCAAAGCCTGCGCCCGTTGCCCCGAGCAAGCCATGGCAAGTGCTGCTCAAGGACGTCCAACTGCGCAACTACCAAGTGCATTTGGCCGACCGTCAGGCTAAGCCTGCGGTAGCGCTGGAGCTGGGCCCGTTGAACGTCGACGTGCAGAACTTCGACAGCCTCAACCAGAGCCCCTTTACCCTGAAGGTCGACACCGGCCTGGGCAAGCAGGGCAAGATCCAGGCAACCGGCACGGTCAACCTCAACCCGGTCAGCGCCAAGTTGAAGGTCAATACCAAGGACATCGACCTGCGGGTCGCCCAGTCCTATATCAGCCCGTTTATCCGTCTGGAATTGCGTAGCGGCATGCTTGGCAGCGACCTGGACGTGAACCTGAAAAGCACCGATCCCCTGGCGCTGCAGATCACCGGCCGCGCGCAGGTCGACCAGTTGCATACCCTCGACACCCTCAAGACCCGCGACTTCCTCAAATGGCAGCGCCTGGTGCTCGAAGGCGTGAACTACCAACACGGCGACAGCCTGTCGATCGACAAGGTCAACCTGCTGCAACCGTATGCGCGGTTCATGATCAACGATGATCGCACCACCAACGTCGACGACTTACTGATCCCACAGCCGGCCGACAGTGGCGCCAAATCGTCAGCCAAACCCGCCGCTAGCAAAGACAAGCCGCTGGGTATCCATATCGGGCAGATTGCGATCAACGACGGTTCGGCCAACTTCGCTGACTTCAGCCTCACCCCCAACTTCGCCACTGCGATCCAACAGCTCAACGGGCAGATCGGCACCATCGACAGTCGCCAGGCCAAGCCGGCGAGCGTTGACATCAAGGGCAAGGTGGACCGTTATGCACCGGTCACCATCAAAGGCAGCGTGAACCCGTTTGACCCGATGGCGGCGCTGGACATCGCCACCAGCTTCAAACGTGTCGAGTTGACCACGCTGACGCCTTACTCGGGCAAGTTCGCCGGCTTCCGCATCCGCAAGGGCCGCCTCAACCTTGACCTGCACTACGTGATCACCAAGGGCCAGTTGAAGGCTGAGAACAAAGTGGTGGTCGAGCAATTGCAACTGGGCGAAAAAGTCGACAGTGCCGATGCCGTGGACTTGCCGATTCGCCTGGCAATCGCCTTGCTCAAGGACAGCGACGGCAAGATCTCCATCGAACTGCCCGTATCCGGCGACCTGAATAACCCGCAATTCAGCGTGATGCCAATTGTGTGGCAAACCCTGCGCAATCTGGTGGTACGAGCGGCCACTGCGCCGTTCAAGTTTATTGGCGGGTTGGTCACGGGAGGTGGAGCGGAGGACCTGGGCAGCGTGTCGTTTGCGGCGGGTTCCAGCGAATTGAACAAAGACGCCGAAGGCGCCCTGAACATCTTGGCCAAGGCGCTGAAAGAACGCCCTGCCCTCCGCCTGGAAATCGAAGGCACGGCCGCAGCCAGCAGCGACGGTCCATTCCTGGCGGCCCAGCGCCTGGAGCGGGAATACCAATACAACTACTACAAAATGCTGCAGCGCCGTGGCGACAAAGTGCCAGCCCAAGCTTCCTTGCTGGAAGTTCCTGAGAGCGTAAAGGCACCCTTGCTCGAAGGCATTTACCGCACCCGCTTGAAACAACAGCCTCCAGCAGAATGGAAGGACCTGAGCAGCAATGAGCGCTCCGCCAAGCTGAAAGACGGCGTCATCAAGTTCTGGAGTGGCAGTGACGTGCTGCTGCGCCAGTTGGGCCAGGACCGTGCGAGCACGATCAAGGACTACTTGGTGGATAAGGCGCAGCTGGAGGACGACCGTGTCTACTTCATTGACGCGCAACTGGGCCAGGCAGAGAAAGATGGTCGCGTGATAACACCGATGCATCTGGACGCCGAATAGGCGCCAACGACAAGCCGCTGCCGCATTACTTTCCCGCCACAATAGAACAGGCCCCGACACAGAAGTGCCGGGGCCTGTAATGACCACATCCGTGTGGTCGGTCGCATGAAACTTAGAGGTGCATTGAGTGGATATCTAACTCACGCGCCGCCGCCGCTAGTTCAGACGAGCTATTGAGCGTTACTCTGCTTTCAGGCCATCGGCCGATACAGCTTTAACGCCTTTGATTTTCTTGGTGATGTTCACCGCGGTAGTTTTCTGTGCTTCGGTCACAGCGACCGAAGAGGACAGGGATACTACGCCCTTGTTGGTTTCGACTTTGATGTCGGTGCCAGGAATGCCTTTCTCGGTTACCAGATCAGCTTTGACTTTGGTGGTGATCCAGGTATCGGAGGTTGCGCCTTTGGCGTCAGCAGCTGCGCCTTTGGTTTTGTCTACGTTGTCTGCCTTGGTAGCGCCGCCAGCCATCAGGCCGTCAGCAGAAACTGCGGTTACACCTTTGATTTTCTTGGTGATCGCTACGGCAGTTTCTTTCTGGGCATCCGAAATGGCTACGGTCGAAGACAGGGAAACCACACCTTTGTTGGTTTCAACCTTGATGTCCGAACCAGGAATGCCTTTTTCGGTCAGCAGATCGGATTTAACTTTGGTAGTGATCCAAGTATCCGAAACGCTTTCTTTTGCCTTAGTAGCTTCACCGGCCGCCAGGGTCATTGGAGCTTGGGAAGTCTGAGCAAAGGCCACGTTAGCACCCATGGCCAGGGTCAGAGCGGTAGCAGTAGCGAGAGCGAACTTCTTCATACGAGTAACTCCTGTTTTATTAAAAGTCTGCAGTGTGTGAACCTTGATGCTGCAGCGTTAACAGGGTTGTTGCAGGCAGTGTGCCAAGTCTCGAATGAGGATTAAATCCTTATAAATCATATAGTTATAAAAACAGCCAAATTTCGAAATCGTGCAACTTGCATGAACGCGATCCTGCCTGCGTGCAACTTGCGGCTTTTGGGATTTACTAAGCGTCTGATTTTTCGACACTTTCCCGCAGGCGTAAAAAAGGACTCCGAAGAGTCCTCTTTTTCAGCGTGAAGCCTGGGGGTAATTAAACGCCCGAAGCCTTGGCTGCTGCTACGTCCTTGATGGACAGCTTGATACGGCCGCGGTTGTCCACGTCCAGTACCAGCACTTCCACTTCCTGACCTTCTTTCAGAATGTCGGTCACTTTCTCAACGCGAGCGTCGCTCAGCATGGAGATGTGAACCAGACCGTCTTTGCCTGGCAGGATGTTGACGAATGCGCCGAAGTCGACGATGCGCTCAACCTTACCGACGTAGATCTTGCCGATCTCAGCTTCAGCGGTGATGCCCAGGACGCGCTGACGTGCAGCTTCTGCAGCTTCCTTGGTTTCGCCGAAAATCTTGATCGAGCCGTCGTCTTCGATGTCGATCGACGCCTTGGTCTCTTCACAGATCGCACGAATGGTCGCGCCGCCTTTACCGATAACATCACGGATTTTGTCGGTGTCGATTTTCATCGCGATCATGGTCGGAGCATTTTCCGACAGTTCGGTACGGGACTGACCAATGATCTGGTTCATCTGACCGAGGATGTTCAGGCGCGCGTCCAAGGCTTGGCCCAGAGCGATTTCCATGATCTCTTCGGTGATGCCCTTGATCTTGATGTCCATCTGCAGCGCGGTAACACCTTTGGCGGTACCGGCTACTTTGAAGTCCATGTCGCCCAGGTGGTCTTCGTCACCCAGGATGTCGGTCAGGATGGCGAACTTCTCGCCTTCTTTAACCAGGCCCATGGCGATACCGGCAACCGGCGCCTTCATCGGCACACCAGCGTCCATCAGAGCCAGGGAAGCACCGCAGACCGAAGCCATGGAGCTGGAACCGTTGGACTCGGTGATTTCCGACACCACACGGATGGTGTACGGGAACACGTCAGCAGCAGGCAGCATGGCCTGGACCGAACGACGGGCCAGACGGCCGTGACCGATTTCGCGACGACCAGCGCCGCCCATGCGACCACACTCGCCCACCGAGAACGGAGGGAAGTTGTAGTGCAGCATGAAGGGGTCTTTTTTCTCGCCTTCCAGGGTGTCCAGCAGCTGTGCGTCACGGGCAGTACCCAGGGTCGCAACTACCAGTGCCTGGGTTTCACCACGGGTGAACAGTGCCGAGCCGTGAGTCTTCGGCAGAACGCCGACTTCGATGTTCAGCGGACGAACGGTGCGAGTGTCGCGGCCGTCGATACGTGGCTTGCCGTTAACGATGTTTTCGCGAACGGTGCGGTATTCGATTTCACCGAAGGCTGCTTTGACTTCGCTGGAAGAAGGCTGGCCTTCTTCGCCGGACAGCTTGGCAACAACCTGGTCCTTCAGCTCACCCAGGCGAGCGTAACGGTCGGCCTTGACGGTGATGGTGTAGGCGTCGGAGATCGCTGTGCCGAACTCGGAGCGGATAGCGCCCAGCAGTTCGGTAGCTTCGGCTTGCGGAGCCCAGGCCCAGGTAGGCTTGGCAGCTTCGGCAGCCAGTTCTTTAACAGCGTTGATCACAACCTGGAACTCGTCGTGAGCAAACAGTACTGCGCCCAGCATCTGGTCTTCGGTCAGCTCTTTGGCTTCCGATTCAACCATCAATACGGCTTCCGAAGTACCTGCAACGACCATGTCCAGGCTCGACGCTTTCAGTTGCTCGTAAGTCGGGTTCAGCAGGTAACCGGTGCTTTCGTGGAAAGCAACGCGGGCTGCGCCGATCGGACCATCGAAAGGAATGCCGGAGATGGCCAGGGCAGCCGAAGTACCGATCATCGCAGCAACGTCAGGATCGGTTTTCTTGCTGGTGGAAACGACGGTGCAGACAACCTGCACTTCGTTCATGAAGCCTTCTGGGAACAGCGGACGGATCGGACGGTCGATCAGTCGGGAAGTCAGGGTTTCTTTCTCGGAAGGACGGCCTTCGCGCTTGAAGAAACCGCCAGGGATCTTACCGGCAGCGTAAGTCTTTTCCTGGTAGTGAACAGAAAGAGGGAAGAAGCCTTTGCTTGGGTCAGCGTGCTTGGCGCCAACAACGGTCACCAATACGGTAACGTCGTCGTCAACGGTAACCAGCACTGCGCCGGAGGCTTGACGGGCGATACGGCCTGTCTCGAGGGTAACGGTCGACTGACCGAACTGGAATTTTTTGATAACCGGGTTCACGGTGTCCTACCTTCTTTGTGGCTCTTGGGGAACTTGTCTTCTTGCGAAATTCTTGGGCAATGTCGGGAATCGGCCCAACCCTTGTCCAGGGGTAAAACGTGTATCCAGATAAAACTTGAGGCTGGGAGCCTACCATGGGCCAGCGGGAATCCCACTGACACACGGCAGACAACCAACCTCTAGCGCAATCGCTGATTAGCGACGCAGACCCAGGCGACCGATCAGAGCCTGATAACGACCCAGATCCTTGCCTTTCAGGTAGTCCAGCAGCTTACGGCGCTGGTTTACCATGCGGATCAGACCACGACGGGAGTGGTGATCTTTACCGTTGGCCTTGAAGTGACCTTGCAGCTTGTTGATGTTGTGGGTCAGCAGTGCAACTTGCACTTCTGGCGAACCAGTGTCACCAACAGCTTGCTGGTAGTCAGCTACGATTTGTGCTTTTTCTTGAACGTCGAGAGCCATGAGGCAATCCTTTTTTCAGGAAACCACCCAAAGGGCAGTTTCAACAGGCCAGGGACAAATCCCTGTATCTAAAAATGAGTGTTGACCGTGCCTGTTAACAGCCACACTCGTTCGGTCATTCTGACCGAATCAGTCGACGCGGCGCGATGCGCCCGTCTTCGCTCACTTCACCGATACCGATAAAGCGACCGTTATGATCCTGTACCCGCACCATGCCGAACTTCGGCGCATCCGGGGCGCGTACCGGCTGGCCGTTAAGCCAGTAGAACGCGCTGTGTTCCGAAAAATGCAGTAATGGCCAATCCAGCAAACCACTGTCCGACGGCATCAGGAAGCGATCAACCGCTTCGTTGCCGCCTTCTGCGTGTACCGCTTCCAACTCTTCCAGCGTGACCGTCTGGGCCAGGCTGAAAGGTCCGGCCTGGGTACGTCGCAGCTCTGCAACGTACGCGCCGCAACCGAGCTTTTCACCAATATCTTCCACCAGGGTACGGATATAAGTGCCTTTGCTGCAGTCCACGGCCAACCGGGCGGTGTCACCCTCACAGGCGAGCAATTCCAAGCGCGCAATAGTAACAGAACGCGGTTCGCGCTCCACTACTTCGCCCGCACGTGCCAGCTTGTAAAGGGGCTGTCCATCACGCTTGAGAGCCGAGTACATCGGCGGTATCTGACTGATTTGCCCACGAAAAGCAGGTAAGGCAGCTTCAATATCAGCACGACCAACGGTCACGTCGCGAACCTGCAAAACATCACCTTCGGCGTCTGCCGTGGTGGTGGTCTTGCCCAGTTGCATCAGGGTTTCGTAACCCTTGTCGGAATCGAGCAGGTATTGCGAGAACTTGGTGGCCTCGCCAAAGCACAACGGCAGTACGCCGGTGGCCAGGGGATCGAGGCTGCCGGTGTGTCCGGCTTTCTCGGCATTGAGCAACCAGCGGACCTTCTGCAACGCGGCATTGGAGGTAAAGCCAATCGGCTTGTCGAGCAGAATGATGCCGCTGACGTTGCGACGGATACGTTTGACCTGAGCCACCGCTTACTCCTTGGCGTCTTCAGGTGTGGATGGGTGCTGGCTGTCTTCAGCCACGGCGCGCTCGATCAGTGCCGACAGGTGCGCGCCACGCACGACACTTTCGTCGTAGTGGAAGTGCAACTGGGGCACGCTGCGCAGCTTCATTTCACGGGCCAACTGCATGCGCAGGAAGCCTGCGGCAGAGTTGAGCACCTTGATGCTTTGCGCGATTTCTTCGCTGTTGTCCTGCCCCATCACGGTGATGAAGATCTTCGCGTGACCCACGTCACGGCTCACTTCAACAGCGGTGATGGTGACCAGGCCAACGCGAGGGTCTTTGACTTCGCGACGGATCAGTTGGGCCAGCTCACGCTGCATCTGATCGCCGATACGCTGGGTACGGCTGTATTCTTTTGCCATGTCTTGTTACCTGTTACTGCCACACGGTGAAACCCATGGGGTCTGAAAGCGGCAAACGCCCGGCCTGACAAAAGCCAGACCGGGCGTTGCGTTTAGAGTCCGCACGCTGTGCGGGGCATTTGCATGCCCACACGCGACGTGGCTCCTGAAGTGCGCGAGTTAGAGGCTGCGAGCAACCTGAACCTTCTCGTAGACTTCGATCTTGTCGCCAGCCTTGACGTCGTTGTAGCTCTTGACGCCGATACCGCATTCCATGCCGGCACGTACTTCGGAAGCGTCATCCTTGAAACGGCGCAGGGATTCCAGCTCGCCTTCGAAGATAACGATGTCTTCACGCAGTACACGGATTGGACGGTTACGGTACACGGTACCTTCGATAACCATGCAACCGGCGATCGCACCGAATTTCGGCGAGCGGAACACGTCACGTACTTCGGCAATACCCAGGATGTTCTCCCGGACGTCGCTGCCAAGCATGCCGGTGAGGGCTTTCTTGACGTCTTCGATGATGTCGTAGATGACGTTGTAGTAACGCATGTCCAGGCCTTCCTGCTCGACGATCTTGCGAGCGCCAGCATCGGCACGCACGTTGAAGCCGAACAGTACAGCGTTGGAAGCCAGTGCCAGGTTGGCGTCGGACTCGGTGATACCACCGACACCACCACCCACAACACGCACTTGCACTTCGTCGTTACCCAGGCCATTCAAGGCGCCGTTCAACGCTTCGAGGGAACCACGAACGTCAGACTTGAGGACGATGTTAAGCGTCTTCTTCTCTGCCTGCCCCATGTTCTCGAAGATGTTTTCCAGCTTGCCGGCGTGAGCGCGAGCCAGTTTGACTTCGCGGAACTTGCCTTGACGGAACAGAGCCACTTCACGGGCTTTCTTCTCGTCAGACAGCACGCTCATCTCGTCGCCAGCGTCCGGAGTACCGTCCAGGCCGAGGATCTCGACCGGGATGGAAGGACCCGCTTCCTTGATTGGCTTGCCGTTCTCGTCGAGCATGGCACGTACACGGCCATAGTTCGAACCGACCAGTACCATGTCGCCTTGACGCAGGGTACCGTCTTGAACCAGCACGGTTGCCACCGGGCCACGACCTTTGTCGAGACGCGATTCAACCACAACACCACGACCTGGGGCCGATGGGGTTGCTTTCAGTTCGAGGACTTCAGCTTGCAGCAGGACCGCTTCGAGCAGTTCGTCTACACCAGTACCGACTTTCGCCGAGACAGAAACGAACGGCGTATCACCGCCCCACTCTTCAGACGTCACGCCGTGAACCGACAGTTCGCTACGGATGCGATCGAGATCTGCGCCCGGCTTGTCGATCTTGTTCACGGCAACAACCAGTGGAACACCAGCGGCCTTGGCATGCTGGACAGCTTCAATGGTCTGCGGCATCACGCCGTCGTCCGCTGCAACTACCAGGATCACGATGTCAGTCGCCTTGGCACCACGGGCACGCATTGCGGTAAACGCGGCGTGACCAGGGGTGTCGAGGAAGGTGACCATGCCGCGTTCGGTTTCAACGTGGTACGCACCGATGTGCTGGGTGATACCACCGGCTTCGCCAGCAGCTACCTTGGCACGACGGATGTAGTCGAGCAGCGAAGTCTTACCATGGTCAACGTGGCCCATTACGGTCACGACTGGCGCACGGGAGAAGGTCTCACCTTCAAACTTCAGGGACTCTGCCAGGGAATCTTCCAGAGCGGTGTCGCTGACCAGGGTCACTTTGTGGCCCAGTTCTTCGGCTACCAGTTGAGCAGTTTCCTGATCAAGCACCTGGTTGATGGTAGCTGGAGTACCCAGTTTGAACATGAACTTGATGATTTCAGCAGCCTTGACCGACATCTGATTGGCAAGATCGCCAACAGTGATGGTCTCGCCGATCTGCACATCACGCACGACAGGGCCGGTTGGGCTCTGGAAACCGTGGGCATTGCGTTTCTTCAGCTTGGCCTTGCCGCGACCACCACGACGGAAGCCATCGCTTTCTTCGTCGGTAGTACGTGGGGCAACACGTGGAGCAGGCGCTTTCTCTTTGACCGAAGCACGATGCGGAGCGTTTTTGCGCTCGCCATCGCCACCACCACCGCGACGACTGTTATCGTCGGCACGCGGTTTATCCGGACGACGAGGTTCGTCGCGCTTACGGGCATCAGCAGCAGGCGCTGGTGCAGCGGCCGCCGGAGCAGCCTCACGCACAGCTTCTGCAGGCGCGCTAGGTGCGGCGACCGCTTCAGTGGAAGCAGTTTGCGCAGCAGCAGGCTGGCGACGCGCTTCTTCTTCGGCGCGACGCTTGGCTTCTTCTTCAGCCTTCTGACGTGCAGCATTTTCTACTGCGCGACGTTCTTCCAGTTCGCGTTTGCGCTCGGCTTCAATTTCTTCCGGGCTGCGCTGTACGAAGACTTTCTTCTTACGTACTTCAACGCTGATGCTCTTGCTACCCGCAACACGCAGGGTGCTGGTGGTTTTGCGCTGCAATGTAATCTTGCGCGGTTCTTCCACTTTCGCCTTGTGGCTGCTCTTCAAGTGAGTCAGCAAAGACTGCTTCTCACTATCGCTCACACCTTCATCGGCGGCGGTGTGCGGCAGACCTGCCTCACGCATCTGCTGCAACAGGCGCTCTACCGGTGTTTTGACCTCATCGGCCAGTTGTTTCACCGTGACTTGCGTCATGCACTTCTCTCCTCAGGCCGCGCCTAATTACTCGAACCAATGGGCTCGGGCGGCCATGATCAACTTGCCGGCACGATCATCGTCAATGCCGTCGATGTCGAGCAGATCGTCAATAGACTGCTCGGCCAGGTCTTCGCGGGTAATTACGCCGCGCACCGCCAGTTCCATCGCCAAATCCTTGTCCATACCCTCAAGCGAGAGCAGGTCTTCGGCCGGATGGGCGTCTGCCAGCTTTTCCTCAGTAGCGATGGCTTTAGTCAACAAACGATCCTTGGCCCGAGCGCGAAGCTCGTTGACGGTGTCTTCGTCAAAGCCGTCGATGTTGAGCATTTCTTCCAACGGTACGTAGGCAATCTCTTCCAGGCTGGTAAAGCCTTCATCTACCAGCACCTGTGCCAGGTCTTCGTCGACTTCCAACTCGTCGATGAAGTTGCGCAGGATGTCACCGGTTTCAGCTTGCTGCTTAGCCTGGATGTCCGATTCGGTCATCACGTTCAGGGTCCAGCCGGTCAATTGGCTGGCCAGACGCACGTTCTGACCACCACGACCAATGGCCTGAGCCAGATTGTCTGCGCCAACGGCGATGTCCATTGCATGGGCATCTTCGTCAACGATAATTGCCGCCACTTCAGCCGGCGACATGGCGTTGATCACGAACTGCGCCGGGTTATCGTCCCACAGGACGATGTCCACACGCTCACCGCCCAATTCGCCCGACACTGCCTGGACACGCGAACCGCGCATACCGATGCAAGCGCCTTGCGGGTCGATGCGTTTGTCCTTGGAACGGACCGCGATCTTGGCGCGCGAACCCGGGTCGCGGGACGCAGCCATGACTTCGATCAGACCTTCGGCGATTTCCGGCACCTCGATACGGAACAGCTCAATCAGCATTTCCGGCGCGGTACGCGACAGGATCAACTGAGGGCCGCGGTTCTCGGTGCGGATTTCCTTGAGCAGCGCACGCAAACGCACGCCAACGCGGAAGGTTTCGCGAGAGATGATGTCTTCGCGGGCCAGCAACGCTTCGGCGTTATTGCCCAGGTCGACGATCACATTGTCACGCGTAACTTTTTTCACAGTGCCGGAGATGATTTCGCCCAGGCGCTCGCGATAGGCGTCAACGACTTGAGCGCGCTCGGCTTCGCGAACCTTCTGCACGATGACCTGCTTGGCGGTCTGTGCAGCAATACGGCCGAACTCGATGGATTCGATCTTTTCTTCGACGACGTCACCGACCTGGGCGCCTGGGTGCGTTTCAGCAACCTTGCTCGGCCAGGTTTCGATGGCCGGATCATCCAGATCGGCTTCTTCGACGACCGTCCAGCGACGGAAAGTCTCATAGGCACCGGTGTGGCGGTTGATTTCCACACGCAGATCAACTTCGTCTTCAAAACGCTTTTTGGTAGCAGTGGCCAATGCCAGCTCCAACGCTTCAAAAATCACGTTTGCCGGTACGCCCTTTTCATTGGATACCGACTCAACAACCAGCAGTACTTCTTTGCTCATCGTACGCCTCGCCTTTCGCAAGCCATTGGATCCGCGGGATCCGCGTCTCAGTCAAAACTGGGAATAATGTTGGCCTTGTCGATCATATCGATCGGCAACAGGAACTCATGGTCTTCTACCTGCACCACGACATCCTGTTCTTCTACACCGCGCAGAAGGCCCTGAAAGTTACGACGCCCTTCGAACGGGGATCGCAGCTTGATCTTCACTTGTTCACCGGCAAATTTTGCAAACTGATCAATAGTGAACAGTGGGCGTTCCATGCCTGGCGAGGAAACTTCGAGGGTGTACTCAACGGAGATAGGATCTTCAACATCCAGAACACCGCTGATCTGACGGCTGACAATGGCACAATCGTCCACCAGCACGCCGCCCTCTTTATCGATATAAACGCGCAACATTGAGTGGCGACCTTGAGCCGAAAACTCAATACCCCAGCATTCATAGCCTAGGGCCACGACCACCGGGGCCAACAAGGCCTGCAACTCTTCTAGCTTGCTCGACACCTGAACCCCCTCGTGCATGTATGTGCATGCTGTGCAAAATAAAAAAATGGGCGAAACGCCCATCCTTGAAACGCCGTCGAACAGCGGCGTTGAAAGTGTCCAGCTAACAAAAAGCCCCTTAAAAGGGGCTCCGCTAAAACTGGTTGCGGGGGCCGGATTTGAACCGACGACCTTCGGGTTATGAGCCCGACGAGCTACCAGACTGCTCCACCCCGCGACAAAGCTGGGGCGGAAGTATACGACCGATCCCTTACAGGGTCAATGTAACCTTCCACCTACAAGAAAGCCCGCAACAGCGGGCTCTCCTGATAATTGGTACCGAGAAGGGGACTCGAACCCCTACACCCTATGGGCACAACCACCTCAAGGTTGCGTGTCTACCAATTCCACCACCTCGGCAATACAGCGTTTACAACCCTTCTTACTTCTGCTCTTGAGCTGGAGGTACGTCAGTCGCTGGAGTAGCCGACTTTTGCTCTTGAAGCACCGGGACATCATCAGAAGCCGGCTTTGCTTTTGGTACTTCCAACACTGCTGGGTTTGGCAAACCTACTTGAGTCAGCACATGAGCTTTCTCTTTAGCAAAGTAACCTAACCCTAAGCTGGTTATGAAGAAACCGGCGGCAAGTATAGCAGTAAACTTACTAAGAAAGGTAGAGGAACCTTGGCTTCCGAACACAGTATTTGAAGCACCTGCACCGAAAGACGCACCAGCATCCGCACCTTTACCCTGTTGCAACAAAACCAGGGCAACTACGCCCAGGGCAGCCAACAGATGAAAAACGACTACGACTGTTTCCAGCATTTTTTCAGTTTCCCGCGGCGCGACAAATCGCACCGAACTCATCTGCATTCAGGGAAGCTCCACCAATGAGCCCCCCATCGATATCCGGCATGCCGAACAGTTCGACCGCATTGGCCGCCTTCACGCTGCCGCCGTATAGAAGCCGCACACCTTGTGCGACTTCAGAATTCTCTGCCGCCAACTGCGCACGGATGGCTGCGTGCACATCCTGCGCCTGCTGCGGTGTAGCAGTCAGCCCGGTACCAATGGCCCAGACCGGCTCGTAAGCAATTACCGCCTTTGCGAACGCACCAACACCCAGCTCCTCGATGATGCTGCCAAGCTGACGCGAGACAACTTCAAGAGTCTTGCCCGATTCGCGCTGCTCAAGGGTCTCCCCAATACACAACACCGGAATCAAGCCACAAGCCTGTGCTGCTGCGAACTTGCGATTGAGTGTCCCATCACGCTCGCCCATCATCTGACGGCGCTCGGAGTGCCCGACAAGCACATAGGAACAACCCGCATCAACCAGCTGACTCGGTGCAATCTCACCGGTCAACGCACCTTGCATGGCTTCCACTGCAGAATTCTGCGCGCCAACCTGAATCGACTTACCTTTCAAGCCATCAACCACTTGGGTGATATGCAAGCAAGGCGGGAACACCGCGATATCAACACCGCTAGGCAAGGCCAAGTGACGAAGGCCATTGATCAGCTCAGCGACACTGGCGCGGGTACCGTGCATCTTCCAGTTACCAGCTACCATAGTGCGACGCATGCTGTACCTCGTCGGTCAAAGTGGGCGCAGATGTTACCCAACCACATCATTACTGGCAAGCCGAATTCAGGCGCAAACTTCAGTTACCAGTTTTGCCAGGTCCTCGGCATGGCCGCGAACCTGTATTTCGTCGTCACCTTCGACCATAACGCGCACCAAAGGCTCTGTGCCGGACTTGCGAAGCAATACCCGTCCGCGACCAGCCATTGCTAGAGTCGCGCGCTCGCAGGCCTCTTTGACAGCAGGGTGCTCGATCGGGTTTTCCCCACCTGCGAAACGCACGTTAAGCAATACTTGTGGGCATTTACGCAAGGCCTGACGCGCCTGAGCCAGGCTCTCTTCGCGGCGACGCAAAGCCAACAGCACCTGCAACGCCGCAATAATCGCGTCACCGGTGGTAGTGTGCTGGAAGCACACGATGTGCCCGGAGTTCTCACCACCTACCTGCCAGTTACGCTCCAGCAGCTCAGCGATCACATACCGGTCACCGACGTTGGCGCGAACAAAAGGAATACCCAGGTCCGCCAACGCCAGTTCAAGCCCCAGGTTACTCATCAGCGTACCGACGACACCGCCTTGCAGCTTGTTACGCTCATGCAGGTCGCGGGCAATGATGAACAACAGGTCATCACCATCCACCACGGCACCCGTGTGATCAACCATCAGCACGCGGTCGCCATCACCGTCGAAGGCAATCCCGAGGTCGGCATGCTCGGCCAGGACAGCGGCTTGCAACTGCTCCATATGGGTGGAGCCGCAGTTTTCGTTGATGTTCAATCCGTTGGGTTGAGCAGAAAGCACTGTCACATCTGCGCCCAACTCCTTGAATACGCTTGGTGCGACTTTGTAGGTCGCACCATGGGCGCAGTCGACAACAATCTTCAGGCCGGCAAAGTTGGTACTGGTTGGCACACTGCTCTTGCAGAACTCGATATAACGACCGGACGCGTCATTGATACGCGACACCTTGCCCAGCTTACTGGACTCGACCACCGTCATCGGCGCATCCAGCAGCTCTTCTATCATCAGCTCAATCTCGTCTGGCAACTTGGTGCCCTGACCGGAGAAGAACTTGATGCCGTTGTCGTCATGGGGATTGTGCGAAGCACTGATCACAATACCGGCCTCAGCGTGAAAGGTACGCGTCAGGTATGCAATCGCCGGCGTCGGCATTGGCCCCAGCAACATCACATCAGCGCCTGCAGCGGATAAGCCGGCCTCAAGTGCTGATTCAAACATGTACCCCGAAATTCGGGTGTCCTTGCCCACCAGGATGCGGCACGCGCCCATGCTGCGGAACGCCATACCCGCCGCCCATCCAAGCTTGAGCATGAAATCAGGAGTAATCGGAAACTCGCCGACCCGACCACGGATACCGTCGGTGCCAAAGTATTTTTTAGTCATAAGTGCTCCATCATTCTTATTCGGCTGATTCCACAGCTGCAATCATGCGTACCACATCCACGGTCTCAGCAACGTCATGCACACGCAAGATGCGCGCACCCTTGGTCACCGCGAGCGCCGCCAGTGCAAGACCGCCATACAACCGCTCACCCACCGGACGGCTCAATGCCAGCCCTATCATGCTCTTGCGCGAAACACCGACCAACAGGGGCCGACCAAGGGCATGCAAGGACTCCATGTGTTTGAACAAACTCAAATTGTGTTGCAGGGTCTTGGCGAAACCAAACCCCGGATCAAGGATGATCCTTTCCGGCGCAATACCTACCGCAGCGCACTGAGCAACCCGCTCGGAGAGAAAACCGCTCACCTCCCCAACCAGGTCATCATAGTGCGGGCTGTCCTGCATATTGCCGGGCTCACCCAGCATATGCATCAGACACACCGGCAAGCCGGTAGCTGCAGCCGCATCCAGGGCACCGTCGCGTCGCAGGGACCGCACATCGTTGATCAAACCGGCACCTAATCGCGCAGTCTCACGCATCACGGCCGGGGTGGAGGTATCAACCGAAATGATCACATCCAGCTCTCGAGCAATGCGCTCAACAATTGGCGCCACGCGCTCCAACTCTTCCAGAGGAGAAACAACGCGAGCACCAGGCCGAGTCGATTCACCACCGACATCAATCAAGGTCGCGCCGGCCACCACCATGGCTTCTGCGTGACGCAACGCAGCATCAAGCTGGCTGAAACGGCCACCATCGGAAAAGGAGTCAGGGGTTACATTAAGAATGCCCATAACATGCGTATGGGCCAAATCAAGAACCCGGTTGCCGCAAGGCAGCCGGGGGGAGGACGAAGCAAAAGTCATTTCAAACCTTAATGGTCAGCTGCCGGGCCACCGATTGGGGTTTCAGGGCGTTCATTCTGAACGACAGGCGGGGTGCCCGAAGTACCTGAACCACCTTCCCAATCACGAGGCTCACGAGGCGTTCGACCAGCCATAATGTCGTCGATCTGGTCTGCATCGATCGTCTCGTACTTCATCAGTGCATCAGCCATTGCATCAAGCTTGTCGCGATTATCAGTCAGGATCTGCTTGGCAGTGCCATAGCACTGGTCAATGATACTGCGCACTTCAGAGTCGATCAGCTTGGCGGTCTCACCGGAGAAACTGGCGTTTTGACCACCGCCACCACGACCCAGGAATACTTCACCTTCTTCCTCGGCGTACATCAAAGGACCGAGTTTTTCCGACAAGCCCCACTTGGTCACCATGTTTCGCGCAATCTGGCTGGCGCGCATGATGTCGTTGGAAGCCCCTGTGGTCACACCGTCGAAGCCCAAGGTCATTTCTTCAGCGATTCGACCGCCGTACAGCGAGCAGATCTGACTGATCAGCGCACGCTTGGAAAGGCTGTAACGATCCTCTTCCGGCAGGAACATGGTGACACCCAATGCGCGACCCCGAGGAATGATCGAGACTTTGTACACCGGATCATGCTCAGGCACGACACGCCCCACAATGGCGTGACCAGCTTCGTGATAAGCAGTGTTCTGCTTCTCTTTTTCGGACATGACCATGGATTTGCGCTCAGCGCCCATCATGATCTTGTCTTTCGCCAGCTCGAACTCTTTCATTTCAACGATGCGCTTGCCGGTACGGGCTGCAAACAGCGAAGCCTCGTTCACCAGGTTAGCCAAGTCAGCACCCGAAAAACCCGGGGTACCACGAGCAATCACAGCCGGCGCAACGTCGTCACCCATCGGCACTTTGCGCATGTGCACTTTCAGGATTTGTTCGCGCCCACGAATGTCCGGCAAGCCAACCACAACCTGACGGTCAAAGCGGCCTGGACGCAACAGCGCAGGATCCAGCACGTCCGGACGGTTGGTTGCCGCGATGACGATGATGCCGTCATTCATCTCGAAACCGTCCATCTCGACCAGCAACTGGTTGAGGGTCTGCTCACGCTCATCATGACCACCGCCCATGCCAGCACCACGATGGCGACCAACGGCGTCGATTTCATCGATGAAGATGATGCATGGCGCATGCTTCTTGGCCTGCTCGAACATGTCGCGAACGCGGCTCGCACCGACACCGACGAACATTTCAACGAAGTCAGAACCGGAAATGGTGAAGAACGGCACCTTGGCTTCGCCGGCAATCGCCTTGGCCAGCAAGGTTTTACCGGTGCCTGGAGGGCCGACCATCAGCACGCCGCGAGGAATACGGCCACCCAGGCGCTGGAATTTGCCTGGATCGCGCAAGAACTCAACCAACTCGCCGACTTCTTCCTTGGCTTCATCGCAACCCGCCACGTCAGCCAGGGTGGTCTTCACCTGATCTTCAGAGAGCAGGCGCGCCTTGCTCTTGCCGAAACTCATCGGCCCACCCTTGCCTCCCGCACCGCCTTGCATCTGGCGCATGAAGAACATGAACACGGCAATGATCACCAGGATCGGGAAGCTTGCCACCAGGAGTTGAGTCCAGATGCTCTGCTGCTCAGGCTGCTTGCCTTCGACAACCACGTGGTTATCCACCAGGTCACCGATCAGACCGTTGTCCTGGATTGCCGGACGAATGGTCTTGAAGCTGTCGCCGTCGTTGCGTTTACCGGTGATCACGTAGCCATCAACCGCTACGCGCTCGACCTTGCCATCCTTAACTTGCTGGATGAAGTCGGAATAGTTGAGGGTCTGCGGCTCGTTAGGGCTGGAGAAGTTGTTCATCACCGTCACGAGGACAGCCGCGATGATCAACCACAGGATCAGATTCTTTGCCATATCGTTCAATTAACTACCCTCTGAAGCAAGCTCCGCTACTGGCGCGCGCTTCGCATGATATTCACCGGCCTAACTTACTACATTACCTACAACTCTGGCAGGCGCCGTCTGTAACCCTTTGTGAAACTTTGACTACACAATATTCGTAAAGCTTCGTGACGAAAGCGATATAAAAAAACCTATCGCCCTCCTCGAATTTCTCAAAAACGCTCTTCACTCGCCGCGCCTTCGACGCCACGGAAGCCGCGGCACAGCAGGTATTGCTCCCTGGATCTGTCTCGGGAAGAGTCAGGCTTACGCGTCTGCACCTTGTCGAACAATTTGCGGATGTTCTTGTGGTACTCGTCAAAACCCTCTCCCTGGAACACCTTCACCAGGAAATCGCCACCGGGACGCAACACCCGACCCGCCAAATCCAGCGCCAATTCGCAGAGGAACATGGCCCGCGGCATATCAACGGCCGGTAATCCACTCATATTGGGGGCCATGTCGGAAATCACAAGGTCTACCTGCGAATTTCCCACAGCCTCAAGGATCTGGGCGAGCACCGTGTCCTGGGTAAAGTCACCATGAACAAAGGTCACGTCCGGGATGCTGTCCATTTCCAGGATGTCGGAAGCGATCAGGCGACCTTGCCCGCCAATCAGACGACTGGTCACCTGGGACCAGCCACCAGGGGCTGCACCTAGATCGATGACGCTCATGCCTGGACGAATCAACTTGTCCTTATCCTGGATCTCCAACAGCTTGTAGCTGGCCCGGGAACGATAGCCATCCTTTTGCGCCTTTTTGACGTAAGGATCGTTGAAATGCTCTTGCAGCCACTTAAGGCTAGTTTTGGAACGGGCCACGGGCCACCTCGAAAATAAAACGGGTCGTGATTAACTGGGCGGTCCCGGACTCGCTCGGGTAAACTGGCCGCCGCTTTTTACAAGATCAGACGCAGGGGTCAGATTATGCCGCTCACTCAAGAGCAGAAGAAACAGTACAAATCCATTGGCCACCATCTGAAACCAGTTCTGATTGTGGCAGACAACGGTTTGACTGAAGGTGTGTTAGCCGAACTTGAACGCGCATTGGGCGATCACGAACTGATCAAGATCAAGGTCAACATCCTTGACCGCGAAGCGCGCCTGGCCGCCATTGCAGAACTGTGCAAGGTTGGCAAAGCGGACCTGGTTCAGGTCATCGGCAAGATGGCGCTGCTGTATCGCAAGAACTTCAGCGTCAACAAGCAACTGTCGAACGTACACCGCTTCAAGTAATACAAAGGGTCACGGGCGTGCTTCGCGCGCCCCGCCACTCCATCCCGGAGCAGGCTGTATAACCAGCACCAGGCCGGAGAACCCTAGCACAAGATAGCTGAATAGCTGCCAGCGCAACGCTTCCGGCAGCCAGACATGCACAATGCAATACATTGCACACGCATACAGCGCCATCAACAGCAGTTGGCCGCGAATATCCCGCCACAAACTCTCCAAGCCTTCAGCCTTGACCAGCACCAACGCCTGAAGCGCTACGCACGCCGCTGCGAAACCCACCAGCAGCGCACTCAATAATCCATCGATTTCATCGATCAGCAACGGAGCCAGGCCAATCAAGCCCAGCGCCGGCAATACACCAATATGTAACAACCACAGGCCACCCACCCAAAGCATCTGGGCAAGCTGCCAAAGCATGGCGCCCGCACGAAGCGGGCGCCGCCTTTCAGACGTGACGAACTTCAACAATCTCGTACTCGATCACACCGCCGGGCGTTTTGACAGACACCACATCACCCTCTTCCTTGGCGATCAAGGCACGGGCCAGTGGTGAGCCGACGGAGATTTTTCCGAGCTTGAAGTCAGCCTCGTCTTCTCCCACGATGTGGTAGACCACGCTCTCGTCGGTCTCGACGTTGGCGATCTCCACGGTGGTACCGAAAATCACCTTGCCGGTGTGCGGAATAGTCGTGACATCGATGATCACCGCATTCTGCATACGGCCTTCGATGTCACGGATCCGCGCCTCGACCATACCCTGCTGCTCACGAGCTGCGTGGTATTCAGCGTTTTCCTTCAAGTCACCCAGCTCGCGGGCCGTACCGATGTCCTGGCTCAGCTTTGGACGTACGACCTTGGTCAGATGGGCGTGCTCCTCTTCCAGGGCCTTGGCGCCCTGGACGGTCATTGGGTATTTGATCATGCCTTCAATCCTGCGTGTAGATCCTGCAAGCGGCGCACGGTCTTTTCCGGACCGAACTTGAGCGCTTCGCAGATAGCTTCGCCAGCAGCAATGGTGGTAGTGCAGTAGATCTTGTGCTGCAAGGCATTACGGCGAATGGAGTAGGAGTCCGCGATCGACTGGCGACCTTCGGTGGTGTTGATGATCAGCGTGACTTCGTCATTCTTGATCATGTCGACCACATGCGGACGGCCTTCCGTCACCTTGTTCACGCGGCGCACTTTCAGACCAGCCGCCTCGATCAGCTTGGCGGTCCCGGCAGTGGCCACGACTTCAAAGCCCAAGTTGATCAGATCACGGGCCACACCTGCAACCAGTGGCTTGTCGTCATCACGCACGCTGATAAATGCAGTACCGCCAGTCGGCAGCACTTCGCTGGCGCCCATCTGGGCCTTGGCGAACGCTTCGCCGAAGGTATCGCCCACACCCATCACTTCACCGGTGGACTTCATCTCTGGGCCCAGGATCGGGTCCACGCCAGGGAATTTGGCAAATGGGAACACCGCCTCTTTCACACTGTAGAAGTTCGGAATGATTTCCTTGGTGAAGCCAATTTCCTTCAGGGTCTTACCCGCCATCACACGCGCAGCGATCATGGCCAGGGACACGCCGATGCACTTGGAAACGAACGGCACGGTACGCGAAGCACGCGGGTTGACTTCAATGACGTAGATGTCTTCGCCTTGCAGCGCCAACTGTACGTTCATCAGGCCGACAACACCCAACTCCAAGGCCATTTTCTTGACCTGTTCGCGCATCTCGTCCTGGATATGTGCAGGCAACGAGTACGGCGGCAGCGAGCACGCGGAGTCACCTGAGTGAACGCCCGCCTGTTCGATGTGCTGCATGATCGCGCCGATGACCACGTCGGTACCGTCGCAAACCGCATCCACGTCCATTTCGATGGCGCAGTTGAGGAAGTGATCCAGCAGCACCGGGCTGTCGTTGGACACTTTCACCGCATCACGCAGGTAACGCTTGAGCTCTTCTTCTTCGTAGACGATTTCCATCGCCCGACCACCCAGCACGTAGGACGGACGCACCACCAGCGGGTAGCCGATCTTGCTGGCTGCACGAATGGCTTCATCTTCGCTGCGCACGGTAGCGTTTGGCGGCTGACGCAGGTTCAGGCGCTCAACCATTTGCTGGAAGCGCTCACGGTCTTCGGCACGGTCGATGGCGTCAGGGCTAGTGCCGATAATTGGCACGCCTGCGGCTTCCAGGGCACGCGCCAGTTTCAGCGGGGTTTGGCCGCCATACTGGACGATCACGCCTTTTGGCTTCTCGACGCGGCAGATTTCCAGCACGTCTTCGAGGGTTACCGGCTCGAAGTACAGACGGTCGGAAGTGTCGTAGTCAGTGGAAACAGTTTCCGGGTTGCAGTTGACCATGATGGTCTCGTACCCGTCTTCGCGCAGCGCAAGGGCGGCGTGTACACAGCAATAGTCGAATTCGATGCCCTGGCCGATACGGTTAGGACCGCCGCCCAGGATGATAATCTTGTCGCGACCCGACGGCGCGGCTTCGCACTCTTCCTCGTAGGTGGAGTACATGTATGCAGTGTCGGTGGCGAACTCGGCGGCGCAAGTGTCAACGCGCTTGTAGACCGGGAAGATATCCAGCTTGTGGCGATGCGTGCGCAGGTTCTTCTCGGTCACACCCAGCAGCTTGGCCAGACGCTGGTCAGAGAAGCCTTTGCGCTTGAGGCGGAACATCAGGTCGCGATCGATAGACGACAGACCGAGGGTCTTGACCTTCTCTTCCTCCTTGATCAGATCTTCGATCTGCACCAGGAACCACGGATCGATCATGTTCATGCCGAAGATCTCTTCGACGGTCATGCCGGCACGGAAAGCATCGGCCACGTACCAGATGCGCTCGGCACCCGGCACGGTCAGCTCGCGCTTGAGGATGCTCATGCTTTCCGGGTTGCTCAGGTCAAGCTTCTCGTCCAGACCGCAAACGCCCACTTCCAGGCCGCGCAGGGCTTTCTGCAGGGATTCCTGGAAGGTCCGGCCGATGGCCATGACTTCACCGACCGACTTCATCTGGGTGGTCAGGCGCGCGTCGGCTTTCGGGAATTTCTCGAAAGCAAAGCGCGGCAGCTTGGTCACAACGTAATCGATAGACGGCTCGAACGACGCGGGCGTAGCGCCGCCCGTGATTTCGTTTTGCAGTTCATCCAAGGTGTAACCGATGGCCAGCTTGGCAGCGATACGTGCAATCGGGAAGCCGGTAGCTTTCGATGCCAGCGCCGAAGAACGCGATACACGCGGGTTCATCTCGATCACGACCATGCGGCCCGTGTCCGGGCAGATGCCGAACTGAACGTTGGAACCACCGGTTTCAACGCCGATCTCACGCAATACCGCCAACGAGGCGTTACGCATGATCTGGTATTCCTTGTCCGTCAGGGTCTGCGCCGGAGCAACGGTGATCGAGTCACCGGTGTGTACGCCCATCGGGTCGAAGTTTTCGATGGAGCAGACGATGATGCAGTTGTCCTTTTTGTCGCGGACAACCTCCATCTCATACTCTTTCCAACCGATCAGGGATTCGTCGATCAGCAGCTCTTTGGTCGGCGACAGATCCAGGCCGCGCGCGCAGATTTCTTCGAACTCTTCACGGTTGTAAGCAATGCCACCACCGGTGCCGCCCATGGTGAAGGACGGACGGATAATGCACGGGAAGCCCAGCTTTTCGAGAACTGCGTTGGCCTCCTCCATACTGTGGGCGATACCGGAGCGCGGGCAGTCAAGGCCGATGGACTTCATGGCCTTGTCGAAACGCGAACGGTCTTCAGCCTTGTCGATGGTGTCGGCGTTGGCGCCGATCATCTCTACGCCGAATTTTTCCAGGACACCTTCGCGCTCCAGGTCCAGAGCGCAGTTCAGTGCAGTCTGGCCGCCCATGGTCGGCAGTAGTGCGTCTGGACGCTCTTTCTCGATGATCTTGGCAACCGTCTGCCACTTGATCGGTTCGATATAGGTGGCGTCGGCCATGTCCGGATCGGTCATGATGGTGGCCGGGTTGGAGTTCACCAGGATGACGCGGTAACCCTCTTCGCGCAGGGCTTTACAGGCCTGGGCGCCGGAGTAGTCGAATTCGCAGGCCTGGCCGATAACGATCGGGCCAGCGCCGAGAATCAGGATGCTTTTTATGTCTGTACGTTTTGGCATGGGTTTGTCACTCAAATCCGCAGGTCAGTCGGCAAGCCGTCTTGAACAATCTTCGAAGAGCCTGCGAGGGCCGCCGAGGTAGCGGCCGCCCGCAGGCCACTCAGTCAGCGCCGCTTGGCCATCTCATTGATGAAACGGTCGAACAGCGGCGCTACGTCGTTCGGGCCCGGGCTTGCTTCAGGGTGACCCTGGAAGCTGAACGCGCTCTTGTCAGTACGCTCGATGCCCTGCAGGGAACCGTCGAACAAAGACTTGTGAATCGCGCGAACATTGCTCGGCAAGGTCGCTTCATCCACCGCAAAACCGTGGTTCTGGCTGGTGATCATCACAACGCCAGTGTCCAGATCCTGCACAGGGTGGTTGGCACCGTGATGACCATGACCCATTTTCAGGGTCTTGGCGCCGGAGGCCAGCGCCAGCAATTGGTGACCGAGGCAGATACCAAATACCGGAATCTCGGTTTCCAGCACTTCCTTGATTGCCTGGATGGCGTAGTCGCAAGGCTCCGGATCACCCGGGCCGTTGGACAGGAACACACCGTCAGGTTGCAGGGCCAGCACATCGCTGGCAGGCGTTTGCGCCGGCACCACGGTGACGCGGCACCCACGCTCGACCAGCATGCGCAGGATGTTGTACTTGACCCCATAGTCGTATGCGACCACGTGATACGGCAGGTCAGCCGCCTCGATAGTCTCGTGGCTGTCGGTCTTCAAGTCCCAGACAGTGGAGCGCCACTCGTACTGCTCCTTGGTGCTGACAACTTTCGCCAGGTCCATGCCTTTCAGGCCTGGGAAGCCTTGCGCTGCAGCAATCGCCGCCGCTTCGGAAATATTGTCACCGACCATGATGCAGCCGTTCTGCGAGCCCTTTTCGCGCAGGATGCGAGTCAGGCGGCGCGTATCGATACCGGCGATCGCCACAACGTTGTTGGCTTTCAGGTAATCGGACAGCGACATCGTGTTACGCCAGTTGCTCGCAACCAGTGGCAGATCACGAATGACCAGGCCCGCCGACCAGACACGATCAGACTCAACGTCTTCCGGCGTCGTACCGGTGTTGCCAATGTGTGGATAGGTCAGGGTAACGATCTGTTGGGCGTAGGAAGGATCGGTAAGGATTTCCTGATAGCCGGTCATGGCGGTGTTAAACACCACCTCTCCAACGGTCTGACCGTCGGCTCCAATGGCTTCGCCGCGAAAAATGCTGCCATCAGCAAGGGCGAGTATGGCTGGCTTAGTCAAGAAGACCTCCCGTAAATAAAGCCTGAAAGGGCGATCGCAGGTTGTAAAAAAGCGGAGTGACGTATGGACACGTCACCCCGCTTCTTCACTGAATTATTCTGCGCGCTTTTAGTGGACACACTAAAGCTGTAGCTTACAGAAAAAGGCTTTTTTGGTCCACCGCTAATGAGCCTTAAAGGCAGGAGAATGCGACAGGACGTCGCTTAGCGGGTAAAAACGGGGCCTTAGGATAATCCCGAGGCCCCGTTTTAGCTACTGCTTAGTGCAGATCCAACACATCGCGCATGTCGTACAGACCAGGCTCGCGACCTTCCAGCCAGAGCGCAGCACGCACTGCCCCCTTGGCGAATGTCATGCGACTGGAGGCCTTGTGCGTGATTTCCAGGCGCTCGCCCTCGGTAGCGAACAACACCGTGTGGTCGCCTACGACATCACCGCCACGTACGGTCGCAAAACCAATGGTGTCACGCGCACGCGCACCGGTATGCCCTTCGCGACCGTAAACCGCCACTTTGGACAGGTCACGCCCCAGCGCATCAGCAATAGCTTCACCCATGCGCAGCGCGGTCCCCGACGGCGCATCGATCTTGTGACGGTGATGAGTCTCGATAATCTCGATATCCGCCTCATCCCCCAGCACGCGCGCCGCCATGTCCAGCAACTTGAGCGACAGGTTCACGCCGACACTGAAGTTGGCAGCGAAGACGACAGGAATATCCTTACCCGCCTCCTCCAACAACTGCTTCTGCGGAGCAGTCAAGCCCGTGGTACCGATCACCATCGCCTTGCCCGCCTTGCGGCAGAACGCGAGGTTTTTCAGCATCACCTCCGGCAAGGTAAAGTCAATCAGCACATCGAATTCGTCAGCCACCTGCTCCAGGCTGCCTGACAATGAAACACCGATACGCCCAAGCGAAGCCAACTCACCAGCATCCGCACCGATCAACGTGCTACCGGGACGAACAATCGCCGCGGTCAGCCCGGAGGCCGGAGAACGCTGCTGCACCGCCTCGACCAGCGTCTTGCCCATGCGCCCGGCAGCGCCCATTACGGCTATACGTCGCATATTCCCTTCCTTACAGGTCGCCGAAGAAGCGCTTCACGCCTTCGAAGAAGCCAGTGGTTTTCGGCGAATGAGTGTCATCCCCTTCCAGCGAACTGCGGAACTCCTCAAGCAGTTCACGCTGACGGCGACCCAGATTGACCGGAGTCTCCACGGCCACACGACACATCAAGTCGCCAGCACCACCACCGCGTACCGGAGCTACGCCTTTGCCGCGGATACGGAACTGCTTGCCGGTCTGCGTACCTTCAGGAATCTTGAGCTTGACCCGACCGTCCAGGGTCGGAATCTCCAATTCGCCACCCAAGGCCGCATCGACAAAGCTGATCGGCACTTCACAGAACAGGTGCTTGCCGTCGCGCTGGAAGATCGAGTGCTCGCGCACATTGATCACCACGTACAGGTCGCCCGTTGGACCACCCTGAGTACCGGCCTCACCTTCGCCCGACAGACGAATACGGTCTCCGGTGTCCACGCCCGCCGGCACTTTCACCGCCAGGGTCTTGTACTCTTCGACGCGGCCTTCGCCGTGGCAGGCGTCGCACGGATCGGAAATGATCTTGCCCTGCCCATGGCAACGCGGACAGGTCTGCTGCACCGAGAAGAAACCCTGCTGCATACGGACCTGGCCGATACCGCCGCACGTCGGGCAAGTAATCGGCGAGGAGCCTTTCTTGGCCCCCGAACCATCGCAGGGCTTGCAGTTAACCAGCGTCGGCACACGAATATTGACGCTGGTGCCGCGTACAGCTTCTTCCAGGTTCAGCTCCAGGGTGTAACGCAAGTCACTTCCACGCTGGGCACCACCGCGCTGACCACCCCGGCCACCACCAAAGAAGTCACTGAATACATCACCGAAAATATCGGAGAAGTTCTGACCGCCAAAACCGGCACCGCCGCCACCCATGCTCGAATCGACACCGGCATGCCCATACTGGTCGTAGGCCGCACGCTTGTTGGGATCAGACAGACACTCGTAGGCCTCATTGGCCTCTTTGAACATATCTTCGGATTCTTTGCTATCCGGATTACGGTCCGGGTGGTGCTTCATTGCCAGGCGACGGTAAGCCTTTTTCAGGTCCGCCTCGCTGGAGCCGCGCTCCACACCCAACACTTCGTAATAGTCACGCTTTGCCATAAGTCTTTGCACTCTTAAGGACGTTCAGCCAGACCCTCCTGAGCCTGACTAAACTCGTTGAGCCCCAATACAGGCCCGGACCCAACTCACGTCAATTCAACGATCCTGGTCATTACTACTTTTTAGCCAGGGACCCGGCCAAAAACACGGTATTTATTGCTCGGAAAGCAGGAGCATCCCCGATCACACCGCCAACATCCGAACGCTGTCGCATGCTGTAAAAATTCGCATACCCCAGACACGCCAACGCGGGAGCAAGCTCCCGCGCGGCGACATCCTACCAGTCACCGCTTGATAGCGGTCAACCGGGCGACCAACTTACTTCTTGTCTGTAACTTCTTCGAACTCGGCATCGACAACATCGTCTTTGGCTTCAGGCTCTGCCTTTTGAGCAGCACCATCAGCTGGCTGAGCCTGTTCGGCGTACATTTTCTGAGCCACTGGCGCGGAGACTTTCGACAGTTCTTCAACCTTGGCTTCAATGGCAGCCTTGTCGTCGCCTTTAACAGCGGCTTCCAGGGCAACCACAGCAGCTTCGATTGCAGCCTTCTCTTCAGCGGTCACTTTCTCGCCAGCATCAGCGATCATTTTGCGCGTCGAGTGAACCAGTGCGTCACCCTGGTTACGGGCACCTGCCAGCTCTTCGAACTTCTTGTCAGCTTCAGCATTGGTTTCAGCATCACGGATCATCTGTTGAATTTCTTCGTCAGACAGGCCGGAGTTGGCCTTGATGGTGATCTTCTGCTCTTTGCCGGTAGCCTTGTCTTTCGCACCTACGTGCAGAATGCCGTTGGCGTCGATATCGAAGGTCACTTCGATTTGTGGCACGCCACGTGGTGCTGGTGGAATCTCAGCCAGGTCGAACTTGCCCAGGGACTTGTTCTGAGCCGCCTGCTTACGCTCACCTTGCAGCACGTGAATGGTTACAGCGCCTTGGTTGTCATCGGCAGTCGAGAACACTTGGGATTTCTTGGTAGGAATCGTGGTGTTTTTCTCGATCAGCGCAGTCATCACGCCACCCATGGTTTCAATACCCAGGGTCAGCGGGCTTACGTCCAGCAGCAACACGTCCTTCACGTCACCGGCCAATACTGCGCCCTGGATGGCAGCACCCATGGCAACGGCTTCGTCCGGATTCACGTCTTTACGTGCTTCTTTACCGAAGAACTCGGTAACCAATTTCTGAACCAGTGGCATACGGGTCTGACCGCCTACCAGGATCACGTCGTTGATCGCGCCAACGTCGATACCGGAGTCTTTCAGTGCAATGCGGCAGGGCTCGATAGTGCGCTGAACCAGGTCTTCGACCAGCGCTTCCAACTTGGCGCGAGAGATCTTCACGTTCAAGTGCTTAGGACCGGTGGCGTCTGCAGTGATGTACGGCAGGTTAACGTCGGTCGACTGAGCGGAAGACAGCTCGATCTTGGCTTTTTCAGCAGCTTCTTTCAGGCGCTGCATCGCCAGCGGGTCACCCTTGAGGTTCATGCCGCTTTCTTTCTTGAATTCGTCAACGAGGTAGTCGATCAGACGAATGTCAAAGTCCTCACCACCCAGGAAGGTGTCGCCGTTGGTGGCCAACACTTCGAACTGGTGCTCGCCGTCTACTTCAGCGATCTCGATCACGGAAACGTCGAAGGTACCGCCACCCAGGTCATAAACGATCACGGTGTGATCGCCTTTGGCCTTGTCCATACCGTAAGCCAGAGCAGCTGCGGTTGGTTCGTTGATGATACGTTTTACGTCCAGGCCCGCGATGCGGCCGGCGTCTTTGGTCGCCTGGCGCTGGCTGTCGTTGAAGTAGGCCGGAACGGTGATCACCGCCTCAGTCACTGTCTCACCCAGGTAATCTTCGGCAGTCTTCTTCATCTTCTTCAAGATTTCAGCCGAGATTTGCGGTGGCGACATTTTCTGGCCATTTACTTCAACCCAGGCGTCACCGTTGTCAGCCTTGGCGATCTTGTAAGGGACCATCTTGATGTCTTTCTGTACGACTTCTTCGTCGAACTTGCGACCGATCAGGCGCTTCACCGCGTAAAGGGTGTTATGCGGGTTGGTCACAGCCTGACGCTTGGCCGACTGGCCAACGAGGATTTCACCATCGTTGGCGTAAGCGATGATCGACGGCGTGGTACGCGCGCCCTCGGCGTTTTCGATTACTTTTGCAACGCCGTTTTCCAGCACGGAGACGCAGGAGTTGGTGGTCCCCAGGTCAATACCGATAATTTTGCCCATGATTTACTCTCCCGAAACTTGAATTTGGTTGCCGCAGCAGTGGTGGCTAAACTGCGGTAGCACTTAAACGCTTGACTTATAAATGGGGGCCTTGCGGCGGATTTCAAGCCTGCTCATCAATAGAAGGTGCAACGGGTGCAGGAGCCTTGCTCACTACCACCATTGCCGGGCGCAACAGGCGACCGTTGAGCTGATAGCCCTTCTGGAACACTTTCAACACACTGTTGGGTTCCAGGTCGTGGCTCTCTTGCATGGCCATGGCCTGGTGATGCTCAGCGCTGAACGGTTCGCCGCCTTGCGGATCAATGGCTTCGAGCTGATAACGCTTCAGGGTGTCCTGAAACATTTTCAGGGTCAGTTCGATCCCTTCGCGCATCGGACGAATGTTTTCGTCATCCGGGTTGGACAACTCAAGGCCGCGCTCCAGGCTGTCAATGATTGGCAGCAGGTCGCCTGCGAATTTTTCCAGCCCGAACTTGTGAGCTTTTTCTACATCCTGCTCGGCACGGCGGCGGACGTTCTGCAGATCGGCGGCAACACGCAAAGACTGATCCTGCGCAGCGGCCAACTGCTCTTCGAGCACTTGCACACGAGTTGCCAGTTCATCACCGACAGCCGAATTGGCGTCTGGAGTTTGCGTATCCTGCGTCTGTTCGTCAGCCATAGATTTCTCCTTTCAAAATCATGCGCGAACTCAACTCGCGCTTCTGTTCCGGTATATGGGGCCACAATTTCCAGGTTCAAGGGCGCAGGCGTTACCAAAAGTCTTTCGCCTGCCCCAGATCAACTTCGACACAATCATTCCCCTTTGCACTAAAAAACCTGGATGACCGAGCAAATTGAGCTAAGCATCAGGATTGTCAGCCCAGAACAAAACACTGTATAAATAACCAGACCTAAAGCCTGGGAGCGGCCGTCATGCTCGTGCACCTGTCTGTACACAACTACGCCATCGTTGAACATCTGGATCTCGAACTGGATCGAGGGATGAGCGTAATCACAGGCGAAACCGGCGCCGGCAAGTCGATCATGCTCGACGCCCTGGGCCTGACCCTGGGCGACCGCGCCGACAGTGGCGTGGTGCGCCCCGGCGCGGACAAGGCCGATATTCTGGCCACCTTCGACCTCGCAGACATTCCCGAAGCCGAAGCCTGGCTGGCCGAGCGCGACCTTAATAATGATGGCCCGTGCATCCTGCGCCGAGTCATCACCGCCGAGGGGCGCTCGCGCGGCTATATCAATGGAACACCCTGCCCCCTTGGCGACCTGAAGGCCCTGGGTGAACTGCTGATCGACATCCATAGCCAGCATGAACACCAGTCCCTGCTCAAAACCGACACCCATCGCCGCCTGCTCGATGAATACGCTGGCGCCACGGACCTTGCCCGACAGGTACAACTGGCTGCCCAGCGCTGGCGCCAGACCCGACAGGAGCTGGAGCGACTGTCCAATTCAGGTGATGAGCAACGCGCTCGCCATCAATTACTCAGCTATCAGCTTGAAGAGCTCGAAAGCCTGGGTCTTGGCGAAACCGAGTTGGAACAACTGGAACAGGAACACAAGAACCTCACCAACGCCGAAACCCTGCTGGGTATCTGCCGCCAGGTGGTGGAGCAATGCAGCGAGAGCGACTCCGGTAATGTGCTCAATGCACTCACGGCCAGCCTCAATCGACTATCCAGTGTTAACAGCGCTTCAGGCTCACTGAGTGAAGCCACCACCCTACTGACCAGTGCGCAAATCCAAGTAGAAGAAGCCGTAGGCGAACTCAATCGCTTTCTTGATCATTTCGACGCCGACCCGGCGCGCCTGCAGGAAATAGAAGAGCGCCTGGACACCATCTATACGCTGGCGCGCAAACATCGAATCCAGCCCACCGAAGTGGCAACAATGCAGCAGAAACTGCTGGATGAAATCGAGACCCTGAACGCGAATGATGAATCCATTGAGCGACTAGGCGAAGAGCTCGGCTCTTTTGCCCGCCACTATCAGGAGAAGGCCCGCGAACTGAGCGATCTGCGTCAACAGGCAGCCACCAGCCTGGCTGGCGCCGTCGAGCAGGAAATTCAACGCCTGGGCATGCCGGGCGGACGCTTTACCATCGAGTTGCGCACCAACGCCAGCAATGAGCTGCAGCCCTACGGCCTGGAACAGGTAGAGCTACTGGTCAGCGCCAACCCTGGGCAACCGCTCAAGGCACTGGCAAAAGTGGCGTCTGGTGGTGAGCTGTCGCGAATAAGCCTGGCCATCCAAGTAATTACCGCGCAAACCTCCCGGGTACCGACGCTGGTGTTCGATGAAGTAGACGTAGGTATCGGTGGCCCCACCGCGGAAATCGTTGGTCAGCTACTGCGCCGCCTGGGGGATCGCGGCCAGGTACTGACCGTCACTCACTTGCCACAAGTCGCGGCCCAGGGGCATCAACACTTGTTTGTGCACAAGGTGAGAGGCAGCGATGCGACACGCACAGCGGTATCCAAACTGAACAAGTCGGAGCGCGTGGAAGAAGTGGCACGGATGCTCGGAGGGATCGACTTGACCAAAGAGTCTTTGGCGCACGCGAAGAAAATGGTCGTAGCCGCCAAGGCTTGAGCCGGACTTTTCCTTATTATAGAAAGCACGAAGGCGACCCTAGGGTCGCCTTCGATCGTTTCGCTGAGCAATTCTGCGTCTTTTTTACTTTTTCTTACGGATGTACAACACGAGATTGTGGTCAACCAAATCGAATCCATGCTCCTCAGCAATCTTATGCTGCAGCGCTTCGATCTCCGGGCTGGTGAACTCGATAACCTCATTGGTATCCAGGTCAACCATGTGATCGTGATGACCACCGTCAGCCAATTCGAACACTGCGTGACCGCCGTCGAAATTATGACGAACCACCAGCCCTGCGGCTTCAAACTGGGTCAGTACACGGTAAACCGTGGCCAGGCCGACGTCCTCGTTAGACTCCATCAGCGCCTTGTAAACATCCTCGGCACTCATGTGGCGCTGCTCAGCAGAATCGAGCATTTGTAGAATCTTGACTCGTGGCAGAGTCACTTTAAGACCGGCTTTGCGTAGTTCGCTATTTTCAACCATGGTTAGCTTTCTCGCGGATGCTGCTTCGCAGCTTCTCTTAATACGGGTATGATCGGCGTTTACGTTGTCCCAGCCAAGATAGTGGAAGTCGCCCACCGATGCAAAACACCAAGCTCTTGCTAACCAGTTTCACCTTTGTGGGACTGCTCGCACTCGCCGGTTGTTCATTCCCCGGGGTTTACAAAATCGACATCCAGCAGGGCAATGTCGTCACGCAGGACATGATAGACCAGTTACGCCCGGGAATGACCCGACGGCAAGTACGGTTTATTATGGGCAACCCCCTGCTGACCGACACTTTCCACGCCGATCGCTGGGATTATCTCTACAGCCTGCAGCCTGGTGGCGGTGAACGCCAACAGGAGCGCGTCAGCGTCATTTTCAATGGTAATGACCAGCTTGTCAGCCTGTCGGGTGATTTCATGCCAGGCGTAAGCCGGGATCAAGCACTGCTCGGCAACGATAACGGCACGAACGTGACTGCACCTGTGCAGGGAAGCGAGAAACCGAAGTCCGAAGTGCCGGCCAAACCAGGCTCCTTGCTCGACAAGATCCAGAAAGACGTCGACGGGGTCGAAACAGTCCCCGTCCCGACGCCTCAGCCTCTGGACACCAGCCCGCAGTAACGTTGCGGCGCATCGAGTAGGAGGCGGATTTACATCCGCCGTCCTCTCACACCACCGTACGTACGGTTCCGTATACGGCGGTTCAGGTTATGCGGTTAAACCGGTTTATCGTATCCAGTATCGAGACCAAGCCAAGCTGGTCCCACCCCTTCCTCGGCAGCGCCTGATTCATGTGTGGCGCTGCCGAGTTCCACCATGGGCCTCGACCGTTAAAGGCAGATTTACAGGCGCGATCTTCAGTGAGCCCCAAGCGTATTAGGTTACGCGCCCTCGTAGAGGGCCGTTTCCATTGGCGCCACAAGACACACCGAAGTTTGTGCCGCACCCAACCGTCTAACTTTTCGAGGGCCCTTTTGCCCTGACTCAGCTTGAAGTAGCCCGCCCAACCGCGCAAAACAGGGTTTATTCGCTCGATAGTCCTGACCATCTTGCAACCACGCGCTCCGCGCAGGAGGACTCTGAGTCGATCCCGCAAACGGCCCAAGCTCATCGTCGCCACTCTTAGCCTCGGCTGGTGATGCCTGCTCATCCCGTAGCCCAGGTAATCGCAAACCCAAGGCCGTGCCACGTGGCTCTTTTCCCGATTCAGCGTCAGTTTCAGTCGCTGACTCAGGAAGCGTTCGACCCCAGCCAGCACTCGATCGCCAGCACGACGACTGCGTACATAAATGTTCGCATCATCGGCATAGCGCACAAAGCGATGGCCCCGCCGCTCCAATTCGCAGTCCAGTTCGTTGAGCAGGATGTTCGACAGCAACGGCGAGAGCGGGCCGCCTTGCGGCGTCCCTTCCTGCCGTCGGCTGGCGATACCGCCCGACATAACTCCCGCTTCAAGGTAGCGGCGGATCAGTCTGAGTACGCGTTTGTCTTCGACATGACGCTCAACTTTGGCCATCAACACGTCGTGATTCACTCGATCAAAGAACTTCTCAAGATCAAGTTCCACGCACCAGCGGTGACCCGCCGCCACATGGTCGCGAGCTGTTTCGATGGCTTGATGGGCGCTTCTGCCCGGACGAAAGCCGTAGCTGTAGTCCGAGAACAGAGAGTCGAAGATCGGCGTGAGCTGTTGCAGCAGCGCCTGCTGGATCAGGCGATCCACGACATTGGGAATACCCAATTGGCGTGTTCCACCCTTGGGTTTGGGGATTTCGACAGCGCGTACACCTTGCGGGTGATACTCACCGGCCAGCAACCGAGCTTTGAGGATCGGCCAATACTGTTTCACATAGCCCGCCAACTGGTCGACCGTCATGCCATCGGCACCCGGTGCGCCCTTGTTGCTGACTACGCGTTGATACGCACGCTTGAGGTTGGCGGGTGCAAGCACCCGCTCCATCAGCGTGTCCGGCTCCGCGTTCGTCCACGTCACAGACGCCGCCGATGTCTGCGCACTGCCAGCCGCAAGCCTCGGATTCCGTCCGGGACTTGGGGTTACAGCTCTCGTGTTGAGAGATTTCTGCTTTATCGACATTCGACGAGACTCTGACGCCTACTGGCGGCATAACCTGTTCGGCCCTTGGTGGCGTGGTTTTTTTTTTCGCCACTTACTACGGCCTCGGCTGACTTCTGCAGGTTCATCCCGCCGCCTCTCGACGCTCGGTAGCACAGTGGCAAACCTGCAGATCTCCCAGGGTAATTCGCGCGACCTTCCTGCTTATGCCTGTCGGATATACGTCGTAGCGTTCCGCGCAAGTATTGGGCTTTAACGATTTGTGCCGTCTTACCCCGCTACGCCGCCTCTATCCGCTTCCTGTTCGTCAGGCCAGCATTTTGCCTCGGGCTTCCTTCAGATTCGCAGTCGCCCGCGACACCCTTGCCTCTGGCTAACACTTCCCCTTGCCGGGTGTGTAGAGGACTTTCACCTCCAAGTCACCAGCGAGGCCACCACAGCCAAGCTGGTTGCGCTTCGCGCAACGCGCCATGCCTGGCGCACACATAAAAAAGCCCGGCATGCCGGGCTTTTTGTTACCTGTCGTTTAGCCAGATTATGGATTCTGCCGCTTTGCCAGCGCCGCCTTGGCCGCACGCAGCCTGCGCACTTCTTTAGGGTCTAACAGCAAGGGCCGATAGATTTCAATGCGATCGCCCGATTGCACAGGGCGCACCTCAGCATCCGTAACGACCTTACCGAATACCCCCAAAGGGCAATCAGCCAGATACAGTTCAGGAAACTGCGCAGCCATGCCTGACAACTGCACCGCCGCGCGCAAACTGGTTCCCGAAGCCACCGTCAACGCCAGCAAAACCTGGCGATCCTCGGCGGCATATACCACCTCAATCTCAACCATGCTGCTGCTTGGCTCGTTGGCAGAATGCATCCACCAGGGTATTGGCCGCCTGATTGAACAACGGCCCCAATGTCGCCCGCACAATCGGCCCAGCGTAATCAAACGACAGGTCCAGGCTGATCTTGCAGGCCTTTTCGGTAAGCGCCTTGAAAACCCAGACACCATGCAGTTGGGTAAACGGCCCTTCCTGCAGATTCATTTCAATGGACTTGCCCGGCACCAGCACATTACGCGTAACAAAGTGCTGACTGAGTCCGCCTTTCGCCACCCCCAAACTGGCAACCATATGTTCATCACTGCTTTCCAGCACCTCGGCAGTTGAACACCAAGGCAGGAATTCCGGGTAACGCGCCACGTCGTTGACCAGGTCATAGAGCGCCTGCGCCGGATAGGGCAGCAGGGCCGAACGTTGAATATGCGTCGTCATGTGTGCGTGATTTCCACAGCTGAGCGGCAAACATCGCGAAAGAACAGTCCGATCCGCGAAAGAAAAAAACCAAAGAACTGCCCGTATTGTCCGGGATTCGACCAACACGCTCAAGCACGCAGGTTGACCGTAGCCGACACGCTCGCAACTCCCTATAATGCCGCCCCTATGGCTAAACAAAAGAAACACCCCACAGGGACCATCGCGCAAAATAAAAAAGCGCGACACGATTACTTCATCGAACATCGGTTCGAGGCTGGTCTGGTCCTGGCCGGCTGGGAAGTAAAGAGTCTGCGTGCCAGCAAGTTGCAACTGGTCGACAGCTACGTATTGCTCAAGGATGGCGAGGCATGGCTGCTCGGCAGTCATATCACCCCGCTGACCACCGCGAGCACCCACGTGATTGCCGATCCGGTGCGCACGCGCAAACTATTGCTCAATGCCCGTGAACTGGAAAAGCTCGCCGCAGCCGTACAGCAGAAAGGCTACGCCTGTATCTGCCTGTCCTGGTATTGGAGCAAGCATCTGGTCAAGTGCGAGATTGCACTGGGCAAGGGCAAGAAGGAATACGATAAGCGTGATACTGAACGCGAACGCGATTCCAACCGCGAACTGCATCGCGCCGTTCGCAACAAGGGCAAGGAAGAATAATCCTTGTGTCGATGTAGCCTCGGGACTTCCCTCGGCTACATCCCCTTGCGTCGCTCCGCACGCGCCACGCGCTGAACCTCTTGACGCACTTCCTCCAACACTTCCTGCACGTATTCCAGGTGACGAGTCGAGACTTCCCGCGCCTGCTCGGCCCGCCCCTCGATAATCGCCAGGTACAGTTCCCGGTGCTGACTGATCAGCATGTCGCGCGTCTCCGTACGTTGCTGATACATGCCACCAATGTTGGTCACCACGTTACGCTTGAGCAGGTCGAACAAGCCGCGAATGGTGTGCAGCAACACCGCGTTATGGCTGGCCTCCGCAATGGCCAGGTGGAACCTTGCATCCGCAGCACCCTCCTCGACCCGGCTCACTTCATCAACGCGGGCGTAGCAATCCTGCAACGCCTCGAATGCAGCGGTCAGCCGCTCACGGTCGACCTCAGTCGCGCGCAATGCTGCGTAATAAGCACAGGACGCTTCAAGGGTCTGGCGAAACTCCAGCAGGTCACGCTGGGCCTCGGGATTGTTTTCCAACAGGTGCAACAGCGGATCGCTGAACGTCGAGCCCAGTGACTCGGCAACATAATTGCCCCCACCCTGACGGCTCACCAACAAGCCCTTGGCCGCCAGTTTCTGAATCGCCTCCCGCAACGACGGACGCGACACACCAAACTGCTCAGCCAAAGCGCGCTCGGCCGGCAAGCGTTCACCCGACTTCAGCGTGCCCTCGAGGATCATCCCCTCAAGCTGCTCGACAATATCGTCAGACAAACGGCGCTGACGCACCTGATCAAACCCCATAACTCACTCTCCACCATCCCGACCACTCGCCGGGGCCTCTATTCTGGCCTATCACCGCCCTTCCAGCACCTATCAGAACCGCTTCGATTCACCCAATCAGGCCACCTCGCCTGCCGAGCTACGACCAAAGTTTCGCGAGCGGCAAATTGACACATCCCCCGAAGACTTTTAACCTAGCCTCCAGCGATTGTAAATTGGTATTACCAATTATCCAAGTCGACTGAAAAGTGCCTGACCAACAACAATTAGGGGCCACCCCATATGCAAACCTGGCAACAGCTCTACAGCCCGCTCGGCAGCCTCGGCCTGTCCGCATTGGCCGCCGTCATTCCGATCGTGTTCTTCTTCCTGGCTCTGGCCGTGTTTCGCCTCAAAGGCCACGTGGCCGGCAGCATCACCCTGGCTTTATCGATACTGGTGGCGATCTTTGCCTTTCACATGCCGGTGGACATGGCGCTGGCCGCCGCCGGTTACGGTTTTGCCTATGGCCTGTGGCCTATCGCCTGGATCATTGTCGCGGCGGTGTTTCTCTACAAACTCACCGTCAAGAGCGGCCAGTTCGAGATCATCCGCAGCTCTGTCCTGTCGATCACCGATGACCAACGCCTACAGGTACTGCTGATCGGTTTCTGCTTCGGCGCATTCCTGGAAGGTGCTGCCGGTTTCGGCGCGCCCGTGGCGATTACTGCCGCACTGCTGGTAGGCCTGGGCTTCAACCCGCTGTACGCGGCCGGCCTGTGCCTGATTGCCAACACCGCCCCCGTCGCCTTCGGCGCCCTGGGGATTCCGATCATCGTTGCCGGGCAGGTGACCGGTATCGATGCCTTCAAGATCGGCGCCATGACCGGCCGGCAGTTGCCACTGCTGTCGCTGTTCGTACCGTTCTGGCTGATATTCATGATGGATGGCCTGCGTGGTGTTCGCGAAACCTGGCCGGCTGCGCTGGTCGCAGGCTTGAGCTTTGCCATTACCCAATACTTCACGTCCAATTTCATCGGCCCGGAACTGCCGGACATCACCTCTGCCTTAGCCAGCCTGATCTCCCTGACCCTGTTCCTGAAAGTCTGGCAACCCAAACGCACTGCGGGTGCGCAGATTGCCGGCGCCACGTCCGACGTAGCGATTACCGCCAGTGCCGGCGGTTTCGGCCTGCCGCGCAGCACCGTTGCCTCGCCTTACAGCCTGGGGCAGATCTTCAAGGCCTGGTCACCGTTCCTGATCCTCACCGTGCTGGTCACCATCTGGACTCTCAAACCGTTCAAGGCGATGTTCGCCGCTGGCGGTTCGATGTACAGCTGGGTATTCAACTTCGCGATCCCGCACCTGGATCAAATGGTGATCAAGGTTGCACCAATTGTGACCAACCCGACTGCAGTTCCGGCAATATTCAAGCTGGACCCGATCTCGGCGACTGGCACCGCGATTTTCTTCTCCGCACTGATTTCGATGCTGGTACTGAAGATCAACATCAAGATTGGTCTTACCACTTTAAAAGAGACTTTCTACGAACTGCGTTGGCCGATCCTGTCCATCGGCATGGTGCTGGCATTCGCCTTCGTCACCAATTACTCCGGCATGTCTTCGACCATGGCACTGGTATTGGCCGGCACCGGCGCAGCCTTCCCGTTCTTCTCGCCTTTCCTCGGCTGGCTGGGGGTTTTCCTGACAGGCTCCGACACTTCGTCCAATGCCCTGTTCAGCTCGCTGCAAGCCACCACGGCGCACCAGATCGGCGTCAATGACACGCTTCTGGTAGCTGCAAACACTAGCGGCGGCGTGACCGGCAAAATGATCTCGCCGCAATCGATCGCCGTGGCCTGCGCGGCTACCGGATTGGTGGGCAAGGAATCCGACCTGTTCCGCTTCACGCTCAAGCACAGCCTGTTCTTCGCCACGATCGTCGGGCTGATCACCCTGGCCCAGGCTTACTGGTTTACCGGCATGCTCGTGCACTAAAGCCGCAAGCAATAGGGTAATAACCGACGCCGGGCTGTAACCTCGGTGTCGGCTTTGCGCAATCGTGTCAATACGGCGCCCAGGGGGTGCTGATCCTGGAGGACCAATGAGTCTGCCTGCCGCTTTCCTTGCTGACGTCGCACAGTTGATCCCAAAAAGTCGGCGTTTCGACGATCCACTTTCCACCCTCGCATTCGGTACCGACGCCAGCTTTTACCGATTGGTCCCACAACTGGTGATCCGCGTCGAGTCGGAAGACGAAGTGGTGGCGCTGCTGAAACTGGCCCAGCGTGAACGTGTGCCGGTAACCTTCCGCGCAGCCGGCACCAGCCTGTCCGGGCAGGCGATAAGCGACTCGGTGCTGATCGTGCTGGGGGACAATTGGAACGGCCGTGAGATTCGCGGGCAAGGCACTCAGATCCGCCTGCAACCCGGTGTGATCGGCGCACAGGCTAACGCCTGGCTGGCGCCATTCGGACGCAAGATCGGCCCAGACCCGGCGTCGATCAATGCCTGCAAGATCGGCGGAATCGTCGCCAACAACGCCAGTGGCATGTGCTGCGGTACGGCGCAGAACACCTACCACACCCTGGCCGGAATTCGTCTGGTCCTGGCTGATGGCAGTCGCCTCGATACAGAAGACACAACCAGCGTTACCGCGTTTCGTGAACAGCACGGCGCACTGCTCGAGCGCTTGGCGACACTCGGTCGTGAGACGCGGGCAAACGCCGAATTGGCAGCCAAAATACGCCACAAATACCGTCTGAAAAATACCACCGGCCTGTCACTCAACGCCCTGGTGGACTTTGATGATCCGCTGGATATTCTCAGCCATTTATTGGTGGGTTCCGAAGGTACGCTCGGATTTATCAGCGCAGTCACCTACGACACCGTGATCGATCATCCCAACAAGGCGTCGGCGTTAATTGTGTTTCCGGATGTGGAGACCTGCTGCAACGCAGTCACCGTCCTGAAAACCCAACCGGTATCGGCCGTAGAGCTGCTGGACCGACGCAGCATGCGCTCCGTGCAGAACAAACCGGGCATGCCCGCATTCGTACAGCACTTGTCAGAAAATGCCTGCGCCCTGCTGATTGAATCCCGTGCCGCGTCGCCGTCATTGCTGCATGAGCAACTGGCGCTGATCATGGCGTCGCTGGACGGTTTCCCAGTAGAGAAACAGGTCGACTTCACCGAAGACCCGGTGGAAAACGCACGCCTGTGGGCAATCCGCAAGGACACCTTTCCCGCCGTAGGTGCTGTACGCAAAACCGGCACCACGGTAATCATCGAAGACGTCACCTTCCCGGTCGAGCAACTGGCCATTGGCGTGAACCGCTTGATCGAACTGTTCGACAAGCATCACTACGACGAAGCCATCCTTTTCGGACATGCCCTCGAAGGTAATCTGCACTTTGTGTTCACCCAAGGCTTCAACAGCGCGGATGAAGTCACACGCTATCAAGCGTTCATGGATGACGTCGCGCAATTGGTGGCCGTGGAGTTCGGCGGTTCACTGAAAGCCGAGCACGGCACCGGTCGTAATATGGCACCGTTCGTCGAGCTGGAATGGGGCAGCGATGCCTATCAACTGATGTGGCAACTCAAACGCCTGCTCGACCCCAACGGCATTCTCAACCCGGACGTAGTGCTCAGCGAAGACCCGCAGATTCACCTCAAGCACCTCAAACCCCTGCCGGCGGCCGACGAGCTTGTGGATAAGTGCATTGAGTGCGGCTTCTGTGAACCGGTGTGCCCATCGAAAGGCCTGACGTTGAGCCCGCGCCAGCGCATCGTGATCTGGCGAGATATACAGGCGAAAAAACGCGCCGGTGTCGACACCACCGAATTGGAAGCGGCCTACCACTACCAGGGCATCGACACGTGCGCCGCTACGGGCTTATGCGCTCAGCGCTGCCCAGTAGGAATCAATACCGGCGACCTCGTGAAAAAACTGCGAAGCCGTGACGCCAACCGTACGAAAACCGCCGAGTGGCTGGCCACCCATTTCGCCACCGCCCTGCAAGGCGCGCGCTTTACCCTGCATGTAGCCAATGGCGCACGCATGCTGCTGGGGGCGCCTCGCCTGGCGAAACTGTCGGCCACCGTGACCAAGCTCTCCAAGGGGCAAATCCCGCAGTGGAGCAACGCCATGCCACAACCGGAAAAAGCCATTCGCTTCAGCCCGGTGGTGACGGATGAGCGGCCACGCGTGGTCTACCTCGCGGCCTGCGTCTCACGCGCCATGGGGCCGGCGGCCGGTGATAAAGAGCAGATGTCGCTGTACGAAAAAACCCAGGGCCTGCTGGAAAAAGCCGGTTACCAGGTCGTGTTTCCCGACAATCAGGACAGCCTGTGCTGCGGTCAGCCTTTCGCTTCCAAAGGCTATGCCGAACAGGCAGAACACAAACGCCAGGAGCTGATCGGCGCCCTGCTCCATGCCAGCCGCGGCGGCCTGGACCCAATTTATTGCGACACCAGCCCCTGCACCCTACGCCTGGTGCAAGACCTCGACGAAACGCGCCTGGACCTCTACGACCCCGTACGTTTCATCCGTACGCACCTGATGGACCGTCTCGATTTCACACCGCAAGAGGCGCCGATCGCTGTACACATCACCTGCAGCACGCAACACTTGGGGGAAAGCCAGGCGCTGATCGACCTGGCCCGTCGTTGCGCGAAAACCGTGGTGATCCCGGAAGGCATCCACTGCTGCGGGTTTGCCGGCGACAAGGGTTTCACCACGCCGGAACTCAACGCCCACTCGCTGCGCTCCCTCAAGGATGCAGTGCAGTTTTGCAGTGAAGGGATCTCCACCAGCCGCACCTGCGAGATAGGCCTGAGCCAGCATGGCGGCATCGACTATCACGGATTGGTGTACCTCGTGGATCGCGTGACCCAGGCTCGCGCCCACTAATCCCGCAAAAAAAACAGAACCCCTGCGCACCGGTGTAGTCATCTGCATAGGCCTCGGCAAACGAGGCCCATCAGTGATGTCGCTGGCAGCCCTTGAACGCCAGCAGCGTCGAGCCTTTTTGCGCAAGGAGATACCCTATGAAGCGTTCCGCTCTTGCTGGCTTGTTCATTACCGCTGCGATGCTGGCGTCCCCTGCTTTCGCTGCTGGCGAGCCCGATCTGTGCAAGATCAACCTGGACAAAATCAACAACGGTAAAGCGCTGCTCGCCACCGACACCAGTGGCAAAAGCGGCGAAATCGACACGGCCGTCTCCCAGGCCAAGGCGGCCCACGCGGCCGGTGATGACAAGAAGTGCATCGAAATCACCTCCAAGGCCCTGCAAGACCTACAGAACCTCGATAAAGGCGGCCAGTAAACGACAGGGCCAACCTTCGGGTTGGCCTTCCGTGACGGTTTGGCGTACACTGCACAGGCTTGTCACTCACTATGAAACAACGAGTTACAAGCACGGGGCCGTTTAGGATTCGACGCCGGTCGCGAAACTTTAGGTGCATGCCGAGTTGGTAACAGAACTCGTAAATCCACTGTTGCAACTACTTATAGTTGCCAATGACGCCAATCCAAGCTGGGACAACTCCATCGCTGCGTAAGCAGCCTTAGAGCCTGAGCTTCTGGTACCTTCGGGTCCAGCAATCACCAGGGGATGTCTGTAAACCCAAAGTGATTGTCATATAGAACAGAATCGCCGTGCAGTACGTTGTGGACGAAGCGGCTAAAACTTACACAACTCGCCCAAAGCACCCTGCCCTTCGGGTCGCTGAGGGTTAACTTAATAGAAACGGCTACGCATGTAGTACCGACAGCGGAGTACTGGCGGACGGGGGTTCAAATCCCCCCGGCTCCACCACTTCATCATCTAAAGACGTCCACGGACGTCTTTTTTTGTGCCTGAAATCCAGTGAATACGGGGGGTTTCAGGGCTGCGGGGGGCTCTCCAGGTTTTTTGAGTTCCAGACGGTTTGGTATTCCCAATGGTATTCCCGGCTACCCGGCGCTAATCTTGGGAATACCAAAAGGTGTCATGGAGTACTTCTCATGTGCGCTCAAACCACCCGCCTCTCCGACCGCCAGCTCAAGGCGGTCAAACCGAAAGACAAGGATTACGTCCTCACCGATGGCGACGGGCTCCAGCTACGAGTCAGGGTCAATCGCTCGATGCAATGGAATTTCAACTACCGGCACCCCGTCACCAAAAATCGAATCAACATGGCGCTCGGCTCTTATCCTGAGGTTTCTCTTGCACAAGCCAGAAAGAAAACCGTTGAGGCCAGAGAGCTGCTTGCACAGGGCATCGACCCAAAAGCTCAGCGCAATGAGCTTCAGGAAGCCAAACGAGCGGAAACGGAACACACCTTCGAGAACGTGGCCACCGCCTGGTTCGAGCTGAAGAAGGATTCCGTCACGCCGGCGTATGCCGAAGACATTTGGCGCTCCCTGACACTGCATGTTTTTCCGAGCATGAAATCAACGCCTCTCTCGGAAGTCAGCGCCCCAATGGTCATCAAGCTCCTTCGTCCGATTGAAGCCAAAGGCAGCCTCGAGACAGTTAAGCGAGTGAGTCAGCGCCTTAACGAGATCATGACCTACGGGGTCAATTCCGGAATGATCTTTGCTAACCCTCTCAGCGGCATTCGAGCGGTCTTCAAGAAACCCAAAAAAGAGAACATGGCCGCGCTACCAGCTGATGAGCTTCCCGAGCTCATGATGGAAATCGCGAACGCCAGCATCAAGCGGACGACCCGCTGCCTGATCGAATGGCAGCTGCACACCATGACCCGCCCCTCCGAAGCGGCGACCACCCGATGGGCAGATATCGACTTCGACAAACGCATCTGGACCATCCCTCCGGAGCGAATGAAAAAGCGGCGTCCGCATACAATCCCGTTGACCGAACATGCACTCTCATTATTGGAGACGCTTAAACCCCATAGCGGCCACAGGGAATATGTGTTCCCGTCAGATAGAAACCCGCGCACCCACGCGAATAGCCAAACAGCCAACATGGCGTTGAAGCGGATGGGTTTCCAGGACCGCTTGGTCAGCCACGGCATGCGCTCCATGGCCAGCACAATCCTGAACGAGCATGGATGGGATCCGGAACTGATCGAAGTCGCGCTGGCGCATGTCGACAAGGACGAAGTTCGGAGCGCCTACAACCGGGCGGATTACATCGAACGTCGGCGCCCGATGATGGCCTGGTGGAGTGAACATATCCAGAAAGCGGCTACCGGCAGCCTGTCAGCGTCGGCCATCAATCAAACCAGGGACCGCAAGGTGGTGCCGATACGCTGACATCACGGCGACAGTTCATGCCATCCGTGTAGTGGAGCTTGCCAGCGCTTCTTCGGCCAAGCCCCTGAGTATGGGAAGGCTCCGCATTCCCATACTCAGGGGCTCACGCTTAAAGGTCTATCAGGCAACCACGGCTTTTGCCTTTCTAAGGCGGATCAACCCTGCTGTTAACTCGTAGTAGTAGACGGTAGCTGGAGCTGAGCATCGCAGGTAGTGCTCCAGAAACCATCTCACGTGCTTTTCTCTCCAGGACCAGGGAGTCGCGCAACCCCAGCGTTCACGAATCACCTCGTGCATCCTTTCTGCTTGCCTGATGTGCCGCTGCCGCGTGGCATGCGCACCTTTGAGCACAGGGCTCAGAAACAACGCTATGTCGAACTCAGACGTCATCGCCGACCTCCGATGTAGGCACTCACCACATCGATGCGGTTATGTCCCAACTCGTGGCTGATCTGCTTACGGGCTCGTTGATCAAGTGCTCGATCCTCTTGATGAACACGGCCACCATTAACGGGTGCAGGAAAGCCGATTAGCTGCTCATAGCGCTCACAGGCGTAGGCCGCCCGCAGGTCATGAAAACCTTTCAATCCATACTCATGCAGGATGTCCCGTGCCGGTCGCACAACTGCCTGCATAAAGTCTTTATAGCTTTCGTCGGGCGCCAACAAATTCCGGCTGCCATTCGGTAAGGTCGCGCTGGCCCAACCCAGGGCATCGCGAACTTGATCCGTTGCCGTAATCCAGCGCGGTGCCGAGGCCCCTGATCGACCACCTTTGGTGCCATCCTGGATGTTGATCTTGCCCAGTTGCCGAACCTCACGTTGCAGTCGGGGCAGATCGGCCAGGATCGCTTCGCGCAGGCGCATACCAGTCTCACGGGCGAGGAGCAAAATGGCACTTACCCTCGATTGCTGACGATCTGACAGCGCCCGCGCGATCAACTCGACCTGCGCACGGTCTTGGCCTTGCGGAGCCTCACTACGCACGCTTGAGCGCTGCAAGCCCAGCGCCTTACTCGGACTCGGGATTTTGACGTACTGATCACCGCGTAGCGCGGCCATCGTTCGGTTCACGCTGGACAGTCGGTTCTGCGCGGTGGCAATGCCGACGTTGCCCTGATCAACCTGCTCCCGCACGTGGACGGCGTACCGCATGAGGATCTCGCGGTCTATCTGGCGCGCGTCGTTGACCCTCGGTCCTTCATCGGATCGACACCAATGCACGAACGCCTGCCAGCGATCACTATGGGCTTTAACGGTAGCAAAATGGCCGTCGCCAAACAGGTCTTTCAAGGCTTGCGGTCCGGCATAGCTGAGCTGGCGACCGAAGCCGAAATTGCGCCCCACTCGCTTACCGACCCGAGCCATTTTTCTGTTCCTGATCGACTGCCGCGAGATCATGCAAAAGGGCTCGCCAGTGCGCACTTACAATCGCGAACTGAGCCCAATCAGTCGGGCGAAAACACAGCGTGTTGTCGGTGACGTAAAGATGCGCACCCTCCTCTTTCAACCATTGAATAATGGCTGTCGTAGAGGCGATAGCTTTATGGGTGATGGCGACACTGGCGACAGCGGCGACAACCCTTGTCCTGCCTTGTTTTGAGCGTGGCGACAAAGTGGCGACAGTAGCGGCGACAAATCGCGCTTTGGGCTCCTTTTGACGCTGAGCCAGATGGTTGCGCAGCGCTTCATCAAGATTAAACATGGCGCACCTCGAAGGTGTGGCCATCAGTGATCAACCACTGATGATCAATCAACTCGACCAGCAGCTTGGCGGCATGACGACTGCTCTTGCGGGCAAAGCGGGGACCGTTGCGATTCAATTCACGAATACTGAAACGCTTCCAATCTTTGACCTGTAGCCATCGCAGCAGCCGGTCTGCCTCCTCTTTTACTCGACACACCGGCTCCTGCTCAGTCAGGCGCTGGATCTCGTTGAGGTAGTAGCCGACTAAAGCGGAGGCCCGTTGGATATGGTCGACCTCCACGACGCTGCTCTCCTCCACAACTGCAAGAATGCCGGCGACACGCAGCAGGTTATCTGCGGCCTTTGATCCGCTGGGCCGTACGCTGGCCAGCTCGCCAAACTCCCCCAGCTGAGCTTCGATAGCATCATGCAAGTCAATCCAGCGACGACGCGCCAGCGGACTGAGACTCAGCTTTGACAGCTGCAAGGCTCCGTCAGCGGAAAGTGACCAAGGCTGATAAAACAGAGCCGAAAGGCGGTGATGATAGCGCTTGAGGGCGGCGTCTTTGGACAAGTCGACAGCCTGGTAGCTACGTTGCCCGGCTAGACTGGTTGGCCAGGTCATCAAGCAGCGCCCTAGAATGCCTTGCCCCTGCAGCAACGGGTCACTGAGTAACTGCGTGGCTAGATACGGTTGCAGCATCAGGTGCAGGCTCAGGCGTCGGTCATATGCTCGTAGGCTTTCGCCTGCCATAGAGCGAGCACGATCAATCGGGCTACCGTCCCAGAGTGACGATAAGGTCGTGACCGCTTTCAAACGGTTGTCCCGACTCATGGTGCTGCTGCCGAGGAATTGTCCGCCCTCGTCACAGAACAGGCCCATGCTCGGCAAGTCATGGCAGAGTCCCTTGATCAGGGCCTCGATAGTCGGATCCGTGGTGATCAGCCTAGGGGCGGAAGGCCCCGCCTCGAGCGGTACGCTGTTTGCGGGGGAGAGATCGGCAGGCTTGATAAGCGGCGCCTGCCGCTGTGCGGCACGGTACAGGGCGAGTTGTTCGCGGTAGCGCTGCCACTGTTCACGCTCCCATTGCCGTGCCGGCAGCAACGCACATCGGTCTGCGGCGGTCTTGCGATCACCTGACGCGGCCACCGTGATCAGGTACAGCGACAGGGGATAATTTCTCCCGTCGAGCTGTAAGCCCGCATGACCTTGAGTGGCCAGCGCCGAGGCAGCCAACACTGATTGCGCGGCCAATGCCTGGGGCACGCCGATGACCCCGGCCATTCGTTCTACCGCAGGCCCAAGAATCCCACCCAGTGCCTGCACTGGATAAGGCTGGGCCACGGGATTCGACTCAATCAGCGGTCGAGGTGGTCGCGGTAGCTCAAGCTTCGGATCTAACTGCTGCATGGGCCCTCTCCTCGTTCATTGCTGGTTGTCCTCACGTAGTCCCGCCACGGCTGTTGAGTGTTATCAGGGATCAAGGCCCCTGCGGCCTGTGAGGTGTTCACTGACGTGGAACGAACGGCTCCTTACGACCGGGAGCAAGGGCATGACCCCATGAATCTGGCCTCCTTAGACGCATCCGAAGATGCGGGCGGGTGGAGGCTGTGCCGACTGACGAGTTCGGCACCTGGAGATCCTGAGCGGGAGAAGGCAACAACATCGGCACCTGGGGCATGCCTGACTGTCAGTCAGGTGCAGCCTTTCCATGGGCTGCGGCACTGGTGCCTGTGTTATTGCGGATGGCGACGAATCGGATTTGTCAGGCCGATTGTCACGAGGAGAGTTGCGGCAATGCCTTGTACGACGTGGCTTGCAGCAGCGGTACGAGCGCCCGTCTCTTTCCAGGAGAAAGAGACGGGCGCGGATTGGCGCAGCTAAGTGTGCCGAGAGATGAAGTTGCTGCAGCGCAGCGAGGAAAGTCCATCGTCTGCCGCAGTGGGCAGAACAGTCGATTAGGCATCCATCACTCCTGGGGAGTGACCGTGCGAGCCGCCGGACGCTAATCGCACTTTGGGAGAACCACCACGCTAATGGCGTAGCCTTTAAGGTTCTGGCTACCTGGGCAGGTGCTGTCAACGACCGCTATCCGTGCGCCAATTTTTATACTCACTCGAAATAGCGGTCAAGCGTAATAGTCAACGCGTGCAATAAGTGGCGACTGTCGCCGCTTTTGTCGCAATGCTCCAGACCACGTTCTACGTGGGTTGTCGCCGGCGTCGCCGCTGTCGCCACACATACATCCATGCCCAACGAAAATATTCGCGCACATTGAATGGCGCTGCGCTTGATGGAAATCGCGGGCAATTACTGACGAGTGAAAGCAGGCGTGGCGTTCATGAAGTTTGAACATGGAGGGGTAGAGCGCGGCGGCGGAGAGAAAAAGCGAGTGAACCCTCTGATCGGCGCGATCAAAGATCGCTTGATCGGAGGGTTTTGGCGAGAAAAGCAAATCTCAAATATCAATTACAGACTCAGGCATCAAAGCTGGATGATTGGGAGGTGACTGCCTCACGTCGCATGATCAGCGTCTGCTGCAACCGCAGCAAAAACCTGCTTCAAATGCCTCTTGCGGATCACCTGGACGATGACGTTTTCGGTTCTGAGACAGCGCCCACCATAACGGTAATGATGAGCCCTCAAGCCAAGTCTCTGCGCAACGAACACCCTCCTTTATTACCGGAGCGAACTCATCACGCCGTTTTTCAGCAACCATCTGCATGTTTTGCCCCGTAGGTTGCTTGGTCCACAGTGTATTTTTCTCCAGCACTCGAGGAAAGTTGCTTAATGAGGCCTTTGCACGAGAAGCCCATCATATTGAGATACTGCTTCGCAGACCTAACCGCCTGCTGATTCCAATCAATATTCATGCTGTCCACTGCTATCGTAGCGTCAGAAACGTCGAAACCCTCTCCAGCATCAGATGAAAGCTGATGAATAAGCCCATTCCGTGAGAAGCCCGTCATGCTGAGATACTGCTTCGCTGATCTGACTGCATTATTTTGAGGTCCAGTCAAATCTCCAGCCCATGAGGGAGCAGCAGCAAAAAAAGTGACAGCCAATATTACTTTCAAAAAATTCATCGGAATATCTCCAGACCCCATGTAGCGCCTCTAACGGCCTTAAAATTCTTGTCTTACGGCTCAACTTTACATGACACGTCCCTTTGAGGGGACTGAGCGAATTTCCTCGGCTTTCACCTGGTCAATCAGTGCCTGCAGCTGCGGAGATAGGCCAAGAATCACGTTTATTGCGAGAGTCATTTTTCCTTGATTACTGAGCTACCGGACGACGTTGAACTCAACAGACTCGTGGCTAGCTAGACAAGCCGCCTTCTTGTCGACGCCATTTAATTTTAAGTCATAGGTTAGACGTACTGAGCCGTTCGGAGCTTCGTAAAAGCCTTGGTTGGCAATTGTAGCGCCGGGAAGTTTCTCAGCCAATTGGCCTGCACAACGAGGTTCCGCATACGCACGGGAAACCGGATCACTCGTAGCCGGCGTGCCCATCTCGATCTGTGTCCGAGTGTAGAAGGTGTTGTAAAGCTGGCCGCTTCTCACTTCTTTGCACTGTACATAAAACTTCGGGTCCACTGGGTCAGAGTCGGTATCGGGCATCGCATACTCAACTGAGGAGCACTTCTCCTGCCTGCGGTGCATTTCAACCAGCGGAGCGAGCAGCGGTTGCCACTTAGCAAACTTGTCCAGTTTCTTACAACCTTCCCCGCAGCCGCCGATCTTTTCGGGAATGGCGCCGGGTGTGATCGGAGCAAGGTGAAGTACAGTTGCTGGCTTGGATTCCTGACCACAGCCGGCCAAGAGCACGGTGACGCTTAAAACGATGAGATATTTCAATGCGGAGTTTCCTTTTTCCGTCAATTAGTATTTTCGAGACTTCGTTTTGCTGAGTTGACGCAATCGCCGTATCCGCTAGCGTCCTCGCTGTCATCGTAAACTTCATCGCAGATCTGCTTCGCTTGCTGCGTCGAGGATGCTGTATGTGCCGGTGGATTGCAGGCTGAAGTATTCGCCGCAATTATCGCGGCGATAATCAAACCTAAAGCTATCAGCGTATGACGGGGCTCCATGCTTCGGTTTCCTCGAACAGTTTGTCAGTCGTTGTCCTTGCCTACCGTCACTCCATCCACTGTCAGGGTCAGGAAAACAGGCCAAGTCGAGCCGTTCTTGATATCCCACACATAAAAGTGCTTGCCAGGAGCGCCCATGATCTGTGAGTTGTCCTCGACCTGGCGTCTCGCCTGCTCATCCGGCGCGATTACCTGGACGGCGTAACACGGACGGCCGGTATCTAAGTCATACGGACCAGCCTGTCGCCGCAATCGAGAGCCGGGGGGCAGAGTGATTTTGTGTTCGTTTTTGCCACTGCTCATGATCTTTTCCTCGAACTCGTTGCTGCATTGATAAAGCGTTCATAAGTCCTCGGCCATAGACGCCTCAAGCTTGGCCCAAGCAAGCTTCTTGAAGGGCAATATTAAAACACCTGAAGGGCAGCAATCGGCCGATTCTGTTGAAAAAGTCGGCTTCGAATTCCACGGCAGAAAAATACGCGCCTGAGATTGAAATCTGAATTTTTCGCAGTAGGTTCAGGACTCGGATTTCTCGTAACGACGTGCAAAACAGGTGTTTTCACCCATCAGTATTCGAGCGTTTTGTGCAAACCGACTTTTTCAACAGAGTCGGCCAATAGCAGTCAGTCGGATGCTCCCAGCAAAGAAGTACGATTCACGCTGTTACAAAATACCTTCTCAGTATTTTTCAGGGTACGACTACGCTCAGTGATCCTAGACCACTGAGGTTTCGTTATGACAAATGGAATTTTTCACGTTGATTTTCGCGCAAGCACTGGTGACTACGGTGATGGGTTGGTGGTTGTAAAAGATGGCACAGTAAATGGAGGTGATCCTCACTACTTATATCAAGGGAAAGTACCTACCGAATCGGGCTCGTTTGAATCTCAATTCATTGTGAGAAAGTGGCGCGATGGTAATACAAATGTGGTTGGGGTTGATAATTACACCCTTGACGCAAAGGGACACGTCAACTACGAAAATGGAACCCTTGAATTGCAGGGTAGCGTGTCCGGTGCCCCTCACCTGACCATCCAACTGAAAGGGAAAAAAATTCAAAGCGCTATCTAAGTCAGTTGAGTAGATCAGTTGAGACTGTCGCTAATAATAGCGGCAGTCTCTTGTGCGATCTGAACGGCCGAGGCTGAGCTGTGACGACCGACAAAAGTCGGCCAGAAACCGCCGGTCAAATGCGACCCGAAACATAGCCCCCATAGTCAAATCTCGTAGTGAGTTGGCTTCCCTGGGGAAATTGTATATGATTCGACCTTGATCGCGATAAAGGCCAGCCGCCATTATTGATATAAGTATAACTGAATGATTTAAGAGCAATCCAGATAGATTTATTTGTCGCCCTCAGATTGAGCACCCATAACTCTACCGAAAACTAAACCGCATGTGTAAAAATCGAAACATCATAATACGCTTCGTAAGTTAACTGAAAGACCTATCGCTGAATTGGAGATCACGTGAGGACTCTGGAAAGTATTTTGAATGACCTACAAACTCTCGAGGTGAGGTTTCAGGCGCACGAAAGAGAGTGGAAGTATCTTAAAAGTCATCATGAATTTCAATTCGATGCAGGTATGAACTTCAAGATTGCAAAACTTTATGAAGAAGGTTGCAGCTGTGCTCATTACTTGGCTGGTGGTTTGAACACCAATGACCTCAAAAACTCCTCGGTACTACTTGATGAATACATTTCACAGGTGATATCCGCCACGCCAGAAGAAGGCTACTACAAAAATATACGCAAGCACGCAGAGGATGAAGCAAATAGTAAGTACCCAACAAACTACACTGTCAAATACATGCTCAGGCAGTATGAGCAACAGTGGGCGGACATACAGCGAGCGCAGCAATTCATCAATGAACTTAAAGGGCTTTCAAATTATCAACCGCTGCGTATGCTTGACCCTATGCAGGTCATTCGAACACGCGTGAAGCACTGGGAGCAGAACGCCCAACTTCACGTGAATGCTAGCGAAACCAATTTAAGATCTCATCTTGTCTCAGAGCTACGAGAAAAAGGATTCAATGCCACCGCTGAAACCCATGCTTTTTTGGGGCATTGCGATATTGTAATCAGCCACCCTCAAGGATCAGAGGAAATTGGAAATTTATTAGTTTCGGAGTGCAAATTCTGGGATGGTCCGATGGTACTGTTCGACGCGATATCACAGGTTTGCGGCTACACAACTCCTAATGACATACACGCTTCTGTAATAATGTTTGTTAGAACAGATTTTAAAGATGCCTGCGACAAAGCGCTGCAAACCCTTATCACGCACCCATGCTATGGTGGTAACGCGAAAGGAAAAGACTATATAGAATTCTTATTGAAGCCCGCTCAAAATCCGGACCTTAAGATTCAAGCCTCCCTACTGCTATGTAACTTAACCATAAAAAAATATACTCGCGCGGAAATCATCCCGTCCCCAGTCAGGCAATTCAACAAATATTTAGAAGATGCATTTGGAGAAGGTGAATGCAGGTGCTCCCGCTGCAAGGAAAGTGGAGGTGACGAAACTGGATATTCCTTCAAGCATACGTTTGAATTTTCTGGAGACCCTGTTAATCGCCGGTTCTCCATAACCACCGCAGATACTGTTTTGAGCGCATTGAAAAAATCCTGGCTATCCTTCTATAAAAAAGAAATGATAACCCTTGGTGATTTCCCATTAGATTTTATCGAAAAATTTGTCGACTCAGAGCTTCAAGATCGGTTGAGACCGCTGTTTTTGGCTAGTGGGTTGGCGATCGAAAAAGACGAAAAGCTAATTTTTAACTATCACTCAAACTACTAGGCTAACGACTGCCATCGGTGAGCTACTGGTTCCGCACACAACTGTATGGGTTAGGTGCCGCACCAGCCCCTGTAGCTCCATCAGGGCGACAGCTTAGGCGCTGGCCTATGCATTCGAGCAGGAAGTAAATAGCATTCGCTTTTGTAGATGCTCGACGTCCGCTCCTGGCCGATTTCTGTCTGCCACGCCAGGCGGGAGTCGGCCAATAGCGGAAAGTGCCCACTAGATCTGTCCTCTTTCTGTATATTCCATTAGTTATAGTTTTTTGCCTTAGATGCCAACGAAGCCACCAGCAGGCCTACTGATATCAAACCAAAAAATGACATGGCTGCCCCGATCATATTAAGTGCTTCACTGGCCTGATTTATTTCCAGTATCGAGACATTCGTATAAGACTGAAAGGAAAATGTAATCGATCTTAACGCATCGCTATAGGTGCTAGAGTCTTGCTTGAAATAACCGAGTGACGAAGTTATAGAAATAATAGCTATTGAAAATAGTATTATATTAAAAGGTCTCTCCCCATACCCCCAATATAATTCTTGTATAGACATCCATAAGTAACCAATCAGCGCATATAATCTGCCCCCTATTCCGGTGGTAGACTTAGCACTTGAGAAAGTTTCCCACCTGTGTTTTCGGTCTGATTTCTTCTCTGTCAAAAAATGCTTTCCAGCCAAATCAGGATACCCTAAGTGTGAAAAAATCATTTTTGCAGACTTGTGGAAGTTTTTCTTTTCATTGGGTGAGGAATTGAATATATCAGAATATTCTAAGCGACAATCTAAAAGCTCGGTAGCAGACAGCTTCAGATCAAGTCGCCGCGACCTTATCGAAGACATGTCAAGCTTTGAGTTGCTCAGCTCAATCTTGTGATCGCCATGCTCAAACTGACAGGAAGATAAACCGCCGTTTTTTACGGTAATTTCAACTGAACATTGATGAAACGTTATCGCGTGAATCGAACCAAAAACTTTGAAGTTTCTCAATGTGGAAAATGCGATAATTTGAAAGCTGGTGATGATTGGAGAGATAAGCGTCAGGTTGTCAATGTTTGTAAATTCGAGATTCTTTTCTCCCACTACACCGTCTGCTATTTCTACTCCGCCTCCACCAAGCTTGAGCAGTTCGAGCCTCGGTGGAGCCTTTACAAAAGGCATTAACTTTAATGAGTCCGCGGTAAAGCTTGGCATGAATAATGGTATGTTGAGTTGTATGTTTGAATTACTGTTCAAATAGTCTGAGGATTTTGATGTTCTTCCTGAAGGCGTAAAGAACAGAGCGATACCCCTGATGTCTTTTAGCTTGTTAGGAAAAGCCCATTCCATCCTGGAATAGGCCCAATCAATATAGCTTATAAAAAAAACCTGTCTCAAAATCTTAAAGCGAGCTGTATTTCCAGATTCGTTTTTTCCAAAAAACTCATATCTTACAACTTCATTGGCGGGGAATTCTTTAAAAATTGAGACTCCCACGTCGTGTTCGATATACGTTGCATTTTCTCCGTAGGATTTTATGAATCTGGACGGGCCGTGAAACAACAAATCTGCTTCAGTCAATCCAACCTGTTCAGAAAGCCATAAGGAAAAATAAGGTAAACTATCAAACAAGAATGCGACAATCCTAGGGAAGTCATGCTGTCGCCTCCAATTATTAAAGTCTTCATCCTTCCAGAACAACCAGTCACTTGGCGCAAGCTCAATATTTTCTGTGTACTGCTTACTACTTGCTAACATATTATCTTTCCTTGTGGATCGAAGAAGACACGCTCGTACATTAATTTAAGCCAATAAACTTTTAATCAAAAGTTGTAGGATGTCTACTTACTATATCAACGCTATCATTTTGGCATGACAGCCGCGCTCATAACCTTGTCTATTTTCTCCAGCCTTCTCACTGAGATCAGCAAGGATCGTTGACCGGCCGAATTGGGCACGTTGCACTTCATTGGTAAGCAATAGCTTCAGTAGCCCCCCTCGCCAGCCGCGGTTGATTCGCGACAGATCGGGGGATTTGCTTAAGAAAAAAATGGGAAATATTGATTATGCAGACTGTCCGCTTTTGGCCGGAAGCTACAAGGGGAACTGAGTTATTAATCCACCTTCTACGTCTTGCTGATCGATATCACCTTCTCCCTCGCGGCTAAAACCCTGAAGAAAATTGTGCCAGTTTAAATCAGACGGCGTCTGCATCGATTGAAGTAATAAATTGCCGAGACACCAATGATTTATCACTATGTTTTGATGTCATTGACATACTTAAAGGGTCGAAATCATTCTGAGTTATCTCTTTTGCTAAAAATAAGTCTTTAGGCAATGGTGTCTCTGCGAACGGATTGTAGTATAGGTGTAGACCATCTAGATGAGTTTCTCGGTGATTCGAGGGCTTGCATAGCGTAACGTCTGAACCACAGACTAAATGGCCGTTAAAGTATCTATGGGAAAATATATCGTGACCGGATTCAATTTCTACATGATGCTTACCTATCCTGTCCAAACCCTCTTTTACCATAAACTCTACGACACCCATTTCTCGGTATCTTGTGGACTTCACAAAGCCATCAACATTCGTACCTATTAGAGCTTTGCTAAACATTCCTACGGTTGAGAAAATTATCGCGCTAATTTCCTTGTAGCTATCGTTTGTGAATATTCCGAACTCGACTGGCTTACTATTTTCGTTTAGTGCTCGATGAATGACCGGTCTGCCATTACCTGTTTTGCTGTCGACACCGTATAGTGCACGATTAATTGCGATATTATTTTGAGAAAATGACAAGTGAGTATCAAAAGGAGCTACCGCTAACACAAATGGATTGCCCTTGACGTGATCTAGTGACGAATATGGGTGCTTCTTTTTTCCTGCCAAGAATAATTCGCGCTTATCCCTTATTTTGCCCACCAGCTTTATTGCACTTAGATCATAGAATCGTTCATCATCCAATCTATTTTCAGCAACTCGCCCTTTTGCACTGTGATATTCGATCGCTCCATTAGATCTATGATTAGAGGTGACCGCCTCAATATTTAAAATCCTACCCGACGAATGAATTAAACAAAAATCCGGGCTTTCCTTTGAGTAGTCAACCTTAAACCCAAGATCAGCGAAAGCTTTATTTAGATATAATTCCCAAAAGCTGGAGTTGAATGACAACTGAAATTCTTTAACAAATTTTTTCCACTCTTTTCTGCGCTGACTGAGACCGGCAGACCATTCATTTATATTATCTCTGGCCTGTGCGTAACAGGCCTGATCGATTATATTTTTGACATCTGGGTGTAAATTTCTCTCTTCAACTTCAAGCTTGAATAAATCCATTTAAATTAACTCTCTAAGACGCGATGGTTACGTGTTTTCTGTAGGGACGCAGATCTTACCTCATAGGCGAAAAATTATTTAGAGCCTGATCGCTGACCGGCTACTATTGGCCGGGTTCTGCCGTTCACCACCTTCAGCCTCCTATCAAGCGCAACCTGTATCCCGAGAGCCGCAGGAAGATCACCCCCAAATCAAAGATGAGAAGCAAAGGCGTAAAATCGATTACAAGCGCCAGGCCAGAGCGTGGATATCTCGTGGGGTATTCCAGTTGGTATTCCAATCAAAAATAAAAAATAAATTTATCTTAAATAATCAATGCCATAGGATGTCAATTCAGATTACCCCGGCACTTCATCATCTAAAGACGCCCACGGACGTCTTTTTTCGTGCCTGAAATCCAGCAAATACAGGAGCTTCAGCACTACTTGGCTCCGCAGAGTTTTTTTGAGTTCCAGCCGCCAGGATATTCCAAAGGGTGTCCCCGCCTCTCCGACCGTCAGCTCAAGACGGAGAGGCCGTGAAGGCGCAGCGATCCGCCTAAGCCTTTGCAACTGAACCAAAGAAGTCCAAGACCTCCCACGTTACAAGAAAGCGGGCTCTGTCCGAGCGCGAACGCCGGCGGAAATCATCAGGATGATGGCCGGGACAATCACCACACTGGCCGATAGCATCGCCCCATTGAACCCGGCCACATTCAGCGCTCCTGCGCCGATCATCACACCCAGCCCGATCGCGCTATTCAGCACAGCTGTATGGATTGCCGTGGCCGGTACGGTGTGATCACCGGCAATCCTCAAGACCCAGGTCTGCAGGCCGGTAAATAAAGCGGAAATGGCCACACCCCAGATCACCAGCAAGATAACCACCGGCGTGATACCCAGCAGAGGACCATAAATGCCCAAGGTGGCCAAGGCCAATGCCATCGAAATCAACGCTATCAGAATGAAAGCGTTCAAGTAGCGATCAATAAAGAGCGCACTCAGCAGGTTGCCCAGAAACCCGGCGGCACCGAAGGCGAACAGCAGCACGGCAATTAGATATGAAGTGATACCGGGCACCTGTCCAATAAAAGGTTCAACGAAGGTGTAGGCACCAAAATGAGCCGCCGCTGTCAGCCCGGTGATCACATAAGTGATCAACAGATCCTTGCGCCGCAACACCGTTGAAAAGCCAACCCCCTTGGCAAGCGAATCAATCTGCAGGGGGGGAAGCACCAGTGCTATCGCACCGGCGCTGGCGACACACATCAACGCCAGGCACATAAAGGCTGTGCGCCAACCATCGTATTGGCCCACCAGATTGATCAACGGAACCCCCATGACCGTGGCGATCGTAATACCGCCCAACACAATCGAGGTGGCTAGCCCCATGCGATGCAGCGGCACAATATGCGCGGCACTGGCGGCCACGATTGCCCAGAACACGCCGTGAGCCAATGCGCCGACGGCGCGGGCGCCAAGCAGCATCGAAAACTCGGCGGATAACGCCGCCAGTCCGTTGGATACGGCCAGCATGAGCATCAACGCGATCAGCAGCGTCTTGCGGGAGATCCAGCGATTCAGCCAACTGGATAGCAAGCCGCTGGCAGCCCCGATCCATGCGTACAACGTCACCGTCAGCCCGACGGTAGATGGGGCTTGACCCAGGTCGGATGATATCTGCGACAACAAACCAATGGGGGCGAACTCGGACGTCACCATCGTGAAAGAAGCCATACACAGCACACTGACTGCACACCATATTCGCAAAGCTGAGCTGGCCATCGGTAATCTCCCCCCCTGTTCACTGCTGAGTAATCGTGAACGTACCCCCCAGCCCCCAATACGGCGTGTCCTTGACTCGTCCCAAGTCCAACAGTCGACGAATCACATCAAAAGACTCACTTTTTCACTCAATCCGGCAGGGGAAGTATCTCCTCTGAATCCGGTCCCTATTTGTCGAAAAATACCAGTTTTCTTCTTTCGATAGGAACCGATAAGACGATGCTGGTGCGCGTTTCGCCGTAGTTATTAACCTTCCCGATAATGCTCTCAAGGTCTGACATTGACTTGGCATAGATCCTGATAAGGTACGAGTCATCACCGGTGACGTGCAGGCACTCAACGACTTCAGGTATGTCGTTGAGGGTTGCGATCAACTTATTTTTTGATGGCTTAAAGGTCGTCATGCCGACAACTGCCGATATTCCAAACCCGAGCTTCGCTGGATCAACCTGAGCACCATAGCCAGAAATGACTCCGGCATCTTCGAGCTTTCGCAGCCGGTCCGTTGTGGCGGGGATGGAAAGACCTGCGTGCTTTGACAATTCGGTAATGGAGATTCGCCCCGAATCCTGCACCACACTCAAGATTTTTATGTCTATACGATCCATGAAGGCGCGCCCTGAAACAGATGAGTACTTTAACGAGAATCCTATATCATCAACAAAAAAATAACGCATTAAAAACAGGGTACACCTGCCTATTTTCCAGCGCATACTCCCTGCTAAACAAAACCGACTACACTTTCAGCTCTTCCGCAGCTATTACTTAAATAATGAATAACTGCAATATACAATCATGGACAGCTTCACATGAAACTTATACTTCTATGACAAGCATGATACCGACCACCACTTGATACGCAGCAAGAACGGTTATGGTAGAGCCGGAAAAGTAGTTGATCAGCTTGAGTTTTGACTCGGACATCCTCGTCTTGAATGCAGAAGAAAAACCGCTTAACCCAAGCCACCACACCGCGGAGCCTAGAAATATACCGGTCACCATTGACCACATAGAATATTGGCCTTGGTCGCCGACCATGCCATCGCTCATTGACGCGAATAGGGCGATGAACGACAAAATAGTCATCGGGTTCGATAAGGTCAACAGCAAGGTCGTCGAATAAGCCTTCATAATACCGGCCTTTTCGCCTGACAAAGCGGTGGCGGGCTCCTTCGACCTTATCGTCTGGTAGCCGATGTATGCCAGGAAAAGTCCGCCGAAAATGCACAACCAGGGTTTTAACGTAATCAATGTTGTGATAATTGCGGTGATCCCTAGCGCGCCTATAAAACCATACATTGCGTCGGCGGTTGCTGCTCCTAATCCCGTTGCAAAGCCTGACCGCCAGCCACGCATAAGGCTCCGCTGTATACATAAAAAGCCTATTGGACCAACTGGAGCGGCTATGCACAGCCCAACGATCATTGACTTCATAAAGATGAACATAATACCCCTCCGCATTTGAGCTTATAGATTAGATACTAAACACCCCCAGACAAATTAAATATTCATCTATTTTAATTAGTTTATATAGATTTTTAAGGCGACAATTAAGCACCGCCTTATTTATTAAGGAAAACAAAAAAAAACGTCAGATAGCGGATTTATTCACTGAAAAGATTTCCACGTCGGTCCGTCTATTCTTGAAGTTCCCCAGGTGGCCTTGCTAAAGCTTACCCACCCCACGCCGATAACGGAGTGCAGCCCTATCTCACACACGGACGTGTCTCTTGCCCTTAGCCAAACGCCCTTCCCCACCCTTCAGCACTCAAGCACAGCTGGTTGCCACGCATTATGTCGCCCGGTTGTTCGGCACGCCTTCCGCGCCTGGAACACCTATCCGCCCCCAATATTCCTGATCGATCAAAGGCTCGAACCTATGGCAGCGAATGATTATCTGCGCAACAAGATACGCCCCAGCTTTCTTGAAGGTCTGGATGCCGAGCCAGCGCCAGCGGCTACGCCCGCCAAGACGGAATTTCGGTGTGTCGAACCGCGTTTTACGCTGGAGCGCGATGTTGTGATGTCCACCGAGCTCAAACAGCAGTTGGCGGAGGCTGTTGCAAAGATCGAGCACTACCGCACGATTTATATCGAATGGGGTTTCGCCGCCGCAGACCCGGCCGGCAAGGGTACGATCCTCAACTTCTATGGCCCTCCCGGCACAGGAAAAACCCTCACCGCCGAGGCGTTTGCCGGCAGCCTGGGCAAGAAGATCATGCTGGTGAGCATCGCCGACCTGGAAAGCAAGTTCATGGGCGATACCGCCAAGAACATTGCAAGCGTGTTCCGCAGTGCCCAAGCCGAAGACGCGGTGTTGTTTTTTGATGAAGCCGACACCTTGCTGGGCAAGCGTTTGTCCTCTGTCACCCAAGGTATCGATAACGAAGTGAACGCCATGCGCTCGACCCTGCTGATTGAGTTGGAGCGGCACGAAGGCGTGGTCATCTTTGCGACTAACTTTGCGAAAAACTACGACGCTGCCTTCGTCAGCCGTATCTCTCAACACGTTGGTTTCGAACTGCCGGGCGAGCCGGAGCGGCTGGCTATCTGGGCGAAGCTGTTGGTGCCCGGTATTCCGCTGGCTGACGCGCGGGAGACGCTACTGAATTCAGCAACGCACCTGTCGGCAGGGCTGTCAGGGCGCGAGATGCGTACCTGCATGCGCCTGGCGCTGGCCAAGGCAGTCCGTATCCCGGATCAGCCTGCGCTGGCGCAAGCACATTTGCAGGACGCCATCAAACAGGTCGGCAGTGCCATGGCACAGATGCAGGCACATGGCGGCAAAACCAACACACCAACATTGGAAGCAGCCCGCACGTTATTGGGCGTGCGCTGAGGAGCGAATCATGGGTCTATGGAACTGGGTCAAATCAACCGCGTCCTCTATTTACGAAACGGTGAAGGAGAAAGCCGTTGCTACGGTCAATTGGCTGGCCGACAAGGCGGAAACGTTTGTCGGCGATGTGAAAAACATCTGGCAATCGGTAAAGCCTTATCTGGCGCATGCACGTGTTGCCCTGACGACGCTGGCGAACCTCGCGCCATGGCCGATCGTCAAGTGGATGGCGCTGGGTCTGGAGAAGGTCCTGGGTTTCCTCGAAAACATTGAAAGCCATCCGTTGATGACCAAGCTCAAACAGGCCATCGACTGGGTCATACAATCCGCCAGGAATATCCGGGAGAAGGTGCTGAACGATATTGAGATCAAAGAAGCCGAAGCCCGGGCGCAAGTATTCAAGGAGGGCGCCCCGCAGGTGCCCGCCGCCGAGCGCGGCGTAGTGAAAATCGCTGAACTCATCAACGCTTACATGTTGACCAAGGCCAAGATCCAGCGTGTGGTCAACAGCGAGCAGTTTGCTGATTTCAACCACTACCTGCGTGTGCGTGCCGCCCAAAAGCTGCTGAATTTCTACGAAAGGCGCATGACGTCCATCGAAAACCTGACCGACGTCGATGCCGACATGATCGCGCTGATGGACATCTCTACCAGCTTGCTCGATGAGACACCGACCCTCACCCTCGAACAAACTCAAACCCTGAACGAACTCACCACCCTGCACTTCGGCAAGCCAGTCGTGCCGTTCGTCTTCGAGGAGATGACCCTCGCATGGGGCGCAGATCTGCGCCGCCTTGAGGTCCAGTGGCAAAAACTCAACCAGGACCTGGCCCGCGACAAAGTGCTGGCCAAACGGATGTCCATGGCCAGCCGCACCGAAGCATTGAGCGCAGAAGAACAAGTCGTCCTCAACGACCTTGAGCGCATTGTGAGTCGAGACACCCAGCGACTTGAAAACCTCGACGTCAGCATTCGAGAAAAACGCTACTACGTGTATGCATCGGAAGGCTTTCTCCAGCTGCTGGAAAAAGATGAGCAACAGTTGATTGCCGACGACCAGGAGTATCTGCTCGACCGCAGCGAGGAAGTCGGTTCACTGATCGCCCGATGCGCTCAACAAAACCTGAAATGGGCCTCCCTGAGCGAAAGCGAACAAGCGCTGCTGATCGACTTCGGTAACATTTTCGAAAATGACTGCCTTGCTCGGACCGAAGCCGCTCTTCAAGAAGTTGAGGTAGGCGTGTGAATAACGAATTAGTGAGTTTTTTACTGCCTCGGTTTGAACCCTTGCAGATGTTCTTCTTCCTGTTCATCACCGGTGCAACCCTCCTGACGGGATTGATGGTGGCTCTGCGAGCGAACGAGCACCACTGGGAAAAGAAGTGGCAAGGGGGCAAGTTGGGCGCCTCGGGGCTGCGCGCGGATCATGGTTCGATCCACGACCTGAGTGAAGCCGTCTCGACCACTGCCGAGAAAATCGCCGGCATCATGCCCGGGATGCTCTTGGTGGTCGGCTTGCTGGGCACCTTCCTGGGTCTGGGCATGGCACTCGATCACGCATCGACTATTTTGCAGAAAAGCGGCAATGCCTCCGTGGGCGCCATGGGCGGCGCGATGCAGGACATGACCGCGATGATGCAAGGGCTGGGGACCAAGTTCAAAACCTCCACCTGGGGCATCATGGCCTTCATTTTACTGAAGGTATGGGACTTGCTCCTGGGCTATGAGGGTCGCCGCCTGGCTTGGTGCATCACACAAGTCAAGACGCAAATGTCGACCTCTGAGCAGCAACGCGACAGCGCCCGCGCCGCTCACGACGCCTTCCTCCAAAACTGCATATCCAGTGCGGCCAAGTACATGACCGGCGCGCTCGGCAAACAGGTCGACACCTTCAGTGAACTGATGCAGCAACAGGCCAATCGGCGCCACGGCACTGACGCCGAACAACGGCAGTTATTGCAAACCGGCTTCGACAGCGTCAGTACCCACATCAGTGGTCTGGCGAACGGCATCAACGCCTTACTGCAAAGTGAGAGCAACAGCCAGCAGATCGCCCGCGAAGGGCAGGCGATCGTCCGCGAAGCCGCAGACACAGCTCAACGCACCGAACTAGCCCTGAGCGCTTTGGCCGACAGCAACAAGCAACATCTGCAAACAGGTTTTGCGGGGCTCGACACTCGTATTGCCAACGTCACCGAGGGCATCGGTACGCTGCTGCAACGCCACACCGAGAGTTTGCAGGTGCATCGCGACACGCAAGATGTTCTCAGCCAAATCGCCACGTCAGGCAAACGCACTGAACAGGCGATGACCACGTTTACCGACAACAGCCGCGACAACCTGCAAGCGTTGCAAACGGCAGGAGAAACGATGGGCGACGCGGCCGGCAAGGTGGGCCAGTCCGCTGCTGAACTGCAAGTCGTGGTGAGTGCCTTGAAGGGTCAGATGGCAGAGGTCATGAATGGCGTCAAAGCGGATTTGAACAGCACGCTGGCCACCATGAACAAGGACTTCAGCGACAACCTGCACGGCATGGGCGCGCAACTGGAAAGCGCCACCACAAAACTGGGTGACGTGATGGAGGCCGTCAAGACTGACCTGGGTTCGAACATCAAGACCATGAACCACGACTTCGGCACCAACCTGGTCAACATGACCACCAGCCTGGGACAGGCGACCGGGAATATTTCCAAGGCTATCGACAGCATGTCCGGCACCGTCAGCCAGGCCATGGAAGAAGTCGCCACCAACATGCAGAAAACTGCTATCGCGCAGGAAAAGACCACGTTGGAGTTCGAGATGGTGAGTGAGAACCTGAATACGAACATCCTGGCGATCCAGGGCGTGGTGCAGAAACTGTCCAAGGACATTCTCAGCGGCCTTAAAGCCGTATCCGAAAGCGGCCAGCGCATGGTCTCGCTGGATCAACGTTACGGCAAAGTCTCGGAAATGCTGATCAAGGTCCCCGAGTCCCTCGACGCTCTGGCGAGCGTTGTCACGCGCGCGCCTGTGGACCTGCAACCCCTACTGCAATCCGTGAATCAGTTGACGGGTGTTGCCAACAGCATCAATAAATCAGTCACGGCCCGAAAAGCCGTGAAAGCCTGAGCGCCCTCATGAAAGAGAAACCAAGCGAGTGGGTATCCATCTCTGACCTGATGGCAGGCGTAATGGCCGTGGTGATGCTGCTGTTGGTAATGTCGGTATTGCAGAATCAATTTGCCGAACTCAAGCGCCAGGAAGAGCAAAACCAAGCGGGGGTGACCGAGCAGGAAAAGGTCACCGGTCTATTGCAGGAGATGAAAGCCGCCCTGGATGCACAGGGCGACTCCGGGTTGGTTTCGTTCGACCTCGCCGGTAACAAGATGACCCTGGGGGACAAGATGTTCGCCCGGGGCAGCGCATGCCTGACGGATGAGGCCAAGCGCGAACTTCGCCTCGTCAGCCCACGCATCGCCACCTTCTTTGGCAGTTCGGGTGACGCCCAGATACTGGTGGAGGGGCATACCGACAATACACAGGTCGCACGCCCGGTGACTGACTTCGTCAAGTTCTGCACGGTCTACGACGACAACTTCACACTGTCTGCCGCAAGGGCCAGAGAGGCGCGCAAGTTGATCATCGAACTCCTTGAACCAGGCCAGGCCAAGCGCGTCATCGTTGCCGGCTATGGGGATTCGCAACCGCTGCCAGAGCTTGATCCGGCGGACGAACACAATCGGCGCGTAGAAGTGCAGTTTGTGAATCGCCGGGATTCGAACAAGCGCATTTGAATCGGCCGCCGCACCGCCGACAGACACTCCCTGTCGGCGACGTGGCACACCGGTGATCAGGAAGGCTAAGCGGTACGGGGCTGATAGGCGCCGATAAACTCATTGCCCCGCATCTCTACCGTCAACACGACCGGCGATTGCTGTTCAACCAGCAATTGCTGCATCTGTCCGATCTCGCTGATTGCACCTGCCATAAACAACGGTAGCGTCTCCTCCTCCCACTCTCTTAACGACAAGCGATTCGCCTGGATCGTGGATTGAGAATCCAGATAAGAAGAAAGATTTTTCGCCCGCGTCTCTACGGCGTCCTTGAAGCCGGACAAGTGCCCGTTCTCTCCCAGAAACTGACTCGTCACACGGCTCAGCGTCGTTTGACGTCGCTGAACCAGAGCGCTTTCGCCAGGAAATGAGGCCAGCAATCGGCACGCCGCTAACCGGGTTCCCATACACAGTTTCCACTCTTCTGCGCGGGCGTCCGATTTGCTCTGCATCACTTTCAATGCAGCGGTCAATCCAGCCGTGGTTTCAAACATGCCGGGCGCTTTATGCTCCGTCGCTTCCTTGGCCAGTGTGACCAGTTCGCCTTCCAACTGATTGTGGATCGAGCCCAGATCCAACTCGATGTCCTCCAGCTTCTGCCTGATCGCCGGGCTCAACTCACCGGCCAGAACCAGCGGTGCAACCTGCGTCAGGTAATTCAGAGCGCCTTTGACAATGGACTTGCGCCCCTCGACCAAGAACGTCGAGATACCCTCGACGCCCGCCTGAATCTCGCTCAACTTGGCGCTGATGTCGGCCAGGTGCTTTTGAGCCACCACAGCAGACGCGATCTGGAACATTGCTGCAGAACTGACCAGTTGCTGAAGCTTTTCAGGCTCAAACAACCTCGCATGTTCCTTGATATGTCCGCCTTGTATCGAGAAGGCTCGAAAGCCGTGGCCATCTGCGGCCGCCGCGAGAGGACCGTCGATCACCACTTGCATGTATCGGGACTGGGCAACATCGTTCGCGACGATCAGATTGGGGAGTGTTTGCAGCAACGGGCCCAAACGGTCGATGCCCAAACGAGCGGCATCAACCTTTTCAACGCCGGCAGGAATGATCTGCTGCGCCGCCAACGTAACGCTCATCAACGGCTTTTCGGCGGACTTACCGATCAACCAGGTTGGCCGGTCGTTGCTTCCAGAGCTCGGCAGCGTGAGGGTGTTTTCCATGACAGGCTCCAGATTCAAATGAGAGGGTTCATTGCGCCAGGCCTGCCCCGCATTCGCTGCAGAATTTACTGGTTTTAGGGGTGGGAACCTCACAGGACGGGCAAGTAACCAACGCGCTTTTTTGCCGAATGTAGGCGATCTGCACAACGCAAGGCACCGTCACCCGATAGGCCTGACTCGTCAGGGTGTGAGCGCCGGCGATACCCGACAGCGCTACGCCAATCGGGCCGAAGGCCAACCCCGCTGCTCGACCCGCTATCAGGCTGGTGCCGGTGGCCAATGCGCCCCCCATTGCCAGCCGGGCGAACGCACCGGTGGCCAGAAGAGCAGCCTGTATGGCAGCAGGGCCACCGCGGCGTATGGCGGCTTGAATAGCAGCGTATGACACGCCCAAGGGGCCCGTTTCATTTTGAAAGCCCTTGGAAAAGTCGGCCTGTTCCTGGGCCGACATTTTCTCCCAGGCATCGGACAGCAGCTTCTCCAACACCTTGAGCTCCATGCTCGCAACCGGTTCATTCTTGCCACCAGTACCGCCCACATGGCTGAGCACATCGGCGACGATCTCAGCATAGGGCACACCGTTGCGGCGGAACAGGTTGACGAAGCTATTACCGCCAAAATGTTGCAGCTCGCGAATCAGCAGGAGCAACACACCCCTGGAGAACTTGTTCTTCTTCTTTGCCGACTCCAGTGCTTCGCGTACCTCGCTGGCCATCGCCAGCCGTCCCTTGCCAGAGTCGGTCAGGAAATCGACCAGCACGATTACATCGACTGGATCTGCATCGATAAGCATCTGCAGCAGATCGCTGTCCCCATTGATATCAATCTCGCTTTCCATCAACCATCCCCTGGAGTCCGTTCATGCAAGCCGCAATCAGCGGCCTATTTATCCCTAACTTATCCGCAGCGCGTGGGAAAACTTTAGCCGGTCAGAGGGGCGGCGCCCTGAACTGCGCCGCCACCGTTTCAAACCACCCTGCCGCGCGCATTTTCAGAGCTGTGTTGCCACACTTCGGACAGGTGGCCAACCAATCGCCGGGCATCAATGCATCGCTGCGCGGTGCGATGGTTTTCTTCCAATTGCAGTCTTCACACACAAACGTGAAGGGTCTGGGTTTTATCGGCATGGATGTGTTCTCCTGATAATAATGCCGCGAACTATTCTGCGATCGGAATCAGCGCTTGCAGCAATTCCAGCTTTCGCTGCAACTGCGCGACATGCTCCCGCTCCGCCCGCAACGCCGAGCGCAGCTCGCGGTTTTCCACCTCCCAGATCTGTGCCCAACGCAAATCCTTCTGATAATGGGCGACCATTTTCCAAAGCTCGCTCAACTTTAAACAGTGCTGTATCAACACCAGCAGGATGACGCCCATCACCACCAGTGCCCCCGTCGAAACCACTTCCGACATACTCATGTTTACGTCCTTTACTGTCTTCGATGAATTCCGCTGACAGAGACACGATATGTAGTGATTCACGACAGGTCTAGAATGTAGACTTATACAGGTAAAGTATTCACACACATGGAGCGGGTATGAAACGCAAGCAATCCATCGAGCAAGTGCGCTGGGACCTGGCACTTCGCTATCGCTTGATCGAGACAGTCGCCTGGTGGGAAGGCCGGCTGACCACGGGCCACTTGATCCAGAGCTTCGGCATCAGTCGCCAGCAAGCCTCCAAGGACATCAACACCTACATCAACGAACATGCGCCCCGAAACTTGACATATGACAAGCAGCGCAAAGGCTACGTCCCCAGCAAACAGTTCAAACCGCTGTTCATTGATGACAGCGCCAGCGCCTACCTGCACCTGCTTTACCAGAACAACGAACGGGCGCCGCACATCGACGGGCTGGCCCTGGCCTATGCGCATACCAAGGTACTCGAAGTGCCGGACCGGCCAATTCGGCCCGAAGTCTTGCGCCCATTGCTCGCAGCCTGTCGCGACGGTTTGCGCCTGGAAACCGAGTACGTTTCGCTCAACACCCCAAACGTGGAAGTCCGCCTGATTGCCCCGCACACCCTGGTGTACACCGGCATGCGCTGGCATGTGCGCGCCTATTGCGAGAAGAACCGCCAGTACCGGGATTTTGTGCTGAGTCGCCTGCGAGGTGAGCCGGACCTGCTTGACGCATCACAGAACACCCGGGAGCTGGACGAAGACTGGAATACCGAAGTACCCATCATCTTTACCCCCGATGGCCGCTTGAACGCTGCGCAACAGGCAATCATCGAGATCGACTTCGGCATGACGGATGGGCAGTTGGTGGTCGCCAGCCGCAAAGCACTGGTGAAGTACGTATTGCGCCGCTATCAGGTAGACCCGAGAAACCAGGCGACCAACCCGGAAGCCCAGCAGATCGTGGTCAGCAATATCAAGGAGCTGCGGCCGTGGCTCATGCATGATTGAATGTTCGTTCACAGATTGACGCCGTGAGCCGCGTGCAACCCAGGCGTCGAGCCGTTAAGTCGAGGATGGCCGCTCATACAGGTAGGCACGTGAGCAGGCCGCGCCGGGGTCGGTAGGGTTGTTTGTGGGATTGGGAGGCGCAGCACGAGCCTTCGGAGTTTCCTGCAAGATGTCGCGATCTTGCTGAACTGGCGCGCACCTCGCCACAACGCTAACTTCCCCAAGCCGCTGCTCCTCAGCAAACGGCTTTCCAACCTTAATCATTCTCAACACTCAAACTAGCAAGTTAGCCAACTAACTAATTTCAAACATCCGCCTGAATAGCTAATCATCCGCGCTGCCATTGCTTTAACGATAAACCTCAAAATTATTTTGCCTTCACATATATTTTACATTCCCACACATATGCTAATGTCATTACGACATCAACGCTGTTCAATCAAACTAAAGGGGTGCGTATGGCAGGTGTAATGGCATCCGTTAACAGTCGTACACAACTGGTCGGCCAGAACAGGCTGGAATTATTGCTATTCCGCTTCAACGACCAACAGCTGTATGGCATCAACGTCTTTAAAGTCAGGGAAGTTATTCGCTGCCCCAAGTTATCTCTACTACCAAAGTCTAATAACAACATCTGTGGCGTTGCCAATATACGCGGCGCTTGCATCCCTATTCTAGACCTCGCGATGGCAACAGGGCTGCCCGGCATCACGGATAAAGAAAGCGCCTTTATTATACTTACGGAGTACAACAACCGCGTTCAAGGCTTCCTGGTCTATGCGGTTGAGCACATCGTCAATTTGAACTGGGAAGACATTCATCCGCCCCCCAAGGGCAGCGGTGACAACAATTACCTGACGGCCGTTACCCGTACCGATGATCGCCTGGTCGAAATCATCGATGTGGAAAAGGTGCTGACGGAAATCTCGCCCTCATCCGAAGAAATATCCATTGGCGTGGTGGATGACACGGTCACCCAACAGGCCAGGCACCTGCGTGTGCTGACCGTGGACGACTCGATGGTGGCACGTAAACAGGTGACCCGCTGCCTGGAGACGGTAGGCGTCGAGGTGGTCGCCTTGAACGATGGGCGCCAGGCGCTGGATTACCTTCGGGCCATGCTCGACGAGGGGCGCAACCCGCAAGAGGAGTTTCTGATGATGATTTCAGACATCGAAATGCCGGAAATGGACGGTTATACCCTGACCGCCGAAATCCGCAGCGATCCGCGCATGGCCAAGTTGCATATCGTGCTGCACACCTCCCTGTCGGGCGGTTTCAACCAGGCCATGGTCAAGAAAGTCGGGGCCGATGACTTCCTGGCGAAGTTTCGCCCGGATGACCTGGCAGGTCGCGTAGTCGCGCGAATCAAGGCCGCGATCCCTATCTGAAAGGCAAAACGAAACAGCTCAAGCCAAGGAGGCTGATGAGAAACGTATAAGAAGAACATCAACAGAGGGCATACCATGTTGAAGTGCAATGAACTCAATCTTCAGGCGCCTGACGGTGAGGCAAAGCCCTTCTGGCGGGACGGCGCACCTTCAGAGGGGCCGTGCGCCTTGGGCTGCGGTGCTGAGCCGGCCACTCCCGCCCAAACAGTTGCGCCAGCCATCCCCATCATCCCCACATCCATGCAAGACGAATTGGTCGCCGCACAGGAAATCTGTAGCCGCGCCAAGACCGCCGTTGTCGAAATGTTTGGGCATGCCCGCATGGGCCGGGCCCTGGAGCTTGAAAACGTCAGCGCACTGGTGGACGACATTTCCAGCTCGATCGCCCGCCATCCCAACGCCCTTATCAGCCTGGCACGCCTGAAAAGCATCGACGACTACACCTACATGCATTCGGTCGCCGTGTGTGCGTTGATGATTGCCCTGGGTAATCAATTAGGCCTGTCCCCCGCAATGATTCGGCGCGTCGGGATGGCCGGGCTGCTGCACGACATCGGCAAAATGGCCATACCGGGCGCCGTTCTCAACAAGCCGGGCCGCCTGAGCAGTGACGAATTGCAGCTGGTGCGCACCCATCCACTGGAGGGGGAAAAAACCCTGCTGTCAGCCTCGCAGATGTGCGAAATGGTTGTGGATGTGTGCCTGCATCACCACGAAAAAGTCGACGGCACCGGCTACCCCCATCAGTTGGTGGGGGACCAGATCAGCCTGGTGGCCCGGATGGCTGCGGTGTGCGACGTCTACGATGCAGTCACCTCGGACCGCTCCTACAACCAAGGCTGGGACCCCGCCGTCGCCATCCAGCAAATGTCCACATGGGACGGGCATTTTGATGACGAAGTATTCCGCGCCTTTTTAAAGTCCGTGGGTATTTACCCGGTCGGCTCCATCGTTCAATTGAAAAGTGGCAGTATCGGCGTAGTGATAGAACAACATCCCGACTCTTTATTGACGCCAAAAATCAAAGTGTTCTTCCTGCCCGTTCTAAATATCTATGTAACACCGAAAATAATAGACCTGAGTGATCCCGCCCAACCCGACCGAATTGTCGCGCGGGTACCGTCACAGCGTTACGGTTTTAAAAATACCGAACGTTTATGGCTTGATGAAGAGATGCCCAAAGAGCATTAAGCAATCCCCAGCGCTGTACCGCATGTATATGCCTAAGCAGCCAATGATAAACATTATGCCTTGTGCAAAAAAAGTACCGGAATGTCGACATTCGATGATGTTGGCGATTATTAGCATGGGCAGGAAATATCATGAAATTCAACTCATTGCAGACTCGAATTTGCTTCACCGCCGGACTCTGCCTGTTTATCTCGTGTGCAAGCCTGGTCTTATATGGCCTGTACTCCTCATCGGCCAATCAAACCTATGTGGGCACTGAAGTTTCAACCCTGGTTGAAAGCGCCACCATCCGCGAAGTGCAAAACCTCGCCGAGTCGCGTGCCAATGCCATCCAGGCGAAACTGCAAAACGCTCTGGATTCGGCACGCACAATGGCCAATACGCTGGGGGCGAGTAAAAGTGCCCAGAGCCCGCTGACCCTGGGCCGTGAGCAGATCAATACGATGCTGCTCAGCGTGCTCAAGGACAACCCCGACTTCAACGGCACCTATTCATGCTGGGAACCGGATGCGCTGGACGGCCAGGATCAAGCCTTTCGTATCAACGAGGGCGGTAACAATCCGTTGACGGGCCGCTTCACCCCCTACTGGACACGCAGTTCAGATGGCCATATCGCCGTGCAGCCGCTGGTTGAGTACGACTCCGATGCCCGCCACCCCAATGGCGTGTTGAAGGGCGGCTGGTATTCAGGCCCACGGGACACCCAGAAGGAAAGCGTACTGGACCCGCTTCCCTACGTGGTGCAAGGCAAAAATGTGTGGCTGACCACGCTATCGGTCCCCATCACCGCCAATGGCAAGTTCTACGGCGTGGTCGGTGCTGACTTCGACATCTCGTTTATCCAGAAACTCAGCGAGCAAATGTCCGCCGACCTGTATAGCGGCAAAGGCTCCGTGTCGATCCTGAGCAATCAGGGGTTGGTGGTGGCCGACAGTAAACACCCGGAACTCATCGGCCAGTCACTGAAAGCCTTGCTGCCCGGCACGTGGGAAAAAGTGTTGGCCAATGTGCAGAAGGGCCAGGGAGACAGCCGGCTCAACCCGGACTCCCAGGAAATCGAAGTGCAGATGCCGATCAACCTGGGTCGCACCGGCAAGCCCTGGGCGATCGTGATCCACCTGCCCAAGGCGGTGGTCATGAGCCAGGCCATGGCCCTGGAGCAGGAACTGCAGTCACGCGGCGTCAAGAGCAGCATCTGGCAAGTCTCGGTCGGCGTGGGCATCTCCCTGCTGGCATTGCTGGCGCTGTGGTTCGCCACGGCGAAAATCGTCGGCCCGATTCGTGAAGCCGCCGCCCTGGCCGCCAACATCAGCCTGGGTGATTTCTCTCGTCGGCTGGTGCAAAAATCCGAAGATGAAGTCGGCCAGCTGTCCTTTGCCTTGAATGATATGTCGGAAAGCCTGCAACGCCAGGTGCGCGTGGCCGAGCGCATTTCCGAAGGGGATCTGGATCTGGAAGTACGCCTGTCCTCGCCCAACGACACCCTGGGCAAGTCGCTGGAAAAAATGGTCGGCAACCTGAACAGCTTGATTTCCCAGGTGCAGGCCAGCGCCACGCAAATCACCGGCAGCTCCGCGCAGGTCACCGAATTGAGCCAGTCGCTGTCCGACGGCGCGTCGAATTCTGCATCGTCCATCACCGAAATCAGTGCAGTGATGACCCAGATGGCGGCGCAAACCACCGACAACGCCGCCAATGCGAAAAAGGCCGACGAGCAATCCCAGGCCTCGCGCGCCGACGCCGGGGAAAGCGACAAGCTGATGAGTGAATTGATCGCGGCCATGGCGGAAATCGACAACTCAGGCAAAGACATCACCGCCATTATCACCACCATCGACAACATCGCCGCTCAAACCAACCTGCTGGCGCTGAACGCGGCCATCGAGGCGGCACGTGCCGGCGAACTGGGTCGCGGTTTTGCGGTGGTCGCCGATGAAGTCAGGAGCCTCGCCGCCCGCAGCGCCGAAGCCGCCCAGCAAACCGCCGCGCTGATTGCCGACTCTTCGACCAAGACGCAACGCGGCATGATCATCGCCGGCCGCACGGCCGACTCGTTGAGAAATATCGTCACCGGCACCAGCACGGTGTCCAGCCTGGTGTCGTTGATCTACCAAGCCTCCAGCGAACAGGCTTCCGGCCTGCAGCAGGCGAGCATCGGCCTGGAGCAGATCGACGAAGTCACCCAGCAGAATCAGGTCAATTCCCAACAATGCGCGGAGGCGGCCAAGAACCTGTCGGAGCGGGCCAACTCGATGCAACAGGGCCTGAGCCGGTTCAAAGTCAAAGCCTCGTAATACCTCACGCGAAGCCAGGGGGACGTCAACCTCCTGGCCCAGCGACATAACCCACTCCCATTCATGAAATATTAAGAATCGTCTCCCTATACTCACCGATTGCGAGCCGTTCCCCCGAACGGCCGCCTGCCTCGGTAGCCAGACTCCATGACGCGTCCCGTTCCCCTGCTGCTCCTGCTTGCTGGTCTGTTGTTCTTCTTTGCCCTGGGAAACCATCAACTGCAAGGCTCCACCGAGGCCCGCGTCGCGGGGATCGCCATGGCCATGCACCTGGACAATGACTGGGTCGTACCGCAACTGTTTCGTGAACCCTTCCTGGAAAAACCACCCCTGAGCCTGTGGCTGGACGCCGGAGCGATTCGCCTGTTTGGCGGCACGCCTGGGGCGGTCCGCCTGGCCTCGGCATTTGCCGGTCTGTTCAGCGTGATGCTGTTCTACGCAATGCTGCGCAGGTTCGGGCGCCCGAAAACATTGGCCTTCAGCGCGGCACTGATCCTGGCGACCATGGCCAGCTACTGGAGCAATGTGCGCGGCGTGGGGGAAGACTCACTGCTCAGCCTGGGCGTGACCACCGCACTGCTGGCGTTCTACCAGGCGATGCGGCCTGAGTCCGAGCGCCAAGGCTCGACGGCCTGGGCCTGGGCGCTGTTTACCGCCGGCATGGTGATCGCCACCTTGAGCAAAGGCGTACTGGGCCTGGCAATGCCGGGCATCGTGATCTTTGTGTACCTGGCCAGCACCAGCCTGATGGACAAGCGCCTGCGCATCACCGACTGGCTCAAGCCAGCGCTGTTCACCCTACTGGCATTGGTGCCGCTGATGATCTGGCTGGGCTTCCTGTTCCAGCGCGGCGGGATGCAGGCCGTGGGCGAAGTGCTGTGGACCAACAGCGTCGGGCGCTTCAGCGGCTCATTTGTGGAGGCCGGGCATTACGAACCGTTCTACTACTACATCGCCAAGCTGCCCGAGGCCTTCCTGCCGTGGAACATCCTGGTGTACCTGGGCCTGTGGCATTTCCGTAAAAGCCTGGTGCGTAACCGCTATCGCCTGTTTTTCAGTGTATGGCTGGTGGCGCAATTCACCCTGCTGACGCTGGCCTCAAGCAAGCGCACGGTTTACTTGATGGCACTGACCCCCGCCGCCGCCGTACTGGCCGCAGAATATGCCCGGGTGTTGCTGGAATGGCTCAAGGATCATAAGCCGGCGCTGTACCGCCACCACCGGCGTGCGATCGGCGGTGTTTTCAGCCTGCTCATCGCCTGCTATCTGGTGACCGCATTCTGGTTCGCGCCAAAAGCTGATGCGCGCCAGTCATTCGTACCGGTGATCAGTCAGGTCCAGGCACTGCAGGCGCAAGGCAAGGAAGTCGCGCTGTTCCAGCCCAACGAGCGTATCGCGGGGGCCGGCGTGTTCTATATGAAGGGTTACCTGAGGATCCTGCAGACGGAGCCCGAACTGCACAGCTACCTCGCCGCCAAGCCCGGCAACGTTGCGCTGCTGGACCATACCAACGACTTGACCACCAAGGTCACGGTGATCAAGGAGATGGCGATCAACCGCCAGCCCTACTACTTCATCGAGCAGTAAGGCCAGCGCGGGGCATCAGTGCTTGGTGACCTTGTCCAGGTAACCCATGGCGAACGCCGAGATCACGAAGGTCATGTGAATGATCACGTACCACATCAAGTGTTGCGGATCGACGTTCTTGGCGTCCATGAAGATGCGCAGCAAGTGGATGGAGGAAATCGCCACGATGGAGGCCGCCACTTTCATCTTCAGCGACGAAGAGTCCATGGTGCCCAGCCAGTTGAGCTTTTCCTTGCTTTCGTCGATGTCCAACTGCGAGACGAAGTTCTCGTAGCCGGAAATCATCACCATCACCAGCAAGCCGCCGACCAGGGCCATGTCGATCAACGACAGCAGCACCAGGATCAACTCCGACTCGGCCATCGAGAACACGCTCGGCAGCAGGTGAATCACTTCCTGGAAAAATTTCAGCGCCAGCGCCAGCAACCCGAGGGACAGGCCGAAATAGATAGGCGCCAGCAGCCAGCGCGAGGCGTACATAGCATTTTCGATAAAGCGTTCCATTGGATCTCACACAGCATGGCTAGAAATGGCGGCGAGTATACCAGCCGCTATAAGACACCTGTAACCACGAGAAAACTGACCTGAGCGGCATCTGTAAGATAATTTTTCTGCTAGTGTCGAGCCCAATAACTCGGCTCGATGACGTCGGACAGGAAAAACTCAGATGATGGATGTGCGATCCCCTTTGGCCGGCGTTGGACTGTGCGCGGCATTGTTGCTAGCCGGCGGCTGCTCCCCAAGCGATGAGCAGAAACAGACCACCCTCGAAGAGAAAACCGCAAAGTTCGAACAATCCCTCGACAGCATCCAGGACCCAAAACTGCGCGACGCCATTGCCGACCTCGGCGGTTCGCTGCTGCTGCTGGAACGGGCACGGGTCAAGCTCGACACCAAGCCCATCGAAGCCGAATACGGCGAAGACACCCTCGCCCTGCTCAAGCACTACCCCACGCCTCAGGGGCTGGTGGACACCTACATCAATGGCCTGTTCGTGCTGCGCAAAGCCTCACATTCCGACTACCTGACCGATCTGCAGCCGGTCTTCCCGTTCAACTTCAATGTGCCAGACCAGTTCCCCTTCCCCCACGGCCTGGAGTGGCAGTCCGTGACCTTGAGCAACAACAAGGTCGTGCCGTTCCAGCCGGAATGGTCGGAGACCGATCCCGGCATCCAGTTGAGCCCCAGCAGCTCCAACCTGACCAACCCGGATGACCTGACGGTCACCTACCCTTTCATCGATGGCATCGAGACGGAAAACAAAAGCCAGCCGCAACCCGTCCGCCTCAAAGGCGCAGTGGAAGTGATCGCGCCGGGCAACGTGCTGACCTTCGATTTGTCGAAAAAGGACGTGGGCCACAAACGCACCGAAGGCAATATCACCGTCAACCTGCTGCTTCTGGAAAAGAACTACGCCGAAATCGAACTGACCAACAGCCAACCGCTGGCACCTGAAGTGGGTGACGAATCGCCTAACCCCTTGCTGGTACAGGCGCGGGACAGCACCGGGCAATTCCTCACACGCTCGGGTTCGATCAACGAAAGCAGCGCGCAAGTCGAGTTCTACCAGAAGCAACTGGCCGAGATGCAAAAACAGAAGGCCTGGTCCGACGCCTTTGAAAAGCAACTGGTCGATGAGCAGAAAGCCTTCGAACACAAGCAGGGCAGCCATTACGCCAAGGTGTATTTCAATGGCCTGATCGATAACCTGCAGATCAACGTGCTGGATTTTTCCACGGCCACGCGCACCCGCAAAGAGCTCGACCTGCCGGTCCTGCGCTTCGACAAGAACAGCCTGGAAAAGACCGTACAAGCCTTGCCCATGCCGGTCACCGTGTATGACGACGGCGCCGCCAGCTGGCTCAAGGACGCGACAATGACCGAGGAGCAACTGAAGAACAGCGTCACCATCAGCCAGTCCGTCGAAGATGCCAGCGCCGCCCATATCGTGTTCGACCACCCCTTCACCTTCAATGACGACCTGGTGGGCAGCGAGCGCAACAGCAGCGAGTCACCGGTGACGTTCTTCACCGCCGACGAGAAAGGTGAACGCGGCGAGCCTATCGAATTGCCGACCGAAGCCTTCGAACTGAACCCGGCGCGGGGCACCCTCACCTACGACCTCAACCTGTTTCCGGAAAACCCGGCGTTTGTGGTGGGTTCGATCCCGCTGTTCCTGGCCACGATCGAGAAAACCGAGATAGACGTGGCCAAGCTGCCCAAAGGGTTGTCACTCAAGGACAACGCGCTGATCGTCGACCAAAAGGAATTCCCCGCCGACAGCTGGCGCTTCTACGCCAAGGACGCCAGCGGCAACTACCTCAAGGAAATCCTCGGCGTCAGCCACCGTGCCGAGGAATACGGCACGGCATTGTTTGACGTGCATTATTTCTACGGCCAGCCGACGGCCCTGGAAAGCTACCAGCGCACCGACCTCAGTACCGTGCAATACGGCTTTGAGGTCAAGTTGGACAAGCCCGAGAGCAAATAAACGCGCCTACAGCGCCAGTTGCTCATGACTGCCATTGAGCTGCCGGAGATGGGCCTGCATGTGCAGGCACCAGATCTGCGGGTCACCTGCCAGCTCATAGCCGTGCAGGGTCAGGCTTTCGACGATCGATTGCAGAATGGTTTCTGCCACGAAGGGCCCATGAAACGGGCCCTGGGACTTGATCGTGGAAGGCTGTTCGCCGGTCATTCCAGCGGCAAACAACAAGGTCCACATCCCGTTATCCCCCGCAAGCGGGCGAACGGAACATTCGATTCGGGTAACCAGGCCGAAGCACTGGCGGGTGAGGCAGAGGTTGCGCGGCATGGCGGCGACCCTCGGTAGATCGGTGTTCAACCTCAGCCTATGGCGAGGCTGTTTCTATCCAGCGACTCCTGTGGATATCCCTACGCTCAGAATAGAAGAAAAACACGACAAACCAAGGCTGTAGGGACCAACGGACATTAGTCCCTCAGAAGGAAGTCAATTTAGTGACGCAACCAGATCCAAATGTGGGAGGGGGCTTACTCCCGATGCAGTGTGTCAGTCGACATCTACATGACTGACCTGTCGCAATCGGGAGCAAGCCCCCTCCCACATGTTTGATCCGGTTTGGCCTCAGAACTCAGGTGGGCTTGGCTTCGGCCAGCGCCTGCTGCGCCAGCTCCTTCTCCGCTTCCTTCAGGTCTTCCTCGCTGATCATCTCGGCAATCGCGCGCAAGCGCTCGACCACGCGGGCATTGACGGTGCCTTCCGGGAACTGCCCCTCGGCGTCCGGCTCACCGGCATCCTCGCCCACCAGCAGGCTCAACGCCTCATCCGCCTGACGCACGGCATAGATGTGGAATTGCCCGGCGCGCACGGCCTGCAGCACCTTCTCATCCAGCATCAACGTGGCAACGTTGGCCTGGGGAATGATCGCCCCTTGCTCACCGGTCAAACCGCGGGCCTCGCACAGGCGGAAGAAGCCTTCGATCTTCTCGTTGACCCCGCCCACGGCCTGCACTTCACCAAACTGGTTGATCGATCCGGTGATGGCAAAACACTGCTTGAGTGGCGTCTTCGACAAGGCCGAAATCAAGGTGCACGCCTCGCCCAGGGACGCGCTGTCACCGTCCACATAACCGTAGGACTGTTCCAACGCGATACTCGCCGAGATCGCCAGCGGGAATTCCTGGGCATAGCGGCTGCCCAGGTAACCGGTGAGGATCATCACGCCCTTGGAGTGAATCGGCTGCCCGAGGTTAACTTCACGCTCAATGTCGACAATGCCGCTGCCGCCCGGGTACACCGTGGCGGAAATCCGTGCCGGCACACCGAACGCCGAGTCACCCACCTCCAGCACCGTCAGCCCGTTGCACTTGCCGACTGCCGCGCCGGCGGTGTCGATCAGGATGACCCCGGCGAGCATGTCGTCGAGAATCCGCGCCGACACACGCCCGGTACGCGTGGCCTTGGCCTTCAGTGCACGCTCGATATGGCCGGAATCGGTCATTTCATCGCCTGCCAGGTGACGGATAAAGTCCGCCTCGCTCACCAGCTGGAACAAGTCTCCAATGCGCGCCGACAAACGCCCCTGGTGTTCCGCCAGCCGCGCGCTGTAGGTGGCCAGGCGCGCCACCGCGTCCGAGGTCAGCGGCGCCATGCCTTCTTCCGACGTGCGGGTTTTAAGCAACTGGGCGAACTGCTCCAGGCTCTCGTCGACCATCGGGATGTCTTCGTCGAAATCCACCAATACCCGGAACATCTCCTGGAAGTCCGGATCGGCATCCTGCAACGCGTAATACAACTGGCGCGAACCGATGATGATGACCTTGACCTGCAACGGGATCATCTGCGGGTTGAGGGTCACGGTGGCCAGGCGGCCCAGTTCGCCCAGGGGCGATTCCATCTTCAGCTTGCGCGACTGCAAGGACCGCTTGAGGGCGTCCCAGACAAACGGCTCGCTGAGCATCTTCTCGGCTTCGAGAATCAGGAAACCGCCGTTGGCACGGTGCAAAGCGCCCGGGCGTAACTGGCGATAGGTGGTGTACAGCGCGCCCTGGTCGGTGCTGTATTCGATACGGCCGAACAGGTTGTCGTAGGTCGGGTGCGGCTCGAATACCACCGGCGCGCCGCCGTTGACCGGATGGCCGACCACCAGGCTCGGGCAGTATTGCTCTTCGAGCAGCTTGCGGGCCTGGGCGTCGGTCTTGGCGTCGTCCACCAATTGTTCCACCACGGTTTTCAGCAGGTACACCTGCATGGCCTGCAGGTAACCGCAGACGCCGGCGTTCTCGGCGTATTTTTCCGACAGCGGTGCGAGCAACGGCTGCAGGGCCAGGGTGATGGTTTCTTCGTTGAACTGACGCAGTTGGTTGTTGGACTCGCGCTTCCATTGGGGCAGGCTGGCCAACTCCTCGTTGAGGCGTTCTTCCAGCTCGGAAATATCCGTATGGAAGCGCTCGCGATCCACTTCCGGCAGTTGCGAGAACTCGGCCTCATCCAGCGCCTTGCCGTCGAGCATCGGCGTGAAGGCGATGTTGGAGCTGTCGCGGTACAGCGCCACGTCCTTTTCCAACGCCAGACGCTCGATCACGTCCAGGGCCTTGTCGTAACGCTGGTTGAAGGCGCGGTCGATGGCACTTTTGCGCTGTTGATAAGTCGGGTGCTCGAACACCGCCGGGAAGGTCGCGACGAGGTTGTCGACCAGGCCATTGATGTCGGCAATGAACGCCGCTGCGGCACCGCCTGGCAATTCCAGGGCGCGGGGTTCGCGAGGCTCGTCAAAGTTATTCACATAGACCCAGTCCGCCGGGGTCTGCAGGCGTTTGCCTTCGGCCTTCAGGTAGCGTTTGACGAATGAAAAGCGGCCGGTACCCGGCTCGCCCATGACAAACACGTTGTAACCGGGGCGTGGCATGGCCACACCGAACTGCAACGCTTCAACCGCGCGTTCCTGGCCAAGCACACCGCGAAAGGGCTCCAAATCATTGGTGGTCGAGAAGCTGAACTGTTCAGCGGAGAAAGGGCGAGTCAGCGCTTCGGGCGCTAGACGCAAGCTGGCAGCAACAGGATCAGGCATCGGGCTTCCTTACATCAGGCGGGGCAGATGACGGCATTCTGGCTCTCCGTTACTCGCTCTGGCAAGGCGAGCCGTTGGGAAAGCATAGACACGGAACCTACCCTGCAAAAAAAACGCGACATCTCTGATTGTTTTATAAAAACACACGGAACCCTTGGAACATGCCTAAACTCCAAATTGCGCGGGTTGGACTAATAACCGATCCCAGGGGCGCTATGAAGTGCCTGAACCCTTGTCCATTGGTTTGCACACAAAGAGAACAAAGCTATGAAACGGATCCTTCTCGGTACTCTCTTCACCGTCGTCTCCCTCAATGCAATGGCTGAAGCACCAGGTGGCCCGAACTGCGGTTGGGGCAACATGTTGTTCGAAGGCCAGCGCGGCACTCCGGCTCACTTCCTGGCTTCCACCACCAACGGTACATCGGGTAACGCCACCTTCGGCATGACCTCGGGCACCAACGGTTGCAGCACCAACAGCGCACTGACCTACGGCGGCAAGTCCTGGATTGCCATGAATGGCATGATGAACGAGCTGTCCGAAGACATGGCCAAGGGTAATGGTGAAGCACTGACCACCTACGCCGTGGTACTGGGCGTTGCTCCGGAAGATCGCGAGCACTTCGCGGCTGTGGCTCACGAACACTTCCAGCAAATCTTCAGCAAGGCCGATGTGACCGCTGAAGACGTGCACAACAACACCCTGGCTGTACTGAAAGGCGATGCCCGTCTGGCGAAATACGCTACCCAGGCTTAAGCTCGACCTGCCCGCGCCTCCCCAGGCGCGGGTTTTATTTTTGGACCCGACTCCCTTTGGGTCTCTCTAATTTCCGACTTAAGTTGCCCCTATGCTCAAACGCTTTGCCTGGATGGCACTCTTCGCCTGCGCCCCGCTGTACGCGGCACCGCACCTTGATGATCAACGTTTGCAGCAATTGGCCAATGATCCGTTCTGGCTTTCTTTAGGCCATTACGAAGCCGGCAAAATCAGTGGCTGGCGCAGCTATGTCAGCGAAAAGAAATTCTTCCTCGCAGCCGATGGCGCCCACCACCCGGATGCAGAACTCAAGGCCACCGTTGAAGCCCTCTATGCTCCGGCCAGCCTGGGTGAAAAACACGCCCAATGCGTTTACCCCGCACGTACCCGCTGGCTCAAGGATCAGTTGCACCTCACTGACCTGCCCGGCGTGGACTGCAAAGAATTCAAGCAGTGGTTCAAGGACGTCGCGCCCCATAGCGCGGTGATGATCTTCCCGGCGGCCTACCTCAATAGCCCGTCCTCCATGTTCGGCCACACCCTGCTGCGTATCGACCAGGCCGACGTGCAGAGCAACAAGACCGCGCTGCTCAGCTACGCAATCAACTTCGGCGCCTACATCGAAGGCTCGGACAACAGCATCCTCTATGCCTGGAAAGGCCTGATGGGCGGCTACCCCGGCCTGTTCGCCCTGGTGCCCTACCAGGAAAAACTCTCGGAATACCGCAGCCTCGAAAACCGTGACTTGTGGGAGTACCGGCTCAACCTCACCCAGGTCGAGACCGAGCGCATGGTCGAGCACGTGTGGGAGCTCAAGCAGATTCAGTTCGACTACTTCTTCTTTGATGAAAACTGCTCCTATCGCCTGTTGGAACTGCTGCAAGTGGCCCGCCCCGGCCTGCGCCTGACCGAGCAATTCCCGCTTACCGCCATCCCCACCGACACGGTCAAGGCAGTGAAAGAGGCCGGTCTGGTCGAGAAGATCGACTACCGTCCCTCCCGTGAGCGCGAGTTGCTGGAGCGCGCCAAGCCGCTGAACAGCGACGAGCAACAATGGGTGCTGAAGGTCAGCGACGACCAGCAGCAATTGCAGGCACCGGCCTTCAAAGCGTTGCCTCGCGACCGCCAGGCCCTGATCATCGACGCCGCCTATCGTCTGGGCCGCTACCGCGCCAATGGCCTGGAGCGCGACACCGCGCGCTCCCAACGCAGCTTCGAACTGCTGCGCGCGATCAACCAGAACCCTGCGCCCGACCTGAAGATCACGCCCCCCGGCCTCCCCGAAAACGGCCATGAGTCACGTACCTGGCAAGCCGGTATCGGCACCCGTGGCGACAAGGCCTTCGGCGAATACGGCCTGCGCATGGCCTACCACGACCTCAACGACAACGCCGAAGGCTTCCCCCTCGGCGCGCAGATCGAAATCCTGCAGATGAAACTGCGCCAGTACGAAGGCAACCACTGGCAACTGCAACAACTGGACCTGGCCACCATCCGCTCCCTGACCCCGCGCAACGCCTTGCTGCAGCCGTGGTCCTGGCAAGTCACCGGCGGCCTGGAGCGCGTGCCCGGTAAACACGACGACGAAACCCTGGTCGCCCACGTCAACGGTGGCGCCGGTGGCACCTGGCAACTGAGCGACGACATGCTCGGCTTCGCCCTCGGCACCGTGCGCGTGGAACACAACAACGACTTCAACGAAGCCATCTCCCCTGCCGCCGGGTTCAATACCGGCGTGCTGTGGAAAAACCCGCTGGGCAACTTGAGCCTCGAGGCCAAAGGAGACTTCTTCACCAATGGCGAAGTACGTCGCAGCCTCAGCCTGAACCAGCAGTGGGAACTGTCCCGCAACCTCGGCCTGCGCCTGAGTGCACAGCGCGAGTACAGCCACTTGTCGACGCCGGTAAATGAAGTGATGCTTGAAGTGAAGTGGTATCACTACTGACTAACACCTTTTGTCAGCATTGCCCGCACAACCAGGAGTTCACTCGACATGGCCGTTACCTGCACCACCCTTGAAGAAGTTCGAAACAACATCGACCGCCTCGACCAGCAAATAGTCACCCTGCTGGCCGAACGCGGCCGCTACGTCTCCCAGGCGGCACGCTTCAAAAAAGACACCGATGGCGTCAAGGCCCCACAGCGGGTTGAGCAAGTGATCGCCAAGGTGCGGGATCTGGCGCAGGCCGTGGGCGCCAACCCCGAGGTGACCGAACAGGTCTATCGCGCAATGATTGCGGCGTTTATTCAGCAGGAATTGGCGGAACATGCGGCTCTGGTGACCAACCAGGCAACATAGGCCCTTGTGGTGAGGGCGCCAACGGGTTCGGCGCTCACCGCTCGATCTCATCGCGCTCCACATCTTTCTCACACCCCTTTCACGCCTCCCCGACAAATCCCTATCTAGACTTCCCCTATCAGCCGTGAAGCGGCCAGGGAGCAAGCAATGTGGCGGTATGCAGTAATGCTGTGTGCGGTGGTGTGGCTGGCGGGTTGCCAGTCGACTCATCAGGAGTTGCTGGCCAAGGGTTATCCACCGGCCTTTGCCGATGGTTTTGATGATGGCTGCAGCAGCGGTCGCCAGGCCGCTGGCGTGATCAGTGGGGAGTTTCGCAAGAACGTTCCTCGCTACCTGAAAGACCGGGAATACGCCGCGGGCTGGGAGGACGGTTTTCGCCAGTGCAAGGCCATGCGCGAGAACGAGGAGCTGCGCGACTACAAGGACAATCACTGGGATGACCGTGAGCGCGCCTGGCAACAGGAGAAGGACCGAGATGCCGCGCGGGCCTATCGCTCGCAATAGGTCGCTTTCAGACATCCATCGAAACTAAAGCGCGGCGAACATGGCCCAAGCTCCATAGAGGGAGAACGTCATGAGCCGAGCTTTTGTAAATGAGGACAACGCCGCCGCCCAGGCCGATCAGCCGGTGGAGCGTCAGGTCAGTGAGCAGCCCAATCGCCTGACCGCGCAGGGGTTGGCGCAATTGCAGGCCAAGGTTGCGCAACTGCAGGCCGAGCACAGCGCCGAATCCGCCAAGGGCGAACAAGCCGATAAACAGCGCCAGGCCGACCTTGAGCGGGATTTGCGCTACTTCAACCAGCGCGTGCAGAGCGCCCAGGTGGTGGCGCCCGCTACGTCCACCGACACGGTGCAGATCGGCAGTTGGGTGACCTTCGTCAATGAGCATAACGAGCAGCAGCGCATTCAATTGGTCGGGGAAGACCAGGCCGACGCCAGCGCCGGTTTGATCAACTGGGGCTCGCCCCTGGGCCGCGCGTTGCTGGGCGCCCAGGTGGGTGACGAGGTGCTGTGGAAGCGCCCCGTCGGCGATCAGTTGATCGAGGTGCTGGGCATCGAAGCCGAGGCTTAGACGATGCCTTGGGCCAGCATCGCGTCGGCAACTTTCACGAAGCCCGCGATGTTCGCGCCCTTCACGTAGTTGATCCGACCGTTCTCTTCGCCGTAGTGCACGCAGGCATGGTGGATCGACTGCATGATGTTGTGCAGCTTGCTGTCCACTTCACCGGCAGTCCACAACAGGCGCATGGCGTTCTGCGACATCTCCAGGCCGCTCACGGCGACGCCGCCGGCATTCGAGGCCTTGCCCGGCGCGAACAGAATGCCCGCCTCGATAAACATATCCACAGCCTCAAGCGTCGTCGGCATGTTGGCGCCTTCGGCCACACAGATGCAGCCATTGCGCAGCAGCGTGCGGGCCGCTTCGGCGTCGAGTTCGTTCTGGGTCGCGCATGGCAGCGCAATGTCGCAGGCCAGTTCCCAAGGGGTTTTACCGGCGCGGAACTCCAGGCCGTAACGGCCGGCCAGTTCGCTGATGCGCCCACGCTGCACGTTTTTCAGCTCCAGCAGCGCCGACCATTGTTCCTCGGTCAAGCCGCTTTCGGCGTACAGCGTGCCTTCGGAGTCGGACAGGGAAATCACCTTGCCGCCCAGGTCCATGACCTTGCGCGCCGCGTATTGGGCGACGTTGCCGGAGCCGGAGACCGCCACGCGCTTGCCCTCTACCCGTTGACCGTCGCGCTTGAGCATTTCTTCGGCGAAGTACACACAACCGAATCCGGTGGCTTCCGGGCGAATCAGGCTGCCGCCGTAAGTCATGCCCTTGCCGGTCAGCACGGAGGTGAATTGGTTGCTCAGGCGCTTGTACTGGCCGAACAGGAAGCCGATCTCACGAGCGCCCACGCCGATGTCGCCGGCCGGTACGTCCACGTCTGCGCCGATATGGCGGTACAACTCGCTCATGAACGCCTGGCAGAAGCGCATGACTTCGGCGTCACTCTTACCTTTTGGATCAAAGTCCGAGCCGCCTTTACCGCCGCCCATCGGCAGCGAGGTCAGGGAATTCTTGAAGGTCTGCTCGAAGGCGAGGAATTTCAGCACACCCAGGTTTACCGACGGGTGGAAACGCAGGCCGCCCTTGTAGGGGCCGATGGCGCTGTTCATCTGGATACGGAATCCGCGGTTGACCTGGACCTTGCCGTGATCATCCACCCACGACACCCGAAAGGTAATCGCGCGTTCCGGCTCGCAGATGCGCTCCAGGATGCCCGAGGTCAGGTAGTGCGGATTGGCTTCAAGAAACGGCCACAGGCTGCGTAGGACTTCTTCTACCGCCTGGTGGAATTCCGGCTGGTCGGGGTCGCGTTTTTTCAGGCGGGCGAGGAAGGATTCGACGGATTCGATCATGAAAAGTCTCGGCAAATTGATTGTTTTTAAATGAGATTGCGCCGGACTTTATCAATTCATACCGCACCGCGACAGGGCAAAATGTCGCTTTTGTGAATTTAAATGGTGCATTTGATATAAATAAACCCAGGAAACTGGGATTTATCGCACTTGAAAGGGGATTGCCAAGGCAGGCTATGCACCAGCAAGGAAATAGCTATCGGGGGGGGGGGGGGGGGGGGGCAACCCCCCCACCCACA
>NZ_JBFMHW010000022.1:0-119180 GCF_040754745.1 Pseudomonas sp. SB113
ACGACCATAGAGCATTGGAACCACCTGATCCCATCCCGAACTCAGTAGTGAAACGATGCATCGCCGATGGTAGTGTGGGGTTTCCCCATGTGAGAGTAGGTCATCGTCAAGATTAAATTCCGAAACCTCATTTGCGAAAGCAGGTGGGGTTTTGTTTATGTAGAAGTCCATGAATTTCATCGGCACGTTGCTGAAGCAACGCTCCGGTACACAGAATTTCTTGACGACCATAGAGCATTGGAACCACCTGATCCCATCCCGAACTCAGCAGTGAAACGATGCATCGCCGATGGTAGTGTGGGGTTTCCCCATGTGAGAGTAGGTCATCGTCAAGATTAAATTCCAGAACCCCTGTCTGCAATGCAGACAGGGGTTTTGTCGTTTAGAGGCTTTATGAACTCTGTAAGCGAACAGGAGATACGCCTATCCAACTCAAAAAATCAGGTTCATGGCGCCGACCTATTTTTAAGAGCGCGACACAGGTATTAATGAAAATTGGTCGCACGTTTTGAAGGGAAAAATTTTTACCTCTAAATCTTGTACGACAACCTTTGGTCGGCTTCCTACGTAAAAAGAAGATTCGTCCCACAATTCCCTAAGTTTTCCTCCTGCTTGGCCGAAAGCCTGATGAGCCATGCGTGCACCGAAATAGAGCGGCCCGAGACGCCGTCTATACCGTTACATGGAATGTTCCTCTCGGCACGCTCACCCCCTTTGGCAAAAAGAAGTCGATGAAATGAATCTCAAATTCAGTCATAAAATTCTGTTGGCCGCGTCAGGCGTTGTGGTTTTGGCCTTCGCGTTATTCACTCTTTACAACGATTATCTGCAGCGCAGCACCATCAAACAGAACCTGGAGTCGTCTATCCAGCAGTCGGGTGAGCTCACCGCCAGTAGTGTGCAGAACTGGCTTAGCGGTCGAATACTGGTGCTCGAAAGCCTGACGCAAAACGTTGCCCACCAGGGTAGTGCTGTGGATCTCCCGGGGTTGGTCGATCAACCGGCATTCACCTCGAACTTCCAGTTCACCTACGTTGGCCAAACAAACGGTGTGTTCACCCAGCGTCCGGATGCAAAAATGCCTGACGGCTACGACCCTCGTCAGCGTCCCTGGTACAAGCAAGCCGTGGCTGCCGATAAACCCATGCTCACTCCGCCCTATATGGCCGCAGTGGGTGGGCAGATCGTAACTATCGCTATGCCGGTGAAAAAGAACGGTGAGTTGCTCGGCGTGGTGGGCGGAGATCTGAGCCTGCAAACCCTGGTGAAGATTATCAATTCGGTAGACTTTGGCGGCATCGGTCATGCGTTTCTGGTCAGCGGCGACGGCCAAGTTATCGTAAGTCCTGACGAAGATCAGGTGATGAAAAACCTGAAGGACATCTATCCAGGTACTAACGTCCGTATTGAGAAAGTTAACCAGGAGGTAGTACTTAAGGGCCAGGATCGCATCCTGTCGTTCACGCCTATCAGCGGCTTGCCTGGTGCAGATTGGTATATCGGCCTGTCGATCGATAAAGACAAAGCCTACGCACCGCTGGGTAAATTCCGTACGTCTGCATTGATCGCCATGCTGATCGCCGTAGTCGCGATTGCTGTGCTCTTGAGCCTGCTGATTCAAGTGTTACTGCGGCCCCTTACCACCATGGGCATTGCCATGCAGGACATTGCCCAAGGTGAGGGCGACCTGACCCGCCGCTTGACGGTCACCAGTAAAGACGAGTTCGGTGAAGTGGGCAGTGCGTTCAACCGGTTCGTAGAGCGTATACACGCCTCGATTTCCGAAGTGTCTTCTGCCACACGTCAGGTGCATGACCTGTCTCAGCGTGTGATGGCGTCATCCAACGCCTCGATCATCGGCTCTGACGAGCAAAGCGCACGCACCAACAGCGTGGCCGCCGCAATCAACGAATTGGGGGCTGCCACCCAGGAAATCGCGCGTAACGCCGCCGATGCTTCACAGCACGCCAGCGGTGCCAGCGAGCAGGCCGATGATGGGCGTAAAGTGGTCGAGCAAACTATCCTGGCAATGTCGGAGCTGTCGCAGAAGATCAGCCTGTCCTGCACTCAGATCGAAACTCTGAACGCCAGCACTGACAATATCGGCCACATCCTTGATGTGATCAAAGGCATCTCCCAGCAAACCAACTTGTTGGCACTGAACGCTGCAATCGAAGCGGCACGTGCCGGGGAAGCTGGGCGCGGGTTTGCCGTGGTCGCCGACGAGGTGCGTAACCTTGCTCACCGTACCCAGGAGTCGGCTGAGGAGATTCATAAAATGATCACTTCGCTGCAAGTGGGTTCGCGTGAGGCAGTGACCACCATGAATGCCAGCCAGACCTCCAGCGAAGAAAGTGTCCAGGTGGCCAACCAGGCTGGAGAGCGCCTGGTCAGCGTAACGCAGCGAATTGTTGAGATCGACGGCATGAACCAGTCCGTTGCTGCAGCCACCGAAGAACAGACTGCCGTGGTGGAAACCCTCAACGTCGACATCAACCAGATCAACCTGCTGAACCAGCAGGGCGTGACCAACCTCAACGAAACCCTGAAAGACTGCGATGCGTTGTCGCAACAGGCCAATCGGTTGAAGCAGCTGGTCGATAGCTTCAAGATCTGACCCGCTGAGTGTCTGAGTAGGGGCGAGCCGTTTCGCTCCTACCGCTTACCCAGCAAGCGGCGAACATTGTCCAGCGCGCCGTCGGCGAAGCCCTGCACAAACTGTTCAAATCCTGCCTGCGCCGTGTCTATTGGGTCTGCAATGATGGTCCAGGTTACCCTGGAGCAGTGCGCTCCCAGCGCTTCTACCTTGATTGCCGCCCACAACCTGGCCACGCCCAGGGTGTTGTAGATCGTGGTCCAGGTCATGTGCATCGCGTGCTCATCCCGGCTATTGAGCTGTTCTACGACGCGGTTGCCATCGCGGAAAAATTTCGTGCGTAAAGCGCCCACTCCGGTGCCCGTCATTTCGATATGCGTCAGGGCAGGTATGAACGCATCGAAGCCTGCAAACTGCCCGACCATGTTCCAGAGACGGGTGGCATGGCAGTCGATCACCATAGAGGAGACTATCGGCTGGCCGTTCGGGTTATGAATTAACGTATCGGGTTGCAGCGGTTTCATGAAGTTGTCCTGAGCGGTTCAAAGAAAGCCGATGGCCTTGAGGTAATTGCAGCCTTTACTCAGCAGTGCCGGGTCTTTTTTGGGGTACTGCTCACCCATCTGCTGAACGCCGCGTTGCGCGTTGTCATGGCGGATCATCAGGGTGTCGCCGATGTCTTCATCCAGTCGATCAAGGTAAAAACCGAGCACGCCAAACATTGCATTGTCCTGGCTCACCGTTCGCAGCGCGCGCTGCCAATGCGCAGCGCTCACCCGTTCGAACCGGTGGCCCGCCCGGCTGAACGCGTCCAGGTAGCGCTCCCAACTCAATGGTTGTGGGTTGTGCAGGTTGAACACGCTTCTGTCGGCTTGAAAGCGGGTGCAGTGGAACGCAATGAAGCGCGCCACAAAGTCCACGGGCATCAGGTCGAAATTCAGATCCAGCCGAGGCAGCATGCCCAATTGCAGCGAGCCCTTGAGCATCAGCATCAGGCGATTCTTCTGTGGTTGGCAGACACCGTTACGGCTGTTGAAACTGATATTTCCAGGCCGATGGATGTTCACCCAGGCTCCTTGCTCAACTGCACGTCCCAGCACCCGCTCGGCTACCCATTTGGACAGGTTGTAGCCATTTCGGATGTACAGCGGCAGGGTAGTCGCCGCTGGAGCTTCGAGCACATGCCCCATCGTGTCGATGCTACTGGCGGCCGACAACGTCGAGACAAAGTTGAAGACCTTCTTGCAGTGGGTTTCGCACAGACGCAGGCATTCGAATATGGGGTTGACGTTGTCTCTGGCCAGTGAGGCGTAGTCCATGACGTGATTGACCCGTGCTGCGTTGTGCACCAGCGCGCCAAAGTCTGCGGCGAGGGCTTCATACACATCGCAGGCCAAACCCAATCGAGGCTGGTTGATGTTGGCGGGGAATACTCGTATCCGGCTCAAGTCCAGGTGTTCCAGGTGGTATTCACGCAACGCCTGGGTAAAGCGAGCCATCGCAGGATTCCCCGGCAATTCACGCACCAGGCACGCCACCTCCGTTGCACCGGCAGTCAATAACGCTTCGACAATATGGATGCCGACGAAACTGTTGGCTCCCGTCACGATCACCTTGTGTGGATTGCCTGAGCGGCACTCTTGCAACGAATTGATCACCCATTCCCGTTGAGCATCCTGGACCGCCTCGGCGGAAGATGAACCGGGTAGTTCACCATCCTCCATCAGCGTTGCAAGCGTACGAATCGTCGGTGCTTCAATGAAATGGCTCAACGCGAAACTACGGCCAAACTGCTCGCGAACACGCAGCAACAACGTCGACAGCAAAATCGAATGGCCGCCCAGTGCAAAGAAGCTTTCATCGATGGGCAACTGGCTGGTGGGCACGCCCAACAGCTCGCCCCATAGGTCGCGTAATCGCGCTTGAAGGGGTGTGCGCGCAGCGCGGGGAGTGGCCTGAAAAATGGAGTGGAAGGGTAGGGCCAGCAGTTCCTTGCGGTCGACTTTGCCATTGTTACAGTGCGGCATGGCTGGCAGTTCCACCCAGAAACCGGGTTCCATGTAGTCCGGTAGCCACTGGCGCGCGTGCTGCTGTAAGGCCGCCAACGTAGCGTTGGGTTCGGGTTGGGCGACGAAGGCGCAGATCCTGCTTTTTTGGTCGATCACCACTGCCAGCTCGCGATACAGCCTGCTGTTACGCAGGCACTGTTCAATCTCCCGGGGTTCGACTCGAAAGCCGCGGATCTTTACCTGATCGTCGCGGCGCCCACCCAGCACAATGCCTTCGGCGGTCCACTGCGCCAGGTCGCCGCTGCGGTACGCCCGCAGCGTTTGGCCGCCCGGCACCAACAGTTCGACGAATGGGCTGTTAGCCTGCGGCGGCGCATTCACATATCCCAGGCTCACGCCGGGCCCGACGATGTACAGTTCGCCCATCACCTGCTCATCCACCGGCTGCAGATCGTCATCGAGGATCAGCACCTGGCTATTGGCGATGGGGCGGCCGACATTACGATTGTTGTCATCGGGGGCGAACGTCCGGTGCGTAATCAGTACTGTTGTTTCGGTGGGGCCATAGAGGTTGTGAAGCTGGCACTGCCCTGCCAGCCGCTCGATTACATGGGGTTCGCAGGCGTCGCCACCGGTGAGCAGATGCGTAACGCCCAGGGGGTTATCCAGCGGTAGGATATTGAGCAGCGCAGGCGGCAGGAAGGCGTGAGTGACGCGCTGTCGGCGGAGCAATTCCACCAGTTGTACAGGGTCGCGTCGCTGTTCCTCGTTAGGCACGATCAACTCGGCGCCGGCAATCAGGGCGGGGAAGATTTCGATCAATGACGAGTCGAAACCCAAGGGGGAAAACTGCAAGACGCGGCTCCGTTCATCTTGCGTCATGCAGGACCCGAACCAGGCCGTGAAATGCGCCAGGTTACCTTGGCTGAGTAGTACACCCTTGGGCTGGCCAGTACTGCCCGATGTATAGAGCACCATGCACGGTATATCCGAACAAGGGCGATTGTGCGTCAGCGAGGACGCGAAGTTGGCGTTGTGCGGCTCGACGGTGCTGACATCCAGTGCAATGAAATGCTCGCGTAATGGATGCTGGCCGGCATCCAGCAATACGTGGGCCCCGGCGTTTTCGAGCATGGCCCGATGGCGTTGTGTGGGTTGATCAGGTCCCAGTGGCAGGTACACCGCGCCACTGCCCAGTACGGCAAGAATGCTGGCATACAATTCCGTGTTTTTTTCCAGGCATACGCCGATCACCGCGGGCGTCTCAAGCGCTTCCATCAGCGGACGCAATCGCTGCTGAATCGCCATGGCCTGTAGGTGCAGTTGGCGATAGGTTACGGTGTGCCCCGCAATGTTCAGCGCCGGCCGGTCGGCGAACAGATGAAGGCTGGCTTGCACGCGTTCGATCAGCGGTACCTGGGCTTGCTGGATCAGATCGGGGTTTGTCGTACGATTGAATCGATGCATAAATGCCAACGGCTCAAGCCCGTGCAAACTGTGCTCGGACCACTCAGTGGCAATCGCGCTCGTAGAGAGAGATTCGGGGTCACGTGAGAAGCCACTGACTAGCAGCGCGACCCAATCCACCAGCGCGTTTGTTGCGTGTTGACGCAGTCGCTGGCCGTTGCCACTGGGCTCCTCGGCGATGTCCAGCACGGCAGACAAACGTCGGTCATGGCCATAGGCGCGCAATTGCAGCGCGGGTAACCCACAGTCGGTTGACGGACCAACCCCCACTCGCAGACTTATACAGGTGGTTCCGCCCGCGTCATCCGGCAACGGCAGGCTACCGTCTTCAATCCACAGGTCGGTGGCCTCATCCCCCGACACATGGCCGTACTGTTCCAGCATTGGCCTGATTGCGCCAAGTGCCTTGCTTGTGCCGCACCAGCCGATTGTCAGGCGCCTCATGGCGACACCGACAGGTAGTCGTTCAGCACCTGCCCCACACTCGGCGTCTGCAACAAGCCGCTGTGTTGCAGGAAGCCCATGATATTGCCCATCAACGGGTGCTGGCGGGTGATGGGGAATGCCAGCGCCGATACTTCGTCGCGCAGCACGCCGCGCAGGTCCTCGCTGATGTCGAGGTGTTCGATCAGATGCAGGTCGAAGTTTTTCTGCAGGTCGTTGGTCAGGTAATGCGCCAGGAATGTCGGCAGTACGTGAGCGATGCTGTCACGGTCGTCCGGGCTCGCGGCCTGCCAGTAAATGCGCACCAGCCGCGTCCAGAACTGCGCGTGGCGCCCTTCGTCAAACAGGTGGTCGTCCATCAAGCCTCGTATGGAGGCCTTGACACTGCGGTCCTTGGAAAACGCTGCTACATCGTGGGTGACGGTGTTTTCGGCGATGGCCACGCCAATCAGCTCCACAGCATCGCTCAGGTGTGCGGGAGCCTGTGCCTGCGCCGCCGGCAGCGCGCGACTCAGTTCGATATGCCCGGGCAGGTCGAGCGGTTGTATGCCCGTCATTGCGACAGTCTGTTGCATGAAGTCCAGTGCCACCAAGGCGTGGTAGTCCTCGTCCACCACAACCGTCATCGCATCAACGCGACAGGCAAGGGGGAAGGGCAGCGAGAAGCGATTCTTGGCAATGTTGCGTGCGGTCTTGTCGACGATTTCGGTTTCGAAAATAACCACGTCGTTGATGAATTTATAGAAGCTTTGCACCAGCACGAAGTCGCGCCATTGCGGGCAATGTTCCACGAAGGTCGCGCTGAGTACCAAGGGCTGACGGCACAGCGGGTAGATCAGCTTGTCATCGTTTTCCAACCAGCGGCGAGGACGGGTTCGGATGGTTGCGCGGCGTTCCCAGTCGTCGGCAATAGTGGTGTAGCCAGCGGTATTCATGGGTGCACCTCTTGCAGCGCGGCCTGCACCTCGTCCCAGAACGTGATACGGCTTTCTACGGCGGCAAGGGCTGCGTCGTGGGCTTGTTGCGGATAAGTCGGGTCTGAGCCCACCAGGCGTCCGAGCAACTGCTCGGCTGCTGGCCCATGATGTTCAGTGTCCAACTCGATATGGCGTTCGAAGTAGCCACACAAGGTAGGTGCCTGGCGATGGATGAGCGTATCAGGCTGCAGGATGTGCTCGAACATACTTGGGATGACACGTTCACGACCGTGAAGGAATGCGGCTGCTACGCAATGGGTAGGAGCGTTCAGCGCAATGTGCAACGTGTCGCTGACGAAGCGTTCCGCGCCAGCAGGAACATCGGCCATGCGCAGGGCAGCGCTTGCTTCCACGCCTTGGTGCTGCAGCGCAACGAAACGTTTTATCGCCGAGGTACTGGCGCCGACCTCGACCATGGCTTCCAGGTACCACTCGAAGTGGCTGCAGTGGCCTTGCCTGGGATGGGAGTCTGACTCCTCGCCCAGCACTATCTCATTGATAAGGCGTGCAGCTTGCGGGTCGGCCGGTGGCAGCCAGGGCAGGCGAGTGCAGGTCAGGTCTTGTTGCAGGCGTTTGGTGAGTGTCATGAAGTCCCATACAGCGAACACATGGTTTTCCATAAATAGTTGTAACTTTTTCAGTGAAGTTATTTCCTGGAATAACGGATGACTGCATAACTGCAGTTTTCTTTGTTCAAGTAATGATTGGTACATGGTTGATGCCTATAAATTGTTGCGTTTGCTGTTAAAGCAGCATTGGATTTTTGTGAGTGACAAGGAGATAAACAGATTTAAACCAGGGTTGGCACGCACGAGCGCTCACACGTATGGCGCTGCGCCGTCGAATTAAATGTCTGGTTTAGTAAGGGAGAATAATAAGCGGGTTAAACAAATTGGCGAGCATATGAATGCAGTAGATGTTTTTCTAAATAATATAAGCTGTCGGCAAGTTACTTTATAAGAGTGGGAAGTTTCTTCGGCGCGGGGTACTACCCGATCAGGTAGTTAACCCCGCAGCGCTGTACGGGCAAGATGAGCGACCTTGTTATGGCGTCTTCTTACCGGTGGGTTCCAGGCTATTGAGATAGGAAGTGATCACGTCCATCCCGCGCATCAAGTGATTACGCAGCGTCAGGATGCTTTCCTCGACTTTCTTCTGTGCCACCAGGTTCAGCAGTTCACGGTGGTCTTCCTGGGATGTCTCACCCAGCCCCATCGCCTCGAGGTTGAAACGCAGGAAGCGTTCCTCTTCATTCAACCCATGCTCCACCAGCTTGAGCAGCCGCTGGTTGGGGGCCTTGCCATACAGGGTCATGTGAAACAGGCGATTGAGATGGCCAATCTCGGTGTAGTCTTTTTCCTGTTCCAGGGCACAGATGAACGTGTCTGCCTCGACGATATCGGCTTCGGTCAGCAAGGGAATCGACAAGCGCAGGGCTTCAGACTCCAGCAACATCCGCAGCTCATAGGTCTCAGCTGAATTGTCTTCGATCAAAGGTGCAACCACGGCGCCCTTGTGGGTGACCACATGCAGCAGTGACTGGGCCTCCAACTGGCGCAAGGCTTCACGCACCGGCATGCGGCTGACCCCGAACAGGCTGGCCAGCTCTTGCTGACGCATGGCGGTACCGCAGGGCAAGCGGCCATCGAGGATTGCATTGCGCAAGGTTTCTTCAATCACGGAGCGAGCAAGATGGGCGGGAATAGGGCCGGTGATCTTGATGCTGTTCAAAGGGTTCGGCTTCTGCGTCACGGTTACGCTATCCTCCTTATAATAGTGGTGGCTAATTGGATCCAATGCACACTAGAGGCTGCCCATAAGCTTGTCAAACGGGCACGGTTTCGGCTTGTAAGCGTTTCAACGCGCGACTCCGGCGGCCCACGCCTGGGTTTTGCCGGGTCTGACACGGCACTGAGATGTTACGACATTCCCGCATATAGATATTCTTTAACGGTATTTAAATTGCCGTTCTTATACCTATAAAGTCACTCTCCTGTCTGACCGGGAGTGAACTCATGTCCGCCACCTCTACTGTTCCAACAGCGACCCTTACCGCCCAAGCCTTCGAGGTTCGCCCACTGCCCGGCAGCGTGGGGGCCGAGATTGTCGGCCTGGATTTGTCCCTGCCGGTCAACGACCAGGATTTCGCCCGCATTCATCGCGCGCACCTGGATCACCACGTCGTGGTGTTCCGCGACCAGCGTATTACCCCCGAACAACAGATCGCTTTCAGCCGCCGCTTTGGCGTCCTGCAGATTCACGTGCTCAAGCAGTTCCTGCTGGCCAATCACCCGGAAATCCTGATCGTCTCCAACATCATCGAAAACGGCCAATCCATTGGCCTGGGTGATGCGGGCAAGTTCTGGCACTCGGACCTGTCTTATAAAGAGCTGCCAAGCCTGGGCTCGATGCTCCACGCTCAGGAGTTGCCGTCCGAGGGCGGCGATACCCTGTTCGCCGACATGCACAAAGCCTGGGACCAACTGCCCGAGCACCTGCGCAAAGCCGTTGAAGGCCGCAGCGCCGCGCACTCTTATACCGCGCGCTATAGCGAAACCAAATTCGAAGGCAACTGGCGCCCGACGTTGACGCCTGAGCAGCTTGCCCAAGTCGCGGAAGTGGTTCACCCGATCGTGCGCACTCACCCGGAAAACGGCCGCAAGGCGCTGTTCGTCAGCGAAGGCTTCACCACCCGCATCGTCGGCCTGCCGGAAGACGAAAGCCGCGACCTGCTGACCCAGCTCTACGCCCACAGCGTGTTGCCGCACAACATCTACCGCCACCACTGGCAGCCCCACGACCTGGTGTTCTGGGACAACCGCTCGCTGATCCACCTGGCCGCCGGTTGCCCGAGCCATCTGCGCCGCAAGCTGTTTCGCACCACCATCCAGGGCGACGCGCCTTTCTGATTCGGAGCATGACCATGTCCAGGAAAATTCCATTTGCACGGCTGGCCGCCACCGTCGGCCTGGGTGTCAGCCTGTTGGCCGGCAGCCTGGTCGCTCCGACGGCTGCACAGGCCGAAGGCGAGATCCGCATCGCCGAACAGTTCGGTATCGTCTACCTGCTGCTTAACGTGGTGCGCGACCAGAACCTGATCGAAAAATACGGCAAGCAGGAAGGCATCGACATCAAGGTCGACTGGACCCAGCTGTCCGGTGGCGCGGCGGTCAACGACGCACTGCTCTCCGGCTCGATCGATATCGCCGGTGCTGGCGTCGGCCCTCTGCTGACCATCTGGGACCGCACCCACGGCAAGCAGAACGTCAAGGCCGTGGCTTCCCTGGGCAACTTCCCCTACTACCTGGTGAGTAACAATCCCAAGGTCAAGACCCTTGCCGATTTCACCGACAAGGACCGTATCGCCGTGCCCGCGGTGGGCGTGTCGGTGCAGTCGCGCTTCCTGCAATACGCCGCCGCCAAGCAATGGGGCGACAAGGAATTCAATCGCCTCGACAAATACACCGTCGCCGTCCCGCACCCTGATGCCACCGCTGCCCTGATCGCCGGCGGCACCGAACTGACCGGGCACTTTTCCAACCCGCCGTTCCAGGACCAGGCACTGGCCAACCCTAACGTGCATGTGGTGCTGAACACCTACGACCTGCTGGGCCCGAACTCGCCAACGGTGCTGTTCGCCAGCGAAAAATTCCGCAACGACAACCCGAAGACCTACAAGGCATTTGTCGAGGCGTTGACCGAAGCCGCGCAATTCGCCCAGAACGATAAAGGCGCTGCGGCCGACACTTACATCCGCGTCACCAAGGCCAAGATCGACCGCGCCGAGTTGCTGAAAATCATCGACAACCCGCAGTTCGAATTCAGCGTCACGCCGAAAAACACCTACCCGCTGGCGGAATTCCTCTACCGCGTCGGCGCCATCAAAAACAAGCCTGAATCGTGGAAGGACTACTTCTTCCAGGACGCCAAGCCCCTGCAAGGAAGTTGAGATGAACGCGCCCTTGCAAGGCCACACGGCCAGCAACCTGCACACCACTACGCCGTTGCTGGCGGTGGATAACGTCAGCCTGGAATACCGCACCCCCGAGCGCGTGGTGCGGGCCACTCACCAAGTCAGTTTCGAAATCGACCCGGCGGATCGCTACGTGTTACTCGGCCCATCGGGTTGCGGCAAATCCACGCTGCTCAAGTCCATTGCCGGGTTTATCAAACCCTGCGAAGGCGAAATCCGCCTGCTGGGGCAAAAGGTCGAACAGCCGGGCCCGGACCGCATCGTGGTGTTCCAGGAATTCGACCAGTTGCCGCCGTGGAAAACCGTCAAGCAGAACGTGATGTTTCCGCTACTGGCATCGAAGACCCTACCGCGTCGCGAAGCCGAAGAGCGGGCGCTGCACTACCTCGACAAAGTCGGCCTCAGCGCCTTTGTCGATGCTTACCCGCACACGCTTTCCGGCGGTATGAAAGCCCGCGTGGCGATCGCCCGCGCCCTGGCCATGCAGCCGAAAATCCTGTTGATGGATGAGCCCTTCGCCGCCCTCGACGCCCTGACCCGGCGCAAGATGCAGGAAGAATTGCTGCTGCTCTGGGAAGAGGTGCGCTTCACCTTGCTGTTCGTCACCCACTCCATCGAAGAAGCGCTGGTGGTGGGCAATCGCATCCTGTTGCTGTCGCCGCACCCGGGGCGCGTGCGCGCGGAAATCCACAGCCATCAATACGACCTGCACAGCCTCGGTGGCGTGGAGTTCCAGGCGTCGGCGCGGCGGATTCATCGCCTGCTGTTCGATGAAGCGCCCGAGGCCGAACGTGAGTTGGGTTTCGCCGACATCCGCATCGCTTACTAAGAGGGCAGCCCAATGCGCCAGGAATACGAAATTACCCTTGAGCCGTTGCTCAGCGTCCCCGTGGAACGCGAACTGCCCTTGCGCCAACGCCTGTGGCAACAAGGCTGGCTGCGCAAGGGCTTGATCCTGATCGTGCTCGCGATCCTTTGGGAAGCCGTGGCGCGCTACCAGAACAACGACCTGCTGCTGCCGAGTTTCCTGCAAACCTTTCACGCGCTTTATGACGGCCTGCTCAGCGGCGAACTGCTGAGCAAGGTGAGCATCTCGCTGGTGGTGCTGATCAAGGGTTACCTGATCGGCATCGTGCTGGCGTTTGCCCTGACCACCCTGGCGGTGTCGACGCAACTGGGCCGCGACCTGCTGAGCACCCTGACCTCAATGTTCAACCCGCTGCCGGCCATCGCGCTATTGCCGTTGGCGTTGCTGTGGTTCGGCCTGGGGCAGAACAGCCTGATCTTCGTGCTGGTGCATTCGGTGTTGTGGGCGCTGGCGCTCAATACTTATTCAGGGTTCCTCGGCGTGTCCGAAACCCTGCGCATGGCCGGTCGCAACTATGGCCTCAAGGGCATGCGTTTCGTGTTGTTCATCCTGATCCCTGCGGCACTGCCATCGATCCTCGCCGGCCTGAAAATCGGCTGGGCCTTCGCCTGGCGCACACTGATCGCCGCCGAGCTGGTATTTGGTGCGACCAGCGGCAAGGGCGGCCTGGGCTGGTACATCTTCCAGAACCGTAATGAGCTGTACACCGACAAGGTATTTGCCGGGTTGGCGGTGGTGATACTGATCGGCCTGCTGGTGGAAAACCTGGTGTTCGACACCTTCGAGCGGCTCACCGTGAAACGCTGGGGCATGCAGCGCTGACACACCCATCCTGCTACGATTGCGGCCAGCTCACTCCCGACTGATCACGAGTGCTTGCCATGCAACTACCAGACATGAACCTGCTGGTCGCCCTCGACGCCTTGCTCGACGAGGGCAGCGTGGTGGGCGCCGCGCGGCGGATGAACCTCAGCCCGGCGGCCATGAGCCGCACCCTCACGCGTATTCGCGACGCGGTGGGCGATCCGATCCTGGTGCGCGCCGGTCGCGGCCTGGTGCCGACGCCCAAGGCCCTGCAGTTGCAGGGCCAGGTGCGCAACGTGGTGGAGCAGGCCGCGCTGTTGTTTCGCTCGGCGGACCAGGTGGACCTGAGCACCCTGCGCCGTCGCTTCAGTGTGCGCGCCAACGACTTTTTCATCGGCGTGTATGGCGGTCGACTGTTCGACACCATGGAGCGCATGGCGCCACTGTGCGAGCTGTGTTTCGTGCCTGAAGGCGACACCGATGATGAAGCGCTGCGCGAAGGACGGCTGGACTTGCGCGTGAGCAACACCATGCCGGTCACCCCGGAAGTGAAGGTGCAGAACCTGTTTTCCACCACCTTCGTGGGTCTGGCGCGGGAGAACCATCCGTTGTTTGACGAAGAGATTACCGCCGCGCGCTTCGCCAGCTATTCCCATATCAGCATCTCGCGGCGTGGCATCGCCCGTGGCCCGATCGACACTGCACTGAATGCCCAGGGCCTGGAGCGACGCGTGGCGATGATTGCGCCGGGCTTTCACGGGGCGATGTTCATGTTGCCTGACTCCGACTTGATTCTGCCGGTGCCCAAGGAAGCGCTCTACAGCGCCAATCGCCTGAAGCTGCCCCTACGCGCCTTCCCGTTACCGATCTCCTTGCCGACCCTGGTCCTGGCCCAATCCTGGCACCCGCGCTTCGACAAAGACCCCGCTCATAAGTGGCTGCGCGAAACCCTGCGCGAAAGTTGCCACGCCACCTGGCTGGAAGCCCAACCCACCTAAACATCAAGCGTACACAGGGCAAATGTGGGAGGGGGCTTGCCCCCGATTGCGTTGGATCAGATAGAAAATCTGTGTCTGGCACACAGCAATCGGGGGTAAACCCCCTCCCACATGTAGATTTGTGTCGGATTCAGGATTGTGTGTGGTGCAGTTATAAGCTGCCAATAAGTAACTTTTTGTCATGGATGTGCCTGATTAAACTGCTCGGGTATTTCTAATCCTGAGTTACCTGTTCATGACTTCCCTCGCTGCCCCCACCCTTGCGGCCGCAGCCAAACCCATCGCCATCACCCCGCCTGTATTTGGCCCGCGCATCATCATCGGCCTGGTCGGCGTGTTGCTCGCGGTGCTGGTGTCCGGTCTCAACGAGATGGTCACCAAGGTGGCCCTCGCGGATATTCGTGGTGCGCTGTACATCGGTTTTGACGAAGGCACCTGGCTGGTCGCTGCTTACACGGCCACCTCCGTGGCGGCCATGGCCTTTGCGCCCTGGTGTTCGGTGACGTTTTCCCTGCGGCGCTTCACCCTGTGCGCCATCGGCCTGTTCACCCTGCTTGGTATCCTTTGCCCGTTTGCGCCGAACTACCAAAGCCTGTTGCTGCTGCGTACCGTCCAAGGCCTGGCGGGCGGCGCATTGCCGCCGATGCTGATGACCGTAGCGCTGCGCTTCCTGCCGGCCAACGTCAAGTTGTATGGCCTGGCCGGCTACGCGCTTACCGCTACGTTCGGGCCGAGCCTCGGCACGCCGTTGGCGGCGCTGTGGACCGAATACGTCGGCTGGCAGTGGGCGTTCTGGCAGATCGTCGGGCCGTGCCTGCTAGCCATGGCCGCCGTGGCCTACGGCTTGCCGCAAGACCCGCTGCGCCTGGAGCGCTTCAAGCAGTTCAACTGGCGCGGCCTGCTGCTGGGATTTCCGGCGATCTGCATGCTGGTGATCGGCATTCTGCAGGGCAACCGCCTGGACTGGTTCGAGTCGGGCCTGATCACCTTCCTGCTGTGTGGCGGCAGCTTGCTGCTGGTGCTGTTCATGTTCAATGAATGGTCGCACCCGATGCCGTTTTTCAAGTTGCAGATGCTCGGCCTGCGTAACCTGGCGTTTGCCCTGATCGTGCTGGCAGGCGTGCTGATGGTGCTGACCTCGGTGATCATCATCCCCTCGAGTTTCCTCGCCCAGGTCCAGGGTTATCGCCCCCTGCAAACCGCGCCGGTGATGCTGTTGATGGCGCTGCCGCAATTGATCGCGCTGCCACTGGTGGCGGCCTTGTGCAACCTGCGTTGGGTCGATTGCCGCTGGGTGTTGGGGATCGGGCTGGGCCTGTTGGTGCTGTGCTGCGTGGGCAGCACGCACCTGACCTCGGCGTGGATTCGCGATGATTTCTACGGCCTGTACCTGCTGCAAATCTTCGGGCAGCCCATGGCGGTGTTGCCGCTGCTGATGCTCTCCACCGGCAGCATTCAACCGGCGGATGGGCCGTTCGCCTCGGCCTGGTTCAACACCGTCAAAGGCCTGGCCGCCGTGATTGCCACTGGCGTGCTGGATGCGCTGACCACCCAGCGCCTGCACTTTCATTCAACCATGTTGGTGGACCGCCTGGGTAACTCGCCCCTGGTCGACGGCAATGCGCCCGGCCTTGCCCACCGCCTGCACGAACAGGCCGTGGTGCTGACGTCTTCGGATCTTTATTACGTCATGGCCGCTGTCGCGGTGGCGTTGATCCTGCTGATTTTCTGGATGCCCACGCGGATTTTTCCGCCTCGCGCACCGACCTAGCCACAAGGATTTCCCATGAAACGCAAAGACAAAATTGCCGTCTCCGTTATCGCCGTGTTTGCCGTCGGCGTGCTGGTGTATCTGGTCGCGCCGGGCCTGCTGGGCAGCCAGCGCCAGACCACCAACGACGCCTTCGTCGCCGCCGACTTCACCCTGGTGGCGCCGCGTGTGGCGGGCTTTATCAAGGAAGTGCTGGTGGAGGACAACCAGCGCGTCAAGGCCGGCCAACTGCTGGCGCTGATCGACGACCGCGATTTTCGCGCCGCCGCCCAGGCCGCCGACGCCGACACCCTGGTCGCCCAGGCCCAGCTGAAAAACGCCACCGCGACCCTGGAGCGCCAAAGCTCGGTGATCGCCCAGGCCCAGGCCACCGTGGCGGCAGACCGTGCCGAAGTGGCCTTCGCCGAACATGAACTGAACCGCTACAACCACCTCGCCGGCGTGGGCGCGGGCACCGTGCAGAACGCCCAGCAAGCCAAGACCCGCATCGACCAGGCCACTGCGCGCCTGGCCAATGCCACGGCAGTGCTGGCGGCTGAACGTAAGCAAGTGGAGATCCTCGCCGCCCAGCGCGATGCGGCGGAAGGTGGACTCAAGCGTGCCCAGGCTGCGTTGGAAATGGCCAGCTATCAGCTGTCTTACACGCGCATCGTCGCGCCGGTGGATGGCATGGTCGGTGAGCGCGCGGTGCGGGTGGGGGCCTATGTGACGCCGGGCAGCAAGATCCTCGCGGTGGTGCCGTTGGCCGAGGCCTACGTGGTCGCCAATTTCCAGGAAACCCAGCTGTCCCCTATGCATGCCGGCCAGGCCGTGCAGGTGCGGGTCGACAGCCTCGACGGGGCGCTGCTCCACGGCCACCTGGAGAGCCTCGCACCTGCCACAGGCGTGACCTTTGCGTCGGTCAAACCGGATAACGCTACCGGCAACTTCACCAAGGTGGTGCAGCGTATCCCGGTAAAAATCGTCCTCGAACCCAACCAACCGCTGACCGAGCGCCTGCGGGTCGGCATGTCGGTTGAAGCCAGCGTCGACACGCAGCCGGTCAAGCAGCGTGAGGTGGCCCAGCAATGAGACACCTTGCCTGGCTCACCCTGAGCGTTATCAGCCTGGGCGCGTGCACCGTCGGCCCGGATTTTCAGCGCCCGCACACGCCGCACGCCACGCAGTGGAGCGAACCTCAGGGTCGACAAGCCGCCAGCCGCGCTGTCGGCGAGCCGCTGCAAGAGCGCTGGTGGGACGTGTTCCACGACGAGCAACTGTCGGCGCTTACCCGCCGGGCGCTCACCGATAACCTCGACCTGAAACTGGCCAGCCGCCGCCTGCAACAAAGCCGTGCGGTCCGCCAGGTGACCACCGCCGAGCGTTATCCCACTGTCGACGCCACGGGTGCCTACCAGCGCAAACGCAACAGCGGCAAAGGCTTGAACGACCCCTCCGGCGAAAACGGCCGTTCCGCGTTCAACCAGTGGGACGCGGGATTCTCGGCGTCTTGGGAACTGGACTTCTGGGGCCGCGTCAAACGCGAAACCGAAGCCGCCGACGCCACCCTGCAAGTGGCGGAAAACGACCGCCGCGCCGTGCTGTTATCGGTGCTGGCCGAGACCGCCCAGGACTACATCCAACTGCGCGGCGTGCAAAATACCCGCGCGGTGACCGAGCAAAACCTCGACGTCGCCCGCCACAGCCTCAAGCTCTCGCAACTGCGCCTGGCCGACGGCGTGGCCACCGACCTGGACGTCGCCGAAGCCGCCGCCCAGGTCGCTGCCATCGAAGCGCGCCTGCCGGATTTACAGCAACGCCAGGACCAGTTGATCAACGCCCTCAGCCTGTTGATGGGCGAGCCACCGCAAGCCCTGCACGCGCAATTGTCCAAGGACGCCGCCGTACCGCAGACCCAACACCAAGTCGCCATCGGCCTGCCGTCGGAACTCGCCGAGCGCCGCCCCGACATCCGCCAGGCCGAGGCGCGCCTGCACGCCGCCACCGCCAGCATCGGTGTGGCCAAGGGCGACTTTTACCCGCGCATCACCTTGTCCGGCAACCTCGGCTCCCAGGCCATGCAACTGTCGGATTTCGGCTCGTGGAGCTCCCGCGCGTTTGCCTTCGGCCCGCAATTGAGCCTGCCGCTGTTCAACGGTGGACGCCTGCAAGGCATGGTGAACCTGCGCGAAGCCCAGCAACAGGAAGCGGCCCTGGCCTACCAGCAAACCGTGCTGCGCGCCTGGCATGAAATCGACGATCAATTGACCCGCTACAACGCCAGCCAACTGCGCCGCGACAGCCTCGCCGAAGCCGTGCGCCAGAACCAGATCGCCCTGACCACCGCGCAGCACCAGTACGTCGAAGGCGTGGTGGATTTCGTCAACGTACTCACCGTGCAAAGTGCGCTGCTGGCCACGCAGGAGCAGTGGGTGGAGAGTTCCACCGGGGTGTCGCTGGCGATGGTGGGGTTGTACAAGGCGTTGGGGGGAGGGTGGGAGTCGGTCTACCCAGTGGCAATGGCTCAGCATTGAAATTGGAGTATCCGATGTAGGACCGTTCTTGATTTTTGCTGCCTTAAACCTTGGTGAACCTTGATCGTTAAGCTTTCAGTCCGATTATTACCTGTGAGCCTTTCCGATGTCTGTCATCGAAAACCCCTACGCGCCTCCACAAGCTGATCTGCGCACTCCAGTCTCCGCCATCCAACCTACATTCTTCGTGGTCGCGCCGCGCAAGCTGGTCCTGATGGTATTGCTGTCCCAAGGTTTTTATCTCTTCTATTGGTGTTACCAGCAGTGGGCCTGCTATCGGCGGGCTACTGGCGCAAAGGTGTTGCCGCTGGTGCGAGCGTTCTTCTCGGTGTTTTTTCTGTATTCGCTGGTGATGAAAATCAGGCAGAAACTGGCGCTTGACGGTACGCCGTACCGCTGGTGGCCGCGAGCCATGGCGCTGGGGCTTATTGCGTGTGGGTTGTTACCCTTTACCTACGTTTTTTTCGTCACCGCCATGACGGCAATGAAGTTGAGCGTGTGCTTGATGATCGTGCAGGTAGCGCTGTTCGTGCAGGTGCAAGGCGCGGTGAACCTGATCGAGGGCGACACACATGGCGAGGCGAACAATCGCCTGACTTGGGCTAACGCAATCTGGATCGTTATCGGGCTGGGCATGTGGAGCCTGGGCTTTATAGAGGCGTTTTACGAGCAAGGGCTGTCGTGATTGTCCTCAGGGCGCAGTGTTTTTTAAGACCGCAAAAGCATAAAGATGACAACGTCTTGCGTTGAACAACCTTCCTGTAGTTCCAGGCTGATCAGTTTGAACAGGATGACGATGTCTTGCCTTTTCATGGGGCCCCAAAAGCGAGCGTCCTCTGTCCGCGGACAGAGGACACTTTCTTGTATGGGTTGACACTCATGTCAACGGTTTTGCAAAAACACCACATACCCCCGAAACCACTCACTCCCCTGCAAATACCCCGGCTCCTCCCACTCCCCACCCTGAATCAAACCGATCTTGAACGGCAGCCCCATGCGGTTCATCCGTGGCAAATACGCCGCGTAATCCGGGATGCTCTGGCGCCCTTGATAAGTCTGCACCACCACTTCATCCACCACGCCCTTGAGCTGGGCGATGGCGGTGGGGTCGGCGTTGCTGCTCCAGTCCATCAGGCCGGTGATGCTCAGGCGCAGCTCAAAGGGCAGGCGCTGGCGCAGGTCGCGCAGGAAGTCGGCGTATTCGTGCAGGTATTGGGTGCGGGCGTCGAAGTCGATCTGGACGCCGACCACCGGGTTGCCCGCGTCGCGCCAGCGTTGTACCTGGCCGAGCAGTTGGGTGTAGACCTGTTCGGGCCAGTGCAGGGTGTGGGTGCGGTAGACCACCCAGACGTCGCCTCGGGTGAGGCGCGGTACGCTGATGCCTTGGGCGATCAGTTGCACGCCGCGCTGGGGCGCGCGGCGGGTGGAGTTGATCTGGCCCTGGAGGATGTACAGGGTCTTGGCCTGCTTGAGTACCGGCTGTGGCGCGACGCCGCTCCACAGCCAGAAGGCGTCATAGTCACGGGCATCGACGGCGCCGAACGCCGGGCTTGCCAGCAACAGCACGCCCAGCCACAGGCGTTTCACCAGTAGTACTGCAGCGATTTGCCCCACTGGGTGTCGGCGAAACCACTTTTCAGTTGGCGGAACCAGGCTTTGCGCACGGCGGGTTCGACGTCCTGGCCGCCGCAGCTGTTGTAGCCGGCCGGCGCGTAGCAGTTGATGGCGCGGAACAATGCGTAGGCTTTGTCGGTTTTCGGCGCCTTGGCGTTGGCGATGACCTGCTTGTAACCGTCGAGCCGCGAGAAGGTTTCACCCTTGAAGTCCGATGCGCTGCTGCCCAGGCTGCCGGCGGCGCGGGCCTGTTCCAGGGGCATGCCGTCCAGGCCGTTGCGCAGGATGAATTCGCCGAAGCAGTTCAGGGCCTGGGGGTTCTTCGCGTCGGTCTGCAAGGTCGCTGCGGTTTGCGCGATGCTCGGGCAGGCGTAGCCGGATTCGGCCTTGTCGCCGTTCCACTGGAACAGTTTAAGCGTCTGGCTGGCGCTGTAGACGTAACCCAGGCTGGTGCCCAGTTTGTCCTCGGGGGCCTGGGCCGGCAGTTGCTTGAGGTCCTCGGCGAACGTGGCGAACTGGCCGTGCAGCAAGTCTTTGTAGAGCAGCACGAATTGCGCGGTCTGGCGTTCCAGCGGATCGCTCGCCTGGGCGATCTGCTGGCGCAGCAGTTCAGCCCCGGCGACGTTGCGCAGCAGGATGTAGCGCACCTGCCTGGCACTGATCGGCGAATCGCTGGCGAACACCTTGGCCAGTTGGCCGCTGCGCTCGTAGTTCATGGCCAGGGCCAATTCCAGCTGGTCGCGTTGCAGCGGCAGCTTCGCCAGTGGCAACAGTTGCAGCCACACAGCCTCTGCGCCTTTCCAGTCTTGCTTGGCTTCCAGGGCCAGGGCGCGCAGGGTCTGCTGGCTGAAGGCGAAGTAGTTCAGGTTCGACGGCACGCTCTGCGGCAACTGCTTCAAGGCGGCGTCCGGTTGATGCTCGATGTACAGCGCGCACACGGCCAGCAAGTACTCATAGAGCTCTGGCTCGCCGGCGAACGCGGCCTTTTGCTTCTCGAGGTCGGCGCGGCTGAGGGCGGGCTGGTTGCCGCCGCGCATCACCATCAGGTCGCTGACGAGCTGGATCATCGGGGTCTTGACGGTATCGCTATTGACCATCAACAGCTTGAGGTCAGCTTCTTCTATCAGCTCATCCTCAGACACATTGCGCTGCTCGTCGGTGGCCGTCAGTGCCCAGGCGAACGCGTCGGCGAGCTGGGTGTTGTCGTCGGCCAGCCAGTACACCCGCCGCAGCAGGCCGTGGGCCGAGGCCGCGTATTCGCCCTGTGGATAAGTCTTCAGGTAGGCGTTAAAGCCCTGCTCGGCCGTGGCCAATGCGGGCTTATCCACACGGTCCAGGTGCGGCACGCCGTCTTCGTCATAGGTGTCGGCCTGGGCCTGGTTGAGCGCTGTGCGGGCGGTCATGTACAGCGCGGTTTCCTTCAGCCACGGCGATTGGGCACTGCCGACGCTGGCAAAGCCTTGCGCGGCTTCGGCGAAGCGGCCGCTGTAGAAATCGGCGGCGGCTTGCAAGTAGGTGCGAAACAGTTGGCCGTCGGCTGACTGGATCTGCTGCGGCTCGACGATCACCGGGCCATCCCAGGTGCAGGTGGTGAGCAGTTGCAGCCGCGCCTTCGCCAGCAGCTCGCGCTCGGCCGCCGGCATATCGGCCTTGACCACTTGGCGGATAAACGCCGTGGCGCTGTCATCGTCGTTGCTGCGGCAGCGGCTGCCTTCGCCATTGAGGAACGCTTCGCCGGCGGTTTTGTATTCCTCGCGCTTGATGCCCAGGGGCGTCAGCAGGGTGTCGAGCTCGGCGGTAGGCGAATCGTCCGAGTCGGGCTCAGTCTCTGCACTGGAGGCTGCGGCCAGGCGATACACCGGGAACGGCACCGGGCCGAAACCCTGGGCCAGGTCATCTTCGCTCAACGCCTTGGGCGCCAACGGCGCGGCCTTTTTGTCGGCCAGCAATAGGCGCAGGTTGGCCCGGCTGTCATTGCCTGGGCTCAGGAACGGCACGTTGTTGCAAGGGTCCAGGCTGTCACGCGAGACACGCCAGTCGGGGTAGCACGAATCGTCGGAACTGGCCTGGGCCTGCTGGGAAATACCGGCCAGCAGGGCCAGTGCCAGGGGAGAGAGAAAACCGATGCGCATGACGTGTCCTTGATCCTGGGTCCTTGGAGGGCGCCAATCATAACGTGTTCCTACTCAGGCTTCGGTGAAGCCCTACACAAATTGCTGATTTGTCGGGGGGGAAGAGTGGCAATTTAGTCTTGCTGCCCTAGACTGCGGTCATCTTCAGGGAGAAGCATGCGCATGACGCACCTACGTAAATGGATATTAAGTTTTTCCTGTGTGCTGGGTGTGGCAACCATGGCCATGGCCGACGATCCGCTGCTGGATCATCCCTCCACAACCACCGCCGCCAGCACCGACAGCGAAGCCCGTGGCGTATTGCGTGCCCGTGACCAGGCGATGTTGGCCAGTGAGCTGTCCGGGCGCATCGTCGACCTGCCGTTCAGCGAAGGCGAGTCGTTCAAGAAGGGTGACACCCTGGCGCGTTTCGATTGTTCGGCCTACCAGGCCCAACTCAATGCAGCTTCAGCCGCCAGCCGGGGTGCCGGTGAAGAGCTGGCCCATAACAAGCAATTGGCCGCGCTGAATTCCGTCGGGCGTTTTGAAGTAGCCCGCGCTGAGGCCAAGCTCTCCGAAACCCAGGCGCAGTCCCAGGTCTACCAGGTGCAGGTCAAGCGCTGCAGCGTGCTGGCGCCGTATGACGGCCAGGTGGTGCAGCGCAAAGTCCAGCGTTATGAAAGCGTTTCGGCGGGTGCGCCGCTGCTGGAAATCGTCGACAACCGCAGCCTGGAAATCCACCTGCTGGTGCCATCGCGCTGGATGGGCAAGCTCAAGCCCGGCCAGACCTTCAGCTTTACCCCGGACGAAACCGGCCAGGCGTTCAGCGCCACCGTAAAGCGTTTGGGCGCCCGCATCGATGAAGGTAGCCAGACGCTCTTGCTGGTTGCCGCTGTGACCAATGCCACGGGACTGATGGCGGGCATGAGCGGTACTGCCCACTTCGCGCAACTGCAATGAACGCCCCGATGCCGGGCAATACCGAGCGGGTATTCGCCCAGTTTCTGGCGCTTGAGCACCAGACCCGTGCCGCCCGAACCACCGAGCAGTTGGCCTACAGCCTGGTCAACGATGGCCAGCCGTTGTTCGGCTACCGCCATGCTGCGCTGCTGATCGCCGGCAAGGTGCGGGCGGTGACGGCGGTGAGCAGTGTCGATCCGAATGCGCCGTTTGTGGCGTTCGTCGAGCAGGCCGTGGCGCAATTGCACAAGCAGGCGCTGGTCCAGGCCGCACGGGTGGTACCGACCGAGCAATTGAGCGCCCAGGTGCAGGCCGACTGGCAAAGCCTGTCCGCCGGCCATGTGTTCTGGCTGCCTTTTATCGACCCGCAAGGCCGCGTGTTCGGTGGTCTGTGGCTGGCGCGGGACACCCCGTGGAACCCGGCCGAGCAGGTGTTGCTGGCGCAGTGGGGCGATACCTGCAGCCATGCCTGGCTCGCCCTGCAACCGCGCCAGCCGTGGCGGCTGCGCCTGACCCGCAAGCGCCAGGTGCTGGTGGGGGTTGCGTTGTTGCTCGCGCTGCTGATCCCGGTGCGCCAATCGGTATTGGCGCCGGCTGAAGTGGTGCCGCTGGCCGGGCAGGTGGTGGCAGCGCCATTGGACGGGGTGATCGCCGAATTCCTGGTCAAACCCAACCAGGTCGTCAAGACCGGTGACCTGCTGCTGCGCTTTGAAAGCACCACCCTCACGGCTCAGGCCGACGTGGCGGCGCGCGCCCTGGGCGTGGCCGAAGCGGAACTCAAGGCCAATGCCCAACGTGCCTTTGCCGATGCCGAATCCAGTTCGCGCATCGACCTGCTGGCCGCGCGGGTCGAGCAAAAACGTGCCGAACGTGACTATGCCCGCGAGTTGCTTAAGCGCAGCGAAGTGCGCGCCGAGCGCGACGGTATTGCGGTATTCGCCGACGCCGAACGCTGGACCGGCAAACCGGTGCAGACCGGCGAGCGCCTGTTGCAGATCGCCGACCCGGCCCAGGCCGAGTTGCGCATTGAACTGGCAGTGGGCGATGCGATTGCGCTGGAACCGAACGCCCAGGTCGCGCTGTTCCTCGACAGCGACCCATTGCAGCGCCATCTCGCTACCCTGCAACGCGCCGCCTACGAGGCCCAGCCCACTCCGGGCGGGCAATTGGCTTATCGCCTGGACGCGCAGTTCGATGGAGCGCCGCCGCGTATTGGCCTGCGCGGTACCGCGAAAATTTTTGGCGAGCGCGCGCCGCTGGCCCTGTACCTTTTGCGCCGACCGCTGGCGGGCCTGCGCCAGAGTGTGGGCCTGTGACGAGCCTACCCAAGCTGCGCGAAGACCTGCAACTGTCCAGCGCCGGCGCCGCCCTGGATGGCTCGCCGCGCTGGACCTTGGCCGATCCGGTGCGCGGGCGCTATTTCAAGCTCGGTGCCACCGCCATCCGCCTGTTGCGTCACTGGGCTTTGGGCGACCCGGAAAAAGTCTTGCAAGCCGCCAACCGCGAGCCGGGCCTGCCCTTGGGCGGCAGCGAGGTGGACGAGCTGCTGAGTTTTCTGCGCGCCCACGACCTGATCGCCGCCCTCGACCCCGAACAACGGGCCAGCTACCTGTATAAAGCCGCCGCACAGAAACAAAGCCTGGGGAAAGTCCTGCTGCACCAATACCTGTTTTTCCGCATCCCGCTGTGGCGTCCGGACACTTTTCTCAACCGGGCGTGGCCGTGGCTGGCGCGCTTCGGGCCGGGCCTGTTGCGCTATGGTTTGCCGATCATCCTGGGGCTCGGCGTGTTTCTGGTCGCGCGGGACTGGCAGCGGTTCCTGGCGACCTTCCCGCACCTGTTCAGCCTGGGGGGCGCCCTGGCCTTTGGCAGCGCGTTGTTTTTCGCCAAGCTGTGCCATGAGTTCGGCCATGCGTTCATGGCCAAGCGCGCCGGCTGCCGGGTACAGAGCATGGGCGTGGCGTTCATGGTGATGCTGCCGATGTTCTACACCGATGTGAGTGACGCCTGGCGCGTCAATGACCGCCGCTCTCGCCTGATGATCGGCGCGGGTGGGGTGATGGCCGAATTACTGCTCGCCTGTGTCGCGCTGCTGGCCTGGTCGCTGTTGCCGGACGGCCCGGCCCGCACGGCGGCGTTCATGCTGGCCAGTGCCACGTGGTTGACCACCTTGGCGATCAACCTCAACCCGTTCATGCGCTTTGATGGTTATTTTTTGATCAGTGACGTGTGGGGTGTCGATAACCTGCAAGGCCGCGCGTTCGCCCTGTGCCGCTGGCGCCTGCGTGAGTGGCTGTTCGGCTACGGCGAGCCGGCCCCGGAGCCTTGGTCGCCGACGATGCAGCGGCGCCTGCTGTGGTGGGGCTACCTGGCGTGGTTGTGGCGGGCGGCGTTGTTCCTGGGGATCGCCTTGGCGGTGTACCACCTGTTTTTCAAATTGCTCGGGATCTTCCTGATGCTGGTGGAGTTGGTGTGGTTCATCTTCCTGCCGATCTTCAAGGAATGGCGCGAATGGTGGAGCCGGCGCAGCCAGGCCTATGCACCGAGGGTGCTGCTGACCGGCCTGGGGTTGCTGTTGATCCTGCTGGCGCTGGTGGTGCCATGGCGCAGCGCCGTGGAGCTGCCGACGATGCTCGAGGCGGGACGCGCCAGTGCGCTGCATGCACCGGTGGCGGCGCGGGTCAAGGGGCTGAAGGTCGTCGATAGTCAAGCGGTGACTCAGGGCCAGGTGCTGATTGAGCTGGAATCCCCCGACCTTGATGCCCGGCAAAGTATCGTGCGCCGCGAAGTGGAGATCCTGCAGTTGCAGATGCGCCGCCAGGCGGGTCGCAGTGAAACGGCGGCGGACGCGGGCATCAATGACCAGCGCCTGTCCCAGGCCCTGGCCGAGTACCGTGGCCTCGCCGCGCAGCGTGAGCGCCTGCTGCTGCGAGCGCCCCATGCCGGCATCGTGCGCGATGTGCTGCCGCAGTTGAGCGTGGGCCGCTGGCTGTCACCCAAGGACGCGCTGGCGCGGGTGGTGGAAGACGGCGCCCGTCTGCGCGGCTATGTGGCTGAAGCCGAGTTGTGGCGCGTGGCGCCGGGGGCGACCGGGCGTTTTATCGCCGATGACCCGATGCACGCCGCCATCGCGGTGGAATTGACCGACATCGACGCCAACGGCGTGGCCTACCTGGATCAAGAGGCGTTGACCTCCGACCACCATGGGCCGATAGCCGTGCGCCGTGACGAAAACCAGCGCCCGGAGCCGGTACAGGCCCAATACGGCGCCCGCTTGAAAAGTGTGCAATCGATCCCGACGCCCCATCAGCCGCTGCGCGGTGTGGTGGTGTTACAAGGGCGCAGCGAGTCGGTGCTGGGCGTGGCCTGGCGACGGGTCGCCGCATTGGGGGTCAGGGAAAGCGGGTTCTGACAGGAGTTGAACGCGATGTTGAACAAGGAAGGCGCTTTGGCGCAGGGCCTCTCGGTGCGCCCGTCACGCAGTACCGACGAGCCGTTTTTGCACAGGCTTTACCGCTCGGCACGCGCGGACTTGCAGTGGATCGATGGTGAGCAGGCCCTGGTGGAAGAGGTCATCGCCCAGCAGTTTCAAGTTCAGGAACGCGGCATGGGCGAGCACTTTCCGGGTGCGCTGCATTACGTGATCGAGAAACTCGATACCCCCATCGGCGCCTTGAGTGCCGACTTCGGGCCCAATGAAATCCGCGTGTTGTACCTGGCGTTTATCCCTGCCGCCCGAGGCCAAGGCTTTGGCCGGGCAGTGCTGCAGGGCGTGCAGCAAGCCGCACAACAGGTGTGTTGCCCAGTGGCCACGGTGGTCTGGGCGAGCAACCCCCATGCGCGCCAGCATTACCTGGCGCTGGGGTTTCGGGTGGAAGAAGCGACGCCTGCCGCTCAGCGCTTGGTGTGGTACCCGTCTCAGTTGAACACGATGCAGAAATAACCGCGCTGCGCGTCACGGCCCATGGCGGGCTCGCGGGACACAAACACGTGTTCCAGGCAGGTGTGCGCCAGTGGCAAACGGCACAGGCCATCGACGAAGTCGGTAGGTTCCAGGCTATTGAACAACACACTGAACGCCCCGCGAGGGCTGCCCGGCATGCTCGCTTGCGGTGCATCGTTCAAGCGTTGGATCTGGATCGGCAGCGCCGAACCATCGGGCAGGTACAGCACGCTGGTGCGGTTCAGCAACGGCCGAAAATGCTCAGGGGTGACCAGGTTCAACATAGGGGGCTCCGCGTCAGAAGGGCCGAGGCCTGTAAGCCTCGGCCACGTGCAGGTGTCAGCTGCGTGATGGAAAGATCCCGTTCAGGGCAATGCTGAAGTTGATCGCCAGGAACGGATTCATCGACCCCATCGGCAGGCCTTGGCCCGCAGGCGCGAGGGTTCCCGTCACCGTGGAGGCGACGCCCTTGAGCGGCACCGGGCTGACGCCTTGTTGGTCGGAGTAGATCGTGGCACTGCCCGGTCCCGCGCCGGAAGCACCGATAAACGCGTTGGTGGCGGTGGGCACCGTCACTGGGTTGCTGGTGACGCTGGTCAGTTGCACCGAGGTGCTGATGGCGAGCGTTGTTGCATCGTGGGTGTGGGCGGGCAGGTTGGCCAGGGTGGCTGTGACGCTTTCGGTGCCGGCGAATTCGCCCATGACCCGTGGCGACAGCCCTGCACCGTTGCCTTGGCCGATGGGTAGCCGACCTTGCAGGTCCGGTAGCTTGAACGTTTGCACGCCATCGCCGCCGTAGGTGACGCCTATCAAGGCGAACAGCGTTTGGAACTGGCTGAGCGAAAGGGTCTGACCGGCGCACAAGGCCCAGTCTCGTGGAGCGAAATTAAAGGCGAAGGGTTGGATGGTGCCGATGAATACTTCCATGATTCGTTCATCCTTGTATGGGCTTTACGGGGTGTGACGCCAATCGATCGGGCGTCATCGCAGAGCGTAGACGCAGCGCTCGCTCGCTGCCTGGCGCTTTCGAAACAGCGAGCGAACCGGGGGCTTTTGACCTAGAGTGGCGACTGTTTGTGCATGCACGGGTTTTGCTTTGGAAACAGGCAATGGCAGGGGAATTGAGGTGCGACGGTCTGTGGTAGAGCAAGACGAAAAGGCTGCGGCCGTTACCGCGTACAACGGCGCCTGGGCAGGCGCCGGATGGCTGAGCCGGCTATGGTGGTTGCCGATCCTGGCGCTGGCCATGGCCGTGCGTTTTTATGGCCTGACGGCGGCGGCGATCTGGGGCGACGAAGGCTCCAGCCTGCTGCTGAGCGAATACGCCGTGGGCGACCTGTGGTTTCACGCCGCGCACGATGTGCATCCACCCCTGTACTTTTTCATGCTGCGCGGCTGGATCGAACTGTTTGGCGACGGGATCTGGTCCATACGCAGCATGAGTGCGCTGCCCGGCGTGGTGGTCGTGGGGCTTGGCGTCTGGCTGACACGCCAGCTGTCGACCCAGCGTGCCGCCGTATTGGCCGGCGTACTGCTGGCGCTGATGCCCACGGCGGTGCGCTATAGCCAGGAAGTGCGGATGTATTCGCTGCTCGGCGTGTGGCTGCTGGCCGCCACGTTGGCGCTGGTGTATTGGGTGCGCCAACCCGAACGCAGCCGCTGCCTGGTGGCCTACGTGTTGCTGATGGCCGCCGGTTTCTACACCCACTACTTCACCGCGTTGTGCGTGCTGGTGCATTGGGCGTGGCTGGGCGTGCTGTGCACGTCCCAGCGGCCTGGCGAGCGCCTGATTCTGCGTCGGCAGTGGTGGCTGGCCAACGTGGCCATCGTGCTGTTGTACCTGCCGTGGCTGCCGAACCTGCTGGGCTTGGTGCAGCATGTCGATGAACTCAAGGTGGGCGGCGATATAGGCTGGGAAGACCCGGTCAGCCTGCTCTCCGTGCCGTCGATGATCTGGCAGTTTCTGCTCCAGGATGAGGGCCTGGGCATTTGGGCGCCGCTGTTCTGGCTGTTCCCGTTGCTGCTGCTGGGTGTAGTGGGTGTTACGGCCTGGCGTGATCGCGAGCGTTATCGTCCGGCCAGCCTGTTGGCGCTGTTCTTCCTGTTGCCGCTGTTACTCGTCTACGGCGTGTCGTTTATCTCCCCGGTGTTTATCGAGCGTTACCTCACCGTATACGCCCTGGGCTTGCCGATTCTGGTGACGATAGCCATCGACCGCTTGCCCTCGCGCCTGTCTCTGCTGGGGGCGGCGCTGTTCGTGCTGTTGGTCGGTGTGGAACTACTGGGGCTGAAGAACAACTTCACGGTGGATGAACATGACCAGTTCAACGGCCCAGTGGAGTTCGTCAATCGCAACTACCAGGAAGACGACCGCATCGTTCTCAGTGACATGCTGTGGTACCTCAGCTACGTGTATTACGACCAGACCGACGCCCAGTTGCAGCTCTACACCCCGCCCAAGGCCGATGGCACGCCAACCCGGCCGAATGCCTACGGCTTTGGCACCCTGGTGGACCAGGACGGCGGGCGCATCTACCTCGACCGCTTGTCGGATTTGCCGGCCGATACCCGGCGTGTCTGGCTGATCAGCAGCAACGAACAGCCGGACGAATTTGCGCCGCTGCCAGCGGATTGGCGACTAGTCAGCCAACAAGACGGCGGTGGGGCGAGGGCGCGTCTTTATGTGTTGTGCCGCGGCCCCGAGCCCTTGCGACCGGAAGGTTGCCGCTAATACCCATTCGTTATGAAAGGAATATCAAAATAGTGGCAACTGCGTCCTAGTGGTGCGTGCAATCTTCAACTACTCTTCGGCGACAAATGGATGTTGTCCTACAAAGTGGTGAACGGATGCAGTATCACTTTATCTCCGGACTGCCGCGTTCCGGTTCGACTCTGCTCTCTGCGATTCTCCTGCAGAACCCGCGTTTCCACGCAGGCATGAGCAGCCCAGTGAGCCCTTTGTTCAACGGGGTGCTGGCGCAATGCAGCGCCGGCAGCGAGTTCGGCTCGGTAATCGATGCCAGCACTCGCCGCCGTTTGTTGCGCGGGCTATTCGACGCCTATTACGCCAACCAGACCTCCACCCCGGTGGTGTTCGACACCAATCGCCAGTGGTGCGCGCGCATGCCCGCACTGCATGACCTGTTCCCCCAGGGCAAGGTAATCGCCTGCGTGCGCAACGTGGCGTGGGTCTTGGACAGCCTTGAACGTCTGTACCGCGCCAATCCGTTCGAGAACACCAAACTGTTCAATGACGATGACGAGCGCAACACCGTGTACAGCCGTTGCGAAACCCTGGCCCAGCGTAATCGCTTGGTGGGCTTTGCCTGGACGGCGCTCAAAGAGGCGTATTACGGCGAGAACGCCGAGTCGTTGCTGATCGTCGATTACGACTTGTTGAGCCAGGCCCCGGAGCGCGTGATGCGGCTGGTGTATGAGTTCATCGGTGAACCGTGGTTCGAACATGATTTCAATCACCTGACCTACGACGCACCGGCCTTTGACGAGGCGCTGGGGCTTGCCGGCCTGCACAAGGTCAAGCCCAAGGTCGCGCCACAAGCCCGGCGAACCGTGTTACCGCCGGACCTGTTTGAAAAGTATGCCGCGTTGTCGTTCTGGCGCGATGGGTCTGCCAGTGCAGCCAATGTCATTCGTATGAAAACCGACGCCGCGATCAGCTGATTGCGGTTTTTCTTTTTTGCGTGTTCAAAGCGTTCGAGTCCAGGTGATCGTCATGTGGTGGAGCAAAGGCAAATCGCGGGTAACCGAAGGTGCACACGCCCTGGCATCGCCAATGATCATGTTCCTGGAGCCGCGAATGCTGTTCGACGGTGCAGTGGCCGCAACCGTGGTCGATGCCGCGCAGCCGGATGCCCAGCCTACGGCCGAGGCGGCCAAGACCCCCACGGCGGATCAGCCGGCGGACACTCACGCGCCCCAGGGCCAGGTCGATGCAACCCAGGCGGCGGTGCCGGGCAAGAGCGTGCTGTTCGTCGACTCACGAGTCAAGGATTCCGCCAGCCTGCTCGAAGGCGTGGCGACCGGTACCCAGGTGGTGCAACTGGATGCGACCAAGGACGGTTTGCAGCAGATCGCCGACTACTTGGATAGCCACCAGGGCGTCAGCTCGGTGCAGATCATCGCCCACGGTAACGCCGGCGATTTGTGGTTGGGCAACAGCTACCTGTCGGCGGATAACGTCCAGGCCCGCAGCGAGGTGCTGGCGCAGATCGGCCAGGACATGAATGTCGGTGGCGATATCCTGATCTATGGCTGCTACACCGCCGAAGGCGAGCGTGGCTTGAGCCTGGTCGATTCATTGGCGCAGTTGACCGGCCGCGACGTGGCGGCGTCAACCGACCGCACCGGCCTGGGTGGCGACTGGGACCTGGAAATCGCCACGGGCAATATCGAAAGCGCCAACGTGTTGTCGGCCAGCGCCATGAGCGAGTATCAATGGGGCCTGGCCACCTGGACCGCCACCAACAACCTCAATGCCGGCGTGGGTTCCCTGCGCGCGGCGCTGACGTCCGCGCAGAACGGCGACATTGTCACGTTCAATAACACCATGACCATCGGGCTGACGTCGGTGCTGGTGATCGACAAGAACGTCACTATCGATGGTGACCTCAATAACGACAACGTGGCCGACGTGACCCTCGACGGCCAGTACCGCACACAGGTCATCAATGTGACGGCCGGCACCACGGCCACCCTCGATGGCTTGGTGATTACCCGTGGCATGGCGGCAGGCAACGGCGGTAACGGCGGCGACGATGCGCTGGTGAGCAAGGGCGGCGGCATCTACAACGCCGGTACCTTGACCCTGAAAAACGTCACGGTGACCGCGAACGCCGCTTCGGGCGGTGGCGGTGGCGGCGGTGTAACGCCGCAATATGCCGGGGGCGGCGGTGGCGGCGGCGGCGCGATCACCGGCGGTACCGGCGGCAAGGGCGGCGACACGCTCAACTCCACGGGCTCCAACGGCACGGCGGGGCAGGGCGGTGCGGGCGGTGGTTTCTTCAATATTGGTGGGCGTGGCGGTTCCACCACCGGTGGCGCCGGCGGTGCGGCGTATCCGGGTTATAGCACCGGTTCGGCCGGTGGCACGGCCACCAGTGGCGGATTGTCCATCGGCGGTGGCGGCGGTGGTGACGGCTATGACGACATCGGTGGCGCTGGCGGCGGTGCAGTCGGCGGGATCTACAACGATACCGGCGCGACCTTGCGGGTCATCGGTAACTCGGTCATTTCCAATAACGTGGGTGCCGGCGGTGGTGGCGGTGGCGGCGGTGCGGGGGGTAGCTATCTCCAGGCGGGCGGTGCGGGTGGCGTCGGCGTCGGTGCTATCTGGAACAAGGGTTCGATCCTGATGACCGCGGCCAACTTCATGGCACTGGCCGGTAACGTCGGCGGCAGCGGCGTAGGGGGTACGAGCGCGGGCTCTGCCGGTGTTTCTCCGGCGTCGGTGGTCAATATCTATGGCGACGGCGGCACTCTCAACACCAACTATGTGCCGGACGAGACACCTCCCACCGCGACCGTCGTGGTCGCCAATACCAACCTGAACTCCGGCGGTACGTCGCTGGTGACCATCACCTTCTCCGAAGCCGTGACCGGCCTCACTGCGGCAGACCTGGCAGTGCAGAACGGCAGCGTCGGGACCTTGACCAGTGGCGACGGTGGGATCACATGGACGGGGACGTTGACCGCAGCCGGCAACATTGCTGACACCACCAACATCATCACCCTGAACAACACCGGCGTGACCGACTTGGCTGGCAATGCCGGCGTGGGCACCACTGACTCGAACAACTACATCGTCAACGATACCGTGGCACCCACGGCGTCCATCGTGGTCACCGACACCGCCCTCAGGATCGGCGAAACGAGCGTAGTGACCATCACCTTCAGCGAAGCAGTCAGCGGTTTCACCACCGCCGACCTGACCGTTGCCAACGGCTCAATCAGCGGCCTGAGCAGCAGCGACGGTGGCATCACCTGGACGGCCACGCTGACGCCGGACGCGGCTATCACCGATGCCACCAATCTCATTGTCCTGAATAAAACCGGCGTGGCAGACCTCAGTGGCAATGTTGGTGTGGGCTCTATCAATTCCAATAACTACGCCGTCGACACGCAACGCCCGACCGCCACCATTGTGGTGGCCGACAACGCGCTAAGCGTCGGCGAAACCTCGCTGGTGACCATCACCTTCATCGAAGCGGTGACAGGCTTTACCAGCGCCGACCTGACGGTTGCCAACGGTACGGTCACCGGCCTGAGCAGCGGCGACGGCGGTATCACCTGGACCGGCACGCTCACGCCGAGCGCCAGCACCAGTGACACCACCAACCTGATCACCCTGGACAACACCGGCTTGAGTGACCTGGCGGGCAACGCCGGCAGTGGCACCACCGACTCCAATAACTATGCCATCGATACCCTGCGCCCGACCGCCACCATCGTGGTGGCCGACAACGCCCTGAGCATCGGCGAAACCTCGCTGGTGACCATCACCTTCAGCGAGGCCGTGACCGGTTTCACCCTGGCCGACCTGACCGTTGCCAATGGCGTGTTGAGCGGGCTGAGCAGCAGCGACGGCGGTATCACCTGGACCGCGACGCTCACGCCGAGCGCCAGCACCAGCGATGCCACCAACCTGATCGTCCTGGCCAATACCGGTGTGGCGGACGCGGCCGGTAATGCTGGCAGTGGTACCACCAACTCCAACAACTACGCTGTCGATACCCAGCGCCCCACCGCCACTATCGTGGTGGCCGACAACGCGCTGAGCGTCGGCGAAACCTCGCTGGTGACCATCACCTTCAGCGAAGCGGTGACAGGTTTTACCAGCGCCGACCTGACGGTCGCCAACGGCACGCTTACCGGCCTGAGCAGCGGCGACGGCGGCATCACCTGGACCGGCACGCTCACGCCGAGCGCCAATACCAGCGATGCCAGCAACCTCATCACCCTGGACAACACTGGCGTGAGTGACGCGGCGGGCAACGCCGGCAGCGGCACCACCGATTCCAACAACTACGCCATCGACATGCTGCGCCCGACCGCCACCATCGTGGTGGCCGACACCGCGCTGAACATCGGCGAAACGTCCCTGGTCACGATTACCTTCAGTGAGGCGGTGACCGGTTTCACCCTGGCCGACCTGACCGTTGCCAACGGCAGCCTCAGCGGCCTGAGCACCAGCGACAACATCACCTACACCGCGACCTTCACCCCGAGCGCCGGCACCAGCGATGCCACCAACCTGATCACCCTCAATAACACCGGCGTCGTGGATGGGGCGGGCAACGTCGGCAGTGGCAACACCGACTCCAACAACTACGCCATCGATACCCAGCGCCCGACCGCGACCATCGTCGTGGCTGACACTGCGTTGAGCGTCGGCGAAACCTCGCTGGTGACCATTACGTTCTCCGAGGCGGTCAGCGGTTTCGACAATTCGGACCTGAGCGTGGCCAATGGCACATTGAGCGCGGTCAGCAGCAGTGATGGTGGTATCACCTGGACCGCCACCTTCACACCGGCCCTCGGTATCAGCGACACGTCCAATGTGATTACCCTGAACAACACCGGCATCAACGATGCGGCGGGCAACACAGGTACCGGCACCACCAGCTCCAACAACTACCAGGTCGACACCAACGTGCCGACGGCGACCATCGTCATCGCCGATACCATGCTGAGTATTGGCGAGACATCGTTGGTCACGGTGACCTTCAACTCGGCGGTCAGCGGGTTCGACAATGCGGACCTGACCGTCAGCAACGGCACGCTCAGCACTCTGAGCAGCAGCGACGGCGGCGTCACCTGGACGGCCACGTTTACGCCGAGCGCCAGTATTTCCGACACCAGCAACGTGATTACCCTGGACAATACCGGCTTGGTCAACGGCGCCGGCAACGCGGGTGTGGGCACCACCGATTCGAACACCTACGCCGTCGACACGGTGCGCCCGACCGCGACCATCGTCGTGGCCGACACCGCCATTGCCGCCGGCGAGACCTCGCTGGTGACCATCACCTTCAGCGAGGCCGTAACGGCGTTCACCAGTGCTGACCTGACCGTCGCCAACGGCTTGATTTCGGGGCTGAGCAGCAGTGACGGCGGCATCACCTGGACTGCAACTTTCACGCCGACCAATGGCGTCGCCGACACCAGCAACGTCATCACGCTAAACAATGGTGGCATCGTTGATTTGGCCGGCAACGCCAACGTCGGCACCACCGATTCCAACAACTACGCGCTGGATACCCAGCGCCCAACTGCAACGATTGTGCTGGCCGATCCCTCCCTCAGTGTTGGAGAAACCTCGCTGGTGACCATCACCTTCAGCGAGGCCGTGACCGGTTTCAGCAACGATGACCTCAGCGTTGCCAACGGCACCCTGAGCGCTGTCAGCAGCAGCGACGGCGGCGTGACCTGGACCGCCGTCTTCACCCCGACCCTCGGCGTGCGCGACGCGACCAACCTGATCACCCTGGACAACACCGGCGTGAGTGACGCGGCGGGCAATACCGGAAACGGTACCAGCGATTCCGCCAACTACAGCATCGATACGCAGGTGCCGACGGCAACCATCGTGGTCGCCGATACATCGCTGAACATCGGTGAAACCAGCCAGGTGACCATCACCTTCAACGAAGCGGTGAGCGGTTTCGACAACAGCGACCTGAACATCAGTAACGGCACGCTGAGCAACGTCGTGTCCGCCGACGGCGGTGTTACCTGGACCGCCATGTTCACACCGAACGCCAGCACCAGCGACACCACCAACCTGATCACCCTGGACAATACCGGCTTGGTCAACGGCGCCGGCAACGCAGGCGTCGGCACCACCGATTCCAACAATTTCACGATTGACACCCAGCGCCCAACCGCGACGATTTCCGTAGCTGACAACAACCTGGGCATCGGGCAGACCACCACGGTGACCATCGGCTTCAGTGAAGCGGTCAGCGGTTTCGATCTGTCAGACCTGAGCGTGGCCAATGCTGTCTTGTCCAACCTGGCCAGCAGCGATGGCGGTAAAACCTGGACCGCCACCTTGACGCCGACGGCGGCCATCAGCGATGCCACCAACCTGATCGTACTGGACACCAGCCTGGTGAATGATGCCGCGGGTAACGTCGGCAGCGGCATCGTAATTTCCAACAACTTTGCGATTGATGGGGAGCGACCTACCGCGATCATCAGCGTCGCCAACCCCAGTCTGACGGTCGGGCAGACCACCACGGTGACCTTCACCTTCAACGAGAAGGTCAGCGGCTTCGAGCTTGATGACCTCAGTGTGGCCAACGGCACCGTGTCCAACCTGGCCACCAACGACGGCGGCAAGACCTGGACTGCGACCCTGACACCCACGGCGAACATCAACGATCCGAGCAACTTCATCACGTTGGATTCCAGCCTGGTGGTAGACCTGGCGGGCAACGCGGGCAGCGGTTTTGCCAACTCCAACAATTTTGCGATCAACACCATTGCGCTGACGGGCGATCCCCTCTTCCGCGTCACCGTTCCGGTTGCGCCCCAGGATGCGCCGAACCAGCCGTTGCAGCCGATCATCTTCGGCCGTCCGGGTGGCGATCTGGGTTCGCCCATCGGTTTCCCGCCGCTGTTCGAGCAACGTGAGATGGGTGGCGGCTTGCCGCCCATCGGCAGCATTTTCATCAACACCGGCGCGTCGTCGCCCAGCTTTATCGCCCAGGTGTTCAGCGCTGACGGTAGCGGGGACGGCAGTGGCCAGGGTTTCCTTGGCTTCGGCGGCGGCGACGGCGGGGTATTTGGCTCAAGCACGTTGTCAGGCCTGTTCAACCGCGATACCGGTGGCAGCGACTCAGGCTTCAAAGCGTTCGACAACCAGTCGATCAAGAGCGGCGGCGATGCGGCCCAAGGCCTGCGCGGCGTCTTTGGCGCACCGACCCTTGGCCAACAATTGCAACAGATCAACGAGAGGGAGCGTCACCAGGTGATGGACCTGGCACACGCACTGCAACAAGTCGGCATCAGCGAAATGCAGGCTTGAACACAACTAATTTCGACGCAGGAACAGGGGCAGTACAAGGATGAATACACGTCATAAGTTGTTCGGCGCCAGCGTGCTGGTGCTGGCGATCAGCGGTTGCGCGGTCACCAGTGAGCCGATTGAGCGCAGTGTCAGCGAGCAACGCGCCCGCAATGATCTGCACGGTATGTACACGGGGCAGGAACCCCTCAGCGGCCCGCTTACCTTGCACCAGGCCATGGCCCGCGCCGTGAAATACAACCTCGAAGGCCGTTTGAAGGTAATGGAAGAAGCCTTGGCCAAGCGTCAGTCGGACCTCTCCAGCTTTGACATGTTGCCGCGCATGGCGCTGTCCGCCGGCTACGCTGGGCGCAACAACACCAACGCCTCCAGCAGCCAGAGCGTGCTCACCGGCACCCAGTCCCTGGAACCGTCGACCTCCCAGGACCGCGACCGCCGTGTGGCGGACTTGACCATGGTGTGGAACGTCCTCGACTTCGGCGTCAGCTACATCAGTGCCAAACAGCAAGGCGACCAGCGCCTGATCATCCAGGAGCGTCGGCGCAAGGTCATCAACACCATCGTCCAGGACGTGCGCTCGGCCTATTGGCGAGCGGTGGCGGCCGAGCGTCTGCTGACCCAGATCGACAGCCTGATGGTACGGGTCGACCAGGCCCAGACCGACAGCCAGAACATGAGCGAACAGCGCATCGGCGACCCGATCCAGGCCCTTGGATACCAGCGCTCGCTGATCGAAGCCACGCGCCAGTTGCAGGAACAGCGCCGCGCCTTGTCCCTGGCCAAGACCGAACTGGCGACCTTGATCAACTTGCCGATGGGCACCGACCTGAAACTGGCCACGCCGGACGATTACGTGGTGCCCCAGCTCAAGGTCAACCTGGCGAGCCTGGAACAGGAAGCCCTGGCCAATCGTCCCGAACTGCGCGAGCAGGACTACCAGACCCGCATCAGCGCCGCCGAAACCCGCAAAGCCATGCTGCGCCTGCTGCCCGGCCTGGAGTTCTCCGCCGGCGGCCATTACGACAGCAACTCGTTCCTGGTGGACAACCGCTGGGCCGACTACGGCGCCAAGATCACCTGGAATCTGTTCAACGTGATCTCCGCCCCGGCCGCCATCGACGTCGCCAAGGCCGGTGAAGAAGTCGCTACCGCTCGGCGCCAGGCCATGTCCATCGCGGTATTGGCGCAGGTCTACGTGGCCAACGCCAACTTCCAGGACGCCGTGCGCCAGTTCAAGACCAACGAACAACTGGCCAATATCGACGGGCAAATCCTCACCCAACTGCGCAACCGTCACGAAGCGGCGGGCCTGGGCGAACTCGACCTGATCCAGGGCGAGCTCAACACCCTGCAAGCCGACCTGCGCCGCGACCTGGCCTACGCTGACCTGCGCAACGCCTACGGCCAGATCTTCGCCAGCGCCGGTCTCGACCCGCTGCCGGAGCAACTGGACTCCGACCGCGTGCAAAGCATCGCCACCGCCCTGGCCAGCCGTGAATCGGCCTGGGCCGCCGGCAACATCACCGCACCGGTGCCGCGTGCCCTCGTCCAATAACCTGGTGGCGCCGACGGCGAGCATCACCCGCCGTCAACGCGAGGCGCGCAATGGCCATCGCGGTGTGGCGATCCTGCTCACCGGCTTGCCCGCCTCGGGCAAGTCGACCCTGGCCCAGGGCCTCCAGGCCGCGTTCTTCGAACAAGGCCGCCAGAGCATCGTGCTCGACGGCGATGCCTTGCGCGTTGGGCTCAACAAAGACCTGGGCTTTGCCGACAGTGACCGCCTGGAAAACATCCGCCGCGCCAGCGAACTGGCGGCGCTGCTGGTGGACCACGGGCAGATCGTGATCCTGGCGCTGATTGCGCCCCTGGTGCAATTGCGCGCGGTCTTTGCCGAGCGCCTGGGGGCTGACTATCGCGAAGTGTGGTGCAGTGCCTCGCTGGCCGTCTGTGAGCAGCGCGACCCCAAGGGCCATTACGCCCGCGCACGGCGGGGCGAGCTACCGGGTTTTACCGGCATTGGTTCGCCCTACGAGCCACCGCCCCACGCGTCGCTGGTACTGGATACCGGCGTGCTGTCGGCACCGCAGAGCGTCGAGCGGCTGTTGGCCTGGCTGGCGCCTGAACTAGACTCTGGGAAATCCTCTTCTTAGGAGTCCGCCATGCAATCGCCCGTGCACAGCTTGCCGTCACTGTTCAAACAGCTTGGACTGCCGGATGACCCGGTCAGTATTGATCAGTTTGTGACCGCCCACTCGCCACTCAAGCCGGATCTGAAATTGGCAGATGCGTTTTTTTGGACAGACAGCCAGAGAGCGTTTTTGCGTGAGGAAATTTTGGACGATGCGGATTGGGCGGAAGTGGTGGATGAGTTAAATCTGATGTTGCGGGGTGGGCGAGGGGTGTAAAAAAATTAGAGAAATCGCGAAAACTTGAAAAAATCGGGTGAGAGTTGAAAAAAAACTGGGCTTTAATCGCGTAAGTGAACTTTTTTTGAGGTTGCGCGATGTCTTTTGTTGGTTATGCCCATCTCCATCAATCCCTCGGGTTAAAAGCCATTGCGCCTACCCGGGCCGCGATGATCAAGCCAGTCACCCGGATTTCGATCATAGGTGATTGCCTCGCGGTTCCTCAGGCTGTTGCGCCCGTCACTGGCGCAGTGCTCGACCATATTCTTTTCGCCCTCAAACACGAAGGTATCAACCTTGGCATTCTGGCTCAGGCGCTTGAAACCGTCAGCGCAGACCAGTTATTGAACGAGCTGGATAAGGCACCTAACGGAGTATTTATTCGCAAGGTCTGTTACTTATGGGAAGGCCTGACCCTTCAGCAGCTCAATTACAGCAAGCCGATCAATAGCCGCGTTTCTCCCTTGTTTGACCCTCAACGTTACGTGACGGGACCGTCAACGCGTAATTCCCGCTGACGCATCGACTTTAATGGGCTGGGCTCTTTGGCTTATTGCGCGACCGTAGAGCGGACGCCGGAAATTGACGCTTTACGGAGCCTCGACATCCTCGGCCGCGCCAAATCCTTCATGGCCACCCTCCCACCCGAAATGATGGACCGTGCCATCCAGTGGGCCTACTTCCACGAAACGCGCGACTCGTTCGCCATCGAAAAAGAACAACCCAGCGAAGAAAAATCCCGCCGCTTCGTTCATCTATTACGTCAGGCCCACGAAGGCCGCTTGCTGACCGAAGACTACTTGGTAGATCTGCAGAACAACACCGTCTCCAACCCCTTCGACAAAGCCGTCGCGTTTCGCCATGAGCAGAATCATCTGCACAACGGCCTGCGCGGCGCGGCGGGCGTCAGCTATGTTCCTCCAGCCCCTGAACTTTGCCAGGAACTGATGGAAGAGCTGATGGCCTTCGCCAATCAGCCTGTACGTGAGGTCGACCCCTTGGTAGCGGCGGCAGTCACTGCGTTCGGCTTCGTATTCCTGCACCCGTTTATGGACGGCAACGGGCGATTGTCGCGCTTCCTGATCCATCAAACGCTCTGCCATTACGGGGCACTGGAAAACGGCCTGCTGCTGCCGGTGTCCGTCGCGATGAAGCACGAAGAGCAAGCCTATCTGGCTGCACTCAAAGCATTTTCCCAGCCGACGCCTGAATTCTGGAACGTCACGTGGCTGGACGGCGATCAAATGGCCTTCGACTTCATCGGCCACCCCTCGATCTACCGCTACTGGGACGCCACTCACTGCGTCGAATTCACCCTGCAAATGGCCCGCCGCGCGCTGGAAGTGGAACTGCGCGAAGAAACCGAATTTCTGGACCGCTACGACCGCGTGATCAAGGCCGTGAATCAACGCTTTGATGTGCGCGGCAGCGATTTGTCGAAGTTGGTAATGATGTGCCTGGATAACGAGGGCAAGGTTTCCAAGCACCGACGCAAGCAGTTTCAGTACAGCGTGTCGGAGGAGGTGTTTGAGTTTATTGAGGAGGCGGTGGGGGATGCTCTGCGCGACATTGGGAAATTTCCTATCGACTAAACGGAAGTGGACGATAGTGGCCGGTGGGAGGGAGTCGCTATTAACAGGCGCTAACTCCCTGCTCTGGACACAACATGAAACGCCTGGTCCCACACAACGAAATTGAAGGCTATGAACTCACAAAGATCGAGAGTCCCTATTTTGCAGGATTAAAAGTTCGAGAGTTTTTTCGTGCCCCATATGCGCTGCCCGGGTTGAGTGAATTGCTCAGTGAGTGCGGTCTTTCTCCCGTTTGCTGCTCTGCTGAAAAAGACCAACGGCGGGTTTTGGATAAACAGGCAGCCGGTGAGTGGTTGTTTGTGATGGACTATCCCTTTCTCCCTTTAAGTCGCGAATGTCGCGTAAATATGGACATCTAATGGGACGCCGACTTTATGTTGGGCCTGGCAAATGGGAGAAGGTAAGCATCGATTACGATGGAATTAAAAATACCGCGATACTCGCTGCTAATCGGTTAGTTTCAGCAGCTGATGAGGGAAGGGTATTTCTCTCGGATGGGAAAGGTCTCGCGAACACCACTAGAGTTATGACTCAACGGTGGGTAAGGCTTGATAGTCGAGATGATCAACTTGCCCACCGATCAGTTGAGCGTCGGTATGGAGAGCTGCGGCATATAAAACAACGTTATCTGGAGGGCGATGACAACTGGCAGGTGGGTGGTAAGTCATGGCATTGGCAGCCTGTAACACCGGATGTGGCCTATGAGTACAAGGAAGCAGGAAAATGACGCGCAAGCATGTTTTTTGGTTTTGGGGAGCCATGGATGCCCTCTATCTGATTCGGTATGCAGTGGCCAGCGCAATAGCGGGAAGAATTCCTTATTTGAGCGATCTTGAAAGTGCTTTATGGGGGCTGCGTGATCATAGTGTTGTGCAGTTATACATGTTCGGCTTTGCCATGCTGCTGCAAGTTTCCATCGTAATCTCGTGCTTGCTGTTCTTTCTTGGACATGAACAGGTGAGGTGGGTTACTTACCTTCAAACACCCTTGCGATTGGCTTTTATTGTGCCTTCTGTTTCGCTGTTGCTGGTAGGTGCTCAGTTTTTTCCTAACTACAACTTGGTGTTAATGGCTGCGTTAGTCGTTGCGTCCGAGGCAGTGAAAATCTGGAGCGTCTGGCGGTGGAGCAAAAGGTGCTGATGTTTTCCAGCAGGGCCGCTTAGGAGACTGAGCGCTCAATAAGCCGGTTGCACAGACCCAACCATCCACTTGGTCACGGCCACACGGATCCCCCTGCGCGATGTGATGGGCCAAAACAAGCGCCGCCTGGATGGCCAGGCCGCACAGCAACCCTGAAGCCGACACCGATCCAAAGGTGGGAGGGGGCTTGCCCCCGATGGCGGTGGATCATCTAATGAATCTGTTCACTGACGCTCCGCTATCGGGAGCAAGCCCCTCCCACATTCGTCCTGCGGTGTTGTCACTGAATCGCTCCATCCATCGCTAAATTGTTTCTAAACTTGACGCAGTTCGATGCGTCCATCATATTGATAGTTAGCAAACTAACTGTATGCGAACTATCCAGTGCCTCAATCCCTCGAACAACTCCAGATGAACCTCAGCAGCAGCATGGTGGTGGGCGCCCGTAACTGGCGCAAAATCTGCCAGAGCACGCTGGTGAGCTATGGCATCTCCGAAGCCTGCGCCGTGCCGTTGTTGATGATCGGCCGCCTGGGCGACGGGGTGCACCAGGTAAAAGTCGCCCAGGCCTCCGGGATGGAAAGCCCGTCGCTGGTGCGCCTGCTCGACCGGCTGTGCCATGACGGCTATGTGTGCCGTACCGAAGACATCCACGACCGCCGCGCCAAGGCCCTGAGCCTGACCGAGCGAGGTCGCGAGTTGGTGCAGGCGGTGGAGATGCAACTGGTGCGCCTGCGTCGCGAAGTGCTGGCGGACATTGCGACCGCCGACATGGAAGCGGCACTGCGTGTACTGCGGGCTTTTGAGGCGGCGACGCTTTGAGCGGATTTTTTACCGGCTTTCCGCCCGCCCGTGACTGGTTCTATGGGGTTCGTACATTCGCCGCGTCGATGATCGCGCTGTACATCGCCATGCTCATGCAAATGCCGCGTCCCTACTGGGCGATGGCCACGGTGTATATCGTCTCCAGCCCGTTTGTCGGCCCTACCAGTTCCAAGGCGTTGTACCGCGCCATCGGCACCTTGATGGGGGCGGCGGCGGCGGTGTTTTTTGTGCCGATGTTCGTGCAGTCGCCGTACATCCTGGTGGTGGTGATCGCATTGTGGACGGGCACCTTGCTGTTCCTCTCGATGCACCTGCGCACCGCCAACAACTATGCCTTGATGCTCGCCGGCTACACCTTGCCGCTGATCGCCCTGCCTGTGGTGGATAACCCGTTGGCGGTATGGGATGTCGCCGAGGCGCGTACCGAAGAAATCTTCCTCGGTATCGCGGTCGCAGCGGTGGTGGGCGCCATGTTCTGGCCACGGCGGCTGATGCCGGTGTTTGATGGCTCGGTGGCCAAGTGGTTCAGCGACGCCCAGGTCTATAGCCAGCGCTTTCTTTCGCGCAATGTGCAGCCGGAAGAAGTCAGCACCCTGCGCGGCGGCATGGTTGCCACCTTCAATACCCTTGAGTTGATGATCGGCCAGTTGCCCCACGAAGGCGCGCGGCCGCAGACGGTGCGCAACACCAAGGAACTGCGCGGGCGCATGATCCATCTGTTGCCGGTGATCGATGCCCTCGACGATGCGCTGTACGCCATCGAGCACCGCGCGCCGCAGTTTCTCGACCCGCTCACGCCGCTGCTGGAAGCCAGCCGGCAGTGGCTGGAAAACACCACGGAAAGCGCACCGCTGGAACTTTGGCGCGCCCTGCGTGACCAGGTCGACGCCCTGCAACCCCACGGCGAAGCGCTGGACGACCGCCACACGCTGCTGTTCTCCAACGCCCTCTACCGCCTTGGTGAGTGGATCGACCTGTGGCAAGACTGTCGCAGCCTGCAAGCCGCCATCCAGTGCGAGAGCCAGGACTCCTGGCGCGCCGTCTACCGCCACTGGCGCCTGGGCCGGCTCACGCCGTTCCTTGACCGTGGCCTGATGTTCTACTCGGCGTTTTCCACCGTCACCGCGATCATTGTCGCTTCGGTGCTGTGGATTCTGCTGGGCTGGACCGACGGCGGCAGCGCGGTGATCCTGGCAGCGGTGGCCTGCAGCTTTTTCGCCTCGATGGACGACCCGGCACCGCAGATCTATCGGTTCTTTTTCTGGACCGCCATGTCGGTGCTGTTCGCCAGCCTCTATCTGTTCCTGGTACTGCCCAACCTGCATGACTTCCCGATGCTGGTGCTGGCGTTCGCGGTGCCGTTTATCTGCGTCGGCACGCTGACCGTGCAGCCGCGTTTTTACCTGGGCATGCTGCTGACGCTGGTAAACACCTCGTCGTTCATCAGCATCCAGGGCGCCTACGACGCGGACTTCCTCAACTTCGCCAACGTCAACCTGGCCGGGCCCGTGGGCCTGTTGTTCGCCTTTGTGTGGACGTTGATCGCACGGCCGTTCGGCGCCGAACTGGCAGCCAAGCGCCTGACCCGTTTCAGCTGGCGCGACATCGTCGGCCTGACCGAGCCCGCCACCCTGAACGAACACCGCTACCTGGCCGTGCAAATGCTCGACCGCCTGATGCAGCACCTGCCGCGCCTGGCGTTGATTAACCAGGACACCGGCAGCGCCCTGCGCGACTTGCGCGTGGCGCTCAACCTGCTCGACCTGCTGGCCTATTCGCCGCGCATCCTCGGCGTACCGCGGGTGCTGCTCAACCAGGTGGTGGAAGGCGTGGGCGGTTACTTCAAGGCCTGCCTCAAGGCGGGTGAACGCTTGCCCGCGCCCAGTGGTCTGCTGATGACCCTCGACCGCACGCGCCGCGCCCTCAACGGCCAGGGCCTGCAAGACGAAGACGATACCCGCCTGCACCTGCTGCACGCGCTGGCCGGCCTGCGCCTGGCGTTGTTGCCGGGTGTGGAATTCATTGGCGGCACGGAGATGGAAGCGCCGCTACCCGATGGAGCGCCTTTATGATCGGTGATCTGGATATCAGCGGGGTGTTCCTGCCCACGCTGCTGGTGCTGATGGGCATTACGTACGTGTTGTTCCTGGTGGTGCACGGGCTGTTGACCCGCGTCCACTTCTATCGCCTGGTCTGGCACCGGGCATTGTTCAATGTGGGGCTCTACGCGCTGTTGCTGGGCGCGGTGGACTCACTCAGTCGATACCTGATGACATGAAAAAACCTTTTTTGACCATCGGCCGTGTAGTCCTGACGTTGTTGATCGTGAGCTTCGCGGTCGTCGTTGTGTGGCGCATGGTCATGTACTACATGTTTGCGCCCTGGACCCGTGACGGGCACATCCGTGCCGACATCGTGCAGATCGCGCCGGACGTATCCGGGCTGATCCAGCGCGTCGATGTGCGTGACAACCAACTGGTGACCAAGGGCCAGGTACTGTTTGCCGTGGACCAGGACCGCTTCAAGCTGGCCTTGCGCCAAGCCCAGGCCGCCGTGGCCGACCGCCAGGAAACCCTGGCCCAGGCCCAGCGCGAGTACAAGCGTAACCGTGGCCTCGGCAACCTGGTGCCCAGCGAGCAACTGGAAGAAAGCCAGTCCCGCGTTGCCCGCGCCCAATCGGCCCTGGCCGAAGCGCAAGTGACGGTGGATTCGGCCCAACTCAACCTTGACCGCTCGGTGATCCGCAGCCCGGTGGACGGCTACGTCAACGACCGCGCGCCGCGTACCCAGGAGTTCGTCACCGCCGGGCGCCCGGTGCTGTCGGTGGTGGACAGCAATTCGTTCCACATCGACGGCTACTTCGAAGAGACCAAGCTCGACGGTATCCACGTCGGCATGGGCGTCGACATCCGTGTGATCGGCGACAACGCCCGCCTGCACGGGCATGTGCAGAGCATCGTCGCCGGTATCGAAGACCGCGACCGCAGCAGCGGCTCGAACCTGCTGCCCAACGTCAACCCGGCGTTCAGCTGGGTACGCCTGGCCCAGCGGATTCCGGTGCGCATCGCCTTTGACGATGTACCGGCGGACTTCCGCATGATCGCCGGGCGTACGGCCACCGTGTCGATCATTGGCGACAAACCCCATGAGGGAGCCAAGCCATGAAGCAGCTTTGGGCAACCGCTGCGCTGGGGTTGTTGCTGTCGGCCTGCCAAGTGGTGGGGCCGGATTACAAGCTGCCGCGAACGTCTGCCGTCAACCGTGCTGACCTGCAGGGGCACCTGGCGGGTGAGGGCAACAACGTGGTGTCGGCGCCAGTGCCGGCCGACTGGTGGAAGCTCTACAAGGACCCGCGCCTGGACGAGTTGGTGCGCCAGGCCATGGCCTCCAACACCGACCTGCGCGTGGCGGCCGCCAACCTGCAGCGCTCGCGCTATCAGACCCAACAGGCTGAATCCGCCGGCGGCTGGAGTGCCGGTGCGAAGGCCGAGGTGCAGCGCCTGCAGGAATCCGGCGAAGCTTTTTTGCAGGCGGACAAAGTGCCGGTGGATAACATCGGCAGCGTAGGCATTACCACCTCATATCAATTCGATCTGTTCGGCACCTTGCAACGTGGCATCGAAAGCGCCCAGGCCAGCGCCGATGCGGCCCAGGCCGCCGTGGATATTGCGCGCATCACCCTGGTGGCCGATGTGGTGCGCTCCTACACCCAGGTGTGCGCGGCCAACGAAGAGCTGGCGATTGCCAACGAGTCCCTCGACCTGCAAGCCCAGAGCACCAAGCTGACCCAGCGCCTGCGCGACGCGGGCCGTGGTGATGAAACCCAGGTCACCCGCTCGCAAACCCAATACAAATCCTTGCGCGCCGACATGCCGCGCTACGAAGCGGCGCGCCAGGCCGGGCTGTTCCGCCTGTCGATGCTGCTGGCCAAGCCCGTCGACCAACTGCCGGCGGGCACCGGCAGCTGCGCCGAGTTGCCGCACATCGCCCAACTGTTGCCGGTGGGCGACGGTGCGGCACTGCTCAAGCGTCGCCCCGACGTGCGCCAGGCCGAACGCCAACTGGCCGCCGCCACCGCGCGTATCGGCGTGGCCACCGGCGCGTTGTACCCGGACATCGCCATCGGCGCCACGGTGGGCACCGTGGGTCTGCTCGACAACCTCGGCCAGCCGGCGACCAACCGCTGGGGCTTCGGTCCGATGATCAGTTGGACGGTGCCGACCAACGGTGCCCGTGCGCGTATCCACGAGGCCGAAGCCGCGACCCAGGGCGCGCTGGCGCATTTCGACGGTGTGGTACTCAACGCCATCCGCGAAACCCAGACCGGCCTGGCGCAATACACCGCCGTGTTGCAACGGCGCGAGGCGCTGGCTGACGCCGAGCAATCGGCCCAAGAGGCTGCGGACCAGACCCACCGGTTCTTCCAGGCTGGCCGTGAATCGTTCCTCGCCGACCTGCAAGCCACCCGCACCTACACCGCGATGCGCGCGCAACTGGCGGCGGCGAACACCCAGGTTGCCATGAGCCAGATCGATCTGTTCCTGGCCCTGGGCGGCGGCTGGGAAAGCGGACGAACGCAAGCGTCACAGCCCGGCAAACCCTGAGCGAATGACTATGCTTTGTCAGGTGGAGCGCACTGCGGTTTGACGGGCAGGCGCTCCCCAGACACTGCTCGCGTTTGCTCATGGGGATTCCAATAATGAAAAACCCTTATGCTCCCGCTTTCTGGTGCGTGCTCTTCGCACTGGTGTTGTTATCGGCCGCGTATTTCTACGGCGTCATGCTCGCCCATCAACTCGACAAGGCCATGGTGTTTCTCGACAGCGCCTGCCTGGTGATCGGTTCCTTGTCCATCGGCGTGGTGGCCTGGGCCTCCTACCAGAACCAACGCGTGAAGAAAAAACTCCTCGAACAAGGCAAGACCCGCGTGGCGATCTGGGATACAAAGGTCGCGCTGCGTCGGGTCGAAACCGTGTTCGACCGCTATTTCTGGGGCAGCTATTGGCAGCCGGGGCGCACCTTCCAGGAAGTCATGGGCGACCTCACCGGCACGCCCCTGGAAAAAAGTCTCGAAGTTCTGAAAAAACAGTGTGTGTTGCTTGATCGGCAGGTCGCCGATGGCAGGCATTGGCTGAATAACGCGCGGGAATTGTCCGACGTTGCCACGCAGATGGCCCGTGAGCGCTACCAACTGGACTTCTGCGACCCCAAGACCGACACCCCCGGCAATGCGGTCATACACCGCGAGTTTGAGGTGCTGGTGTACACCTGGACGGCGCGCCTGAAGACCTTCGACCACCAGCTCGACGAGATCGAATTGGAGTATTCCTGACGTAGCAGTGGTCGAGTAGAACGAGGCCGCGTTCGAGGACGAAGTCCTCGTAAAACCAGCACGCACGGTTTTTGATAAGCCAAGGTGTGTGGTTTTACGACTGCTTCGCAGTCGAACGCGGCCTCGCTGCGCTCGACCGCTGCTACGGAGCCTATGCTAACCTCTCCCGGATTTTTCGGCGGGCTTGAGCCAACCCCAACAGGGTCCAAGGAAGACAGCCCACTTCTCACAGGATTTGATCAGGTCACTTCATGAATAAGCCAGCAGTCGTTCTTTTGGGTTTTGTTGTCGCCGTAGGCGTCGTTAGTGCAGGCGGCGCCTGGTACACCGGTAAACAACTGGAGCCGGTGCTGCAAACCGCGATCCAGAACGCCAACAAGGAACTGCGGACCTCCATGGCGGGCGTCGATGGCACCGTGGACCTGGAGCTGGTGTCCCTGGAGCGTGGCGTGTTCAGCAGCACCGCCCATTACCGCTTGAAAGGCCAGGGTTCGGTCTTCGGCGAAGACAACCCTAATCCGGAACTGCTGTTCGTCGACCATATCGAACACGGGCCGCTGCCGTTCTCGCGCCTGGTGACGCTCAAATGGCTGCCGGTCATGGCCACCAGTCACTACGAACTGGAAAAGAACGCCACCACCGAGAAGTGGTTCGCTGCCGCTAAAGACGTGTCGCCGCTCAAAGGCGTGGCCAATATCGGCTATAGCCGCTCGGTCAACGGCAACATCGAATTGCTGCCCCTGGAGTTCAAGGACGCCGCAGCTTCGGCGAGCTTTTCTGGCGCCAACCTGAATTTCGACAGCACCGCCGAAGGCCAGAAGGTCAAGGCTGACGGCTTCATGAACAGCTTCAAGATCGCCGGGCTAGACAGCAAGGGCGAACACTTCGAAGCTCAATTATCTGGCCTGACCCTCGCCAGCAACCTGGAAAAATCCACCTTTGGCTTCTACACCGGGCAAAACACCGTTGAGCTGACCGACAGCAAGTTCACCTTCGGCCCGCAGAAAGCCGTGCTGACGGTCAAAGGCTTCGAGCAGAAAGACTCCAGCGAAACCAAGGACAACAACCTGGCCGGCCGTGTCGACTACAAGATCGACGAGATCGGCTACCAGGGCAAACCCGTGGGTTCGGCGGCCATGGCCTTGAGCATGAAGAACGTCGACATCCCGGCCATGCTGGTGCTGACCAAGCTTTACCAGGACAAGATGCAGCCGGTGCAAGCCGCTGCCGCAGCGGGCGAGCCCGCACCTGAGCTGCAACTGACCGAAGCCGAGCAGGCCCTGGCCGAAGCGAACGTCAATCAGGTCCTGGCCGCCAAGCCGCAAATAGCCGTGGAAAACCTGTCCCTGAAAACCACCCATGGCGAAAGCAAATTCAACCTGCTGGTGGACCTGGCCAAGCCGGCCTCCATGGAGCTGCCACCGGTCGAACTGGGCAAGCAGATGATTGCATTGCTGGATACCAACCTGACCCTGTCCAAGCCGATGATTGGCGACGTTGCCGCCTTGCAAGCGCAACTCGGTGGCGTGACCGACCCGAAAGCCATCGAGCAGCAGTCCCAAATGGCCGCCGAGATGGTCAGCGGCATGGCGGTCGGCACTCAGTTGGCGACCCTGGTCGGCAGCGACGTGGTGTCCAAGTTGCACTACGCCAACAATGAAGTGACCTTCAACGGCCAGAAGATGACCGTCGAGCAATTCATTGGTTTTGTGATGGCCAAGGTCGGCGCGGTCAGCGGCGCACAGTAAAGATTTCGCCATCGCCCGGAAATAAATAATGTGGGAGCGGGAGTGCCCGCGATAAGGGTCAAACAGTCGACGCGCGTGTCGGCTGGCACCCCGTTATCGCAGGCAAGTTCGCTCCCACATTCACATTTCAGAGGGGCCGCGCAATTCTGAACAATTGTTTTGAATTGGTCTTTTTCCTACTTTCCTAAGAGATAGTTCACACAGGAAAGCTAGGCCGGGTCATTAGACGCCGGCACCCTGCGGCAATTCGCTCAGGACCACCTATCGTTACAGCTTTCCGTGTGTAAGGAAGCTCACGATATGTTGCGAAACCTACCACTCAGTGCATCAGGCCGGTTGCGACTGCTCGTCGGGGCAGCCTTATGCAGCCAATTACTGATGCCCACCTTCGCCATGGCCGATCCGGCCTATGACGCGCTGATTATTCAGGCGCGCAACGGCAACTTCACCCCCGCCCTGACCCAATTGCGCCAACTGTCCGCCGAGCGCCAGACGCCAGGCCAGGTCAGCGATCATGTGGTGATCGCCGGTTGGGCCGGCCAGGACGCCGAAGTGCTGAAGGTGTACGAGGCCCAGGGTAAAAACCGCAACCTCAGCACCCAGGCGCTCGCCACCGTTGCGCGTACGTATCGCAACCAGCGGCAATGGGCCCAGGCCGAGGCGGTCTATCGCCAGGCGTTGCTGCGTGAACCGAACAATGTCGACCTGCAACTGGGCCTGGCCCTGACCCAGGCCGACGGTGGCAAAACCAGCGAAGCCGTGCAGCGTACTCGCGCGCTGGTGGCGGCCAAGCCCGATGACCCCAACCGCCGCATGGCCCTGGGTTATGCACTGACCCGCGCCGGCTTGAACTACGACGCACTGTTTGAGTTCGACCAGGCGTTTATCCGCGCCGGCGACAAACCTGACGTCGCCCGCGAATACATCGTCGCCCTGCAAAAGGCCCGCCTGCCGGAAGCCGCGTTGCGCCTGTCGGCCCAGCGTCCTGGCCTCTTGGACCCGGTGACCCAGCGCCGCCTGGAAGGCGACCTCGCCGCCGAACGCGTGCGCATGGCCGAATTCGCCACGCGCAGCGAAAAAGAACGCTACGTGATTGCCGACCGGGCCCTGGCAGACTACGACAAACTGCTCGCCCGCTGGACGCCTGACGCCACCGCCCATGACGATGTGGTGCGCTGGCGTATCGACCGCCTCGGTGCACTCAAGGCGCGTGCGCGTACCGCCGAGGTGATCCGCGAATACGAAACGCTTAAGGCCGAAGGCGTGCAACTGCCGACCTACGCCGTGCGTTGGGTGGCCGCGTCCTACCTCGATCAGCGCCAGCCGGAAAAAGCCGAGCCGCTGTACCGCCAGGCCCTGAGCGCCACCGACGCCGAGCCCGATGATCGGGTCGAAGACACCACCGCACTGTTCTACGCCTTGCAGGAAAGCAACAAGGGCGAGGATGCCAACGAGGTCGCCAAGGGCCTCGCCAACAGCCAGAACCCGCGGGTCGAACTCAAGGGCTTGCCCATCGGCAACCCCAACGACGCGTGGATGGACGCCCAGCAACTGTCGGCCCAGGCCGGCGTCTACGGCGGCGACCTGCCGGGCAGTGAAGCTGGCCTGGAAGCGCTGGTAGCGAAAGCCCCCGGCAACGTAGGCCTGCGCCTGGCCCAGGCTGACATGTACCGCGCCCGCGACCTGCCACGGCGCGCCGAAGGCGTTCTCAAGGAAACCGAAGCCCAGGCCCCGCGCGACATCGGCCTGGAAGTGAGCCAGGCCTACACCGCCATGGACCTGCAGGAGTGGCGCCAGCTCGATGTGCTCACCGACGATGTGGTCGCGCGCAACCCGGACAACCGCCAGGTGCAGCGCCTGAGTCGCCTGCGCGACGTGCATGACATGGCCGAGCTGCGGGTCGAGGCCTATACCGGTAAAAGTTTTGGCGGCGGCAATGACGGTGATGCGGGCGCTGTCGCGGGTAGCCGCGATTGGGGCATTGAGAGTCGGATCTACACGCCGCCCATCGACGAAGACTGGCGTGTATTCGCGGGCGCCGGGTACGCCAAGGCCGATTTCAGCGAAGGCACCGGCCAGCATCGCTGGCAGGTCGTGGGCGTGGAGCGGCGCACCCGTGACATGACCATTGAAGCCGAGGTCTCCAACCATTCCTACGGCGATGGCTCCAAACAAGGCGCCGCGATCTCGATTGCCCGCGACATCAACGACAATTGGCAATACGGCGGCAGCCTCGGCTACCTGCTGAGCACCACGCCGTTGCGCGCGTTGAATGACGGGGTCACGGCCAACGGCGGCAGTGGCTTTATCCGCTGGCGCGCCAATGAAAGCCGCGAATGGAAACTGACCCTCAGCCCCTCCCATTTCAGCGATGGCAACGACCGCTTCGAAGCCTTGCTCAGCGGCCGCGAAGGCCTCTACAGCTCGCCGAAAGTGCAAGTGGACCTGGGCCTGGAAGTCGGCGCCAGCCGCAACAGCAAGGAAGACACGGTGTACTTCAACCCGAAGTCGGACTTCACCGTGTTGCCCGTCCTCAACATCAACCATGTGCTCTATCACCGCTACGAGACCCAGTGGAGTCAGCAGTTCCAGGTCGGTGCGGGTACGTATAGCCAGCGGGATTATTCCACCGGTGGCATCGGTCTGGTGGGCTATGGCCAACGCTTTCGCTGGAACGACGTCCTGGAAGCCGGCGCCAACCTGAGCCTGATCAGCCGACCTTATGACGGCGATCGCGAACGCGATCTACGCCTGCTCGTCGACCTCACTTACCGTTTCTAAAAGAGCCTGACCATGACCTTCCTCAGCCGTTGCTTGTTGGTTCTGGGCGTATTGCTGGCCAGTGCCTGCGCCCAGCAACCCGCACCTTTCACTCCACCCGCCGAGCGGCCGACACCGCCCAACGAAGCGGCGTGGCCGAAAAACCACTTCCTGGGCATTGCCTACCATGACGTGTCGGACCGCGATCCTGACCAGGCCGTGGTGGCGGTGCGCACCGAGCGATTGATCGAACAGTTGGCCTGGCTGCGCGAGAACGGCTACCAGGCCGTCAGCGTTGACCAGATCCTGGCTGCCCGCCGTGGCGGCCCCGCGCTGCCGCCCAAAGCCATCATGCTCAGCTTCGATGACGGTTATTCCAGCTTCTACACCCGCGTAATGCCGATTTTGCGCGCCTATCGCTGGCCGGCCTTGCTGGCGCCGGTGGGCTACTGGATCGACACGCCGATGAACAAACCGGTGGACTTCGCCGGCTCGCCACGGCCGCGCGGCGAGTTCCTCACCTGGCAGCAGATCCGCGAAGTGTCGCAATCGGGCCTGGTGGAAATCGCCGCGCATACCGATGCCAGCCACACCGGGATCCTGGCCAACCCCCAGGGCAACCTGGAGCCGGCGGCGACATCGTTGCGTTATGACCCGGCCACTGGTCGCTATGAAACCCAGGCGCAGTTCGATGCTCGTCTACGTGCGGATGTCGTGGCGATCTCCAACAAGATCCAAACCGTGACTGGCAAAAAACCACGGGTATGGGTGTGGCCGTACGGCGCCGCCAAGGGCACCTCGCTGGCAATCGTCGGCGAGCAGGGCTACCAGATGGCGCTGACCCTGGAAGACGGTCTCGACAGCTCCAATGACTTGATGAACAGCCCGCGCTTCCTGGTGGCCTCCGACCCGGACGGCGAGCATTTCGCCAACAGCATCGTCGCCGTGCAAACCCCGGCGCCGCTGCGGGTGCTGCATGTGGACCTGGACAACGTCTACGACCCGGACCCGGCCCAGCAAGCGCGCAACCTCGACCAATTGGTGCAACGCGTGGTGGACATGGGCGCCGGTACGGTGTTCCTGCAAGCCTTTGCCGACCCCAAGGGTGATGGCCTGGTGCACGAACTGTACTTCCCCAACCGTCACTTGCCGGTGCGCGCCGACCTGTTCAACCGCGTCTCCTGGCAGTTGCATACCCGTGCCCATGCCGCCGTGTATGCGTGGATGCCGGTGTTGAGTTTTGCCCTCGATCCCAAGCTGCCCCGCGTGACGCGCTGGGACCCGGAAACCGGCAAGGTCGGCACAGACCCGGACCAATACAAGCGCCTGTCGCCGTTCGACCCGCAGGTGCGCAAGATCATTGGCGAGATCTATGAAGACCTGGCGCGCAACAATGCCATCGACGGTGTGCTGTACCACGACGATGCGGTGCTCTCGGACTTCGAAGACGCCAGCCCCGCCGCGCTCAAGGCCTATGCCGCCAACGGCCTGCCGGGCAGCATCGAGGCCCTGCGCGCCGACCCGGCGGTGATGCAGCGCTGGACGCGTTTCAAGAGCCGCTACCTGATCGACTTCACCAAAGAGCTGACCGCCAAGGTCCACGCCATCGGTGGGCCGCAGGTGCTGACCGCGCGCAATATCTTCGCCGAGCCGATGCTCAACCCGGCGAGCGAGGCCTGGTTCGCCCAGAACCTCGATGATTTCCTCCAGGCCTATGACTGGACCGCGCCGATGGCCATGCCGCTGATGGAAGGCCAGGAGTACAAGACCTCCAATGCCTGGCTGGAGAAGCTGGTGGCGACGGTCAAGGCGCGTCCCGGCGCGATGGAACGCACGGTGTTCGAACTGCAAGCCAAAGACTGGCGCACCAAGGCCGCGCCGGATATCGACGCTGTGCAGATGGCTGAATGGATGGCTGTGCTCAAGCGCCAGGGTGTCACGAGTTTTGGCTACTACCCGGACAACTTCCTGGAAAACTCCCCGGACCTGAAGACTGTGCGTCCGGCCCTTTCCAACCAATGGAACCCTTGACCATGTTCGACAGAATCCTGGCTTTATTCGTGCTGGCACTGGTATTAGGCGTGCCCCTGGGCCTGATCTTCCTGGTCACCGGGCAGTTCCTGATGGACTTCGTGTTTTTCTACCCGCTGTTCATGTCGGCGCTGTGGATCGCCGGCGGTTTGTACTTCTGGCTGCACTGGGAGCGCCACTGGCCCTGGGAAGAAGACACCCCGGCGCCAACCCTGGCCGGCAACCCGCTGATCTCGATCATCATCCCTTGCTACAACGAAGGGGATAACGCCGCCGACACCATCCATGCGGCGCTGGGCCAGTTGTACCCGAACATCGAAGTGATCGCGGTCAACGACGGTTCCAAGGACAACACCGCCGCCGTCCTCGACGCCCTGGCGCTGGAGCATCCACGCCTGCGGGTGCTGCACCTGGCGCAGAACCAGGGCAAGGCCGTGGCCTTGCGCATGGGCGCGGTGGCCTCGCGCAGCGAATACCTGGTGTGCATCGACGGCGATGCGCTGCTGGATAAAAACGCGGCGGCCTACATGGTCGCGCCGATGCTCGACAACCCGCGCCTGGGCGCCGTCACCGGCAACCCGCGCATTCGCACACGCTCGACCTTGATCGGCCGCGTACAGGTAGGTGAGTTCTCCTCGATCATCGGCTTGATCAAGCGCACCCAGCGCGTATTCGGGCGGATCTTCACGGTGTCGGGTGTGGTGGTAGCGTTCCGTAAAAAGGCGCTGGACCGCATCGACTACTGGAGCACCGACATGATCACCGAGGACATCGATGTCAGTTGGAAGCTGCAACTCGATCACTGGAGCATTTTCTACGAGCCGCGTGCACTGTGCTGGATCCTGATGCCCGAGACCGTCGGCGGCCTGTGGAAACAGCGCCTGCGCTGGGCCCAGGGTGGCGCCGAAGTGTTGTTCAAGAACATCCGCGGTATCTGGCAGTGGCGTCATCGCTACCTGTGGCCGCTGCTGTTCGAGTACTGCCTGTCCACCGGTTGGGCCTTTACCTTCCTGCTCTCGGTGATTTTCTGGGTCCTGGGCAAATTCATCGTGCTGCCGCCGGCGATCACGGTGGACTCCCTGGTTCCCCCGGCCTTTACCGGCCTGGTGCTGGCGATGGTGTGCCTGGTGCAGTTCGCAGTGAGCATCCTGATCGACCGTCGCTACGAGAAAGACCTGTGGAAAACCCTGTTCTGGACCGTGTGGTACCCAATGGTGTTCTGGCTGGTCAGCCTGTTTACCACCCTGGTCAGTTTTCCCAAGGTGCTGTTCAACCAGCACCAGAAGCGCGCGCGTTGGGTCAGCCCGGATCGCGGTATCAAGCCTGTTGAAGAGGAGGCGTGAGCATGAAACTGGTCCGAACTCGCCAAAGTACTGTGATGTGGCTCATCGACGTGATCCTGACCTTGATGGCCTGGGCCGGACTGGTCTGGCTGCTGGCGCGCGGGATCACCTCGATGCTTGAAACCCATGGTGGTCCGCGCATCGAGGCGCCGATTTTTGCAGCGCTCAACACCCTGCAGATCTACCTGTGGATCGCGCTGTTCAACGCCGTGATCCTGGTCACCTGGGCACGCTACCAGCAACGCAAGGGGCGCAAGTTCGCCCAGCGCCGCGCCGAGGCCAAGGCCCTCACCGACAAGAACCTGAGCGAGAGCTTCAGCCTCGCCGACGGCGACCTGGAGCAACTGCGCCGTCCGGGCGTACTGGTGATCCACAACGACGAAGACGGCGGTGTGTCGGAAGTCAAAGCCCACGTCTCCCGCGACGTGGAAAAACCAGGCTTGACCCTCGTGCCTGGCGCGTCTCAGAACAAAGACGCCAGCTAAGGCTGTAAGCCCAATCCAATGTGGGGGGGGCTTGCCCCCGATGGGCATAGGTACCTACACAACTTTGTCTCAACGCTGAACGCCCGGCCGAGAGAGCTGTTGTGGCGAGCGGGCTTGTCCCGCGTTGGGCTGCGTAGCGGCCCCAGTAAAGACGAACGCGGTGTATCAGACGCTATCGGGAGCAAGTCGAATCGTCCTACCACCCCCCCACATGGGGCTATCACCCTGCCAATACCGGTTATTGCGATCCAATTCACAAAACCCCCGCGAACTTATCTGCTTTTTTCGGTACTAACTTATCTCGGCAAGAACTTGATGGCTAAATAATGGCAATTATAAGTTCTCCGACGAATAGCTATCAAAACAGCCGCCGCCTGTCGGATTAATACTTTCCTTTAACGGTTGTGAGTCTGTTTGATTATTTTTTATTGTTATTAATCAATTGGTTGCGTGAATAGCTAGTGTGGAAGTTCAACTAACCCAGTTTCTTGGGTTGGCGCAATTTCGATGTTAGTTTTCCGGCCCTTGAATTTCGACGGACCGAACATGTCTTTTTTATTGCCACGGACTCGGTATTTCCTGTGCACTTTGCTGCTCTCTTATTTGAGCGCAAACAGTGCCTCGGCCGCCCCTACGCCGGGTGATCAGGACCTGATCCGCGACCGCCAGAACCGCCTGCTCGAAGAGCAGCGCCGGCGCCTGGAAGAGCTCCAGGACCTGCCCGGCAAGAGCAACCAGCCACAGGCCCCGGCACAGCCCGCGGACACACGTTGCTTCCCCATCCAGGACATCGAGCTCAAGGGCGCCGACAGCCTCTCCGCTGCCGACCGTAACCGCCTGCTCAAACCCTATATCGGCCAATGCCTGGGCGTTACGCAGCTCAATGAACTGCTCAAGGTCATCACCGACGACTACATCGCCAAGGGGCGCGTCACCAGCCGCGCCTACTTGCCACAACAGGACCTTTCCAGCGGTCATCTGCAAGTGCTGGTGGTCGAAGGCAAACTCGAAGGCATAAAGGGCGCCCAGGGCAGCACGGTCACCGACCGCGAGCTGGCCATGGCGTTTCCCGGCAAGGTTGGCGAGGCACTCAACCTGCGTGAGGTCGAACAACTGGTGGATCAACTGAGCCGCTTGCCGTCCAAGCAGGCGCAAATGGAACTGACCCCCGGCACGCAGATCGGCGGCAGCGAAGTGCTGGTCAAGAACCAGCCGCAAAAGCCCTGGCGCGCCAGCCTGTCGCGTAATAACGACGGCCAGAAAAGCACCGGCGAACAGCAGTGGGGCGCGGGCCTGGAATGGGACAGCCCGCTGGGCCTGGCCGATCAACTGATCCTGCGCGGCGGCCACGATGCGATCAGCGACCACCAGAAAACCTCGAAAAACAGCATGCTCTACTACAACGTGCCGTGGGGCTGGTGGAACTTCAGTTACACCTACAGTGAGAGCGAGTACCGCGCGCCGGGCGACCTTGACGGCTACAAGTACAAGCAAACAGGCGACAGCCAGAACCACCAGCTGCGTGCCGAGCGCGTGGTGCATCGCGATGACGTGAGCAAGACCTCGGTCAACGTCGGCCTGACCCATCTGCGCACCAACAACTACTTCAACGACGAGCGCCTGGACGTCAGCAGCAACCGCCTCAGCGAGTTCCAGGTGGGCATCAACCACGGGCGCCGCATCGGCAGCGCCTTCGTCAACCTGGATGTCGGCATGCAGAACGGCACCGGTGCCTTTGACGCCCAAAAGGACGACCAGGAACGCATCCGCGGCAACCTCACCCCAACCCCGCGCTACCGCAAATACACCGCCACCGTGAGCTACCTGCAACCCTTCACGCTGTGGGGCGAATCGTTGAGTTTCTCCAGCCTGGCCACCGGACAGCGCAGTGAAGACGTGCTGTACCCGGCGCAACGCATGAGCCTTGGCGGCTCATACTCGGTGCGCGGGTTCAAGGACCAGCAACTGACCGGCGACAGCGGCGGCTACTGGCGCAACGAAGTGCGCTGGGCGCGCCCGGTGACCCTCGACTGGATGCGCCCCGCCTTTGCCGAATACGGCGCCAGCGTCGGCTATGACCAGGGCGTGATTCGCAACGATCGCTACAACGATGACCAGCACGGCAGGGTGTCGAGTAACTCCCTCGAGCTGTTCGCCCGCGGCAAAAACGTCAGCACCAGCGTGACCTTTGCCCACTCCCTGGAGCGACCTGGCGTGATGACCGAGCGCGAAGCGCCGATCTATTTCCGCCTGGATTTCTACCTGTAATTCAACGCCCGCAGCCTTTGAGATTTTGAATATGGACGTTCGCCCCGTTACTGCCCTGAAAACCCTGAGCCAACGCGGCCTGGCCTTGATCCTGGCCAACGCGCTGTTCTGGCAGCCACTGCTGGCCCAGGCCGACGGGATCGTGGTCAGTGGCCCGGGCACTACCGTCGGGCAGGCGGGCAACGGCGTGCCGGTGGTGAACATCGCCACCCCTAATGGCAGCGGCCTGTCCCACAACCAGTTCAAGGACTACAACGTCGGCCCCAACGGTGTGATCCTCAACAACGCCAACAGCATTGTGCAAAGCACGCAACTGGGCGGGATCATCGTCGGCAACCCGAACCTCAAGGGCGGCGCGGCAAATGTCATCCTCAACGAAGTCAAAGGCGGTAGCCCCAGCCAATTGCGCGGCTACACCGAAGTGGCGGGCCAATCGGCCAAGGTCATCGTCGCCAACCCCTACGGCATCAGCTGCAACGGTTGCGGATTCATCAACACCCCCAACGTCACCCTGACCACCGGCAAGCCAATGATCGATCAGGCCGGGCAACTGAAAAGCTACCAGGTCGACGGCGGTGCCGTGACCATCGACGGCCAGGGCCTGAACGCCAGCAACGTCGACCGTTTCGAGATCATCACCCGCTCGGCCAAGATCAATGCGCAAATCAACGCGAAACAACTCACGGTGATCGCCGGGCGCAATGACGTCGATGCCCAAAGCCTGAAAGCCACCGCGCGCGCCGACGACGGTAGCGCCAAGCCGGAACTGGCCATCGACTCGTCGGCCTTGGGCGGCATGTATGCCGGTGCAATCAAACTGGTGGGCACCGAAGCCGGTGTGGGCGTGAAGCTCGACGGCACACTGGCCGCCAGTGGTGGCGATATTCAGCTCGACGCCAACGGCCACCTGAGCATGGCCCAGGCCGCCGCCAGCGGTGCGGTGGACATCAAGGCCGCGAGCCTGGAGACCAAGGGCGCTGTGTATGCGGGCACCACCCTCAAGGCACAGACCAAGGGCACCCTGAAAAACAGCAAGACCCTCGCCGCCCGCGACAGCATCACCCTGGCCAGCAACGGCCAACTGACCAACAGCGGCATCATCGAAGCCGGGGTCAACGCCGACAACACGCGCAACACCGTCGGCGACGTCAAGCTCGAGGCCCAGCACATCAGCAACACCGGCACGGTGATCGCCAATCGCGAGCTCACCGCCACCGCGCAAAGCCTGGATAACCAGGGCGCTACCTTGAGCGCCAAGCAGGCGCTGAACGTCACTGCCGCCAGCGTCGACAACCGCAACCAAGGTCGCCTGCTCAGCGACGGCGCACAAACCCTCAACGTCAGCGGCCTGCTGGACAACAGCCAGGGCGGCATCATCGACAGCACCGGTGCCTTCACCCTCAACGGCAATACCCTGGATAACAGCACCGGTAGCCTGACCGCTGGCGGGGCGATCACCCTGGATTTGATTGGCGACCTGATCAACCGTAACGGCAAGCTGGCCAGCGCCGGGCCGCTGCTGATCCAGCGCGCCGCGCACATCGATAACCAGGGCGGCAAGCTCGTCAGCCAGGGTTTGCTGACGGTATTCGCCAACAGCATCGACAACCGTAACACCGGCACCCTGGCCGCCAGCGATGGCCTGACCCTGACCACCAGCGGCCTGTTGCAAAACAGCGGCAACGGCCTGATCCACAGTGAAAACTCTGGCGTGACCATCACCGCCGGTACGCTCGACAACGACGGTGGCCGCATCGCCGCCAAAGCCGGTGATGCGCAGATCGACGCCACTGACTTCAACAACGGCAGCGGCGCGCTGTTTGCTCGAGATCGCGTGCACCTGACCGGTATGAATGTGGATAACGGCGGCGAGATCGCCGGCAACCAGATCGACGTCAGCCTGAAGGGCGCACTGACCAACCGTGGCCTGATCGAAAGCGCCACGGCCCTTGATGTCGAGACCGCCAGCCTGAACAACAGCGGGCAAATGCGTGCCTTGGGCGCCAGCGGCAAAACCCGCTACGCCATCGGTGGTTTGCTCACTAACAGCGGCCGTCTGGAGACGGCCAACGACCAATTGAGCCTCGCCGCCACCACCTTCCAGAATACCGGCGGCACGGTGTTGCACGTGGGCACCGGCCTGCTCGACCTCAGTGAAATCAGCCTTGATGACGTGGGCGGCAGCCTGACCACCAACGGCGACCTGACCCTCAACAAAGCCAGCTGGACCAACAGCACCGCGATCCAGGCCGGGCGCCTGACGGTCAATGTCGGCACCCTGAACCAGACCGCCACCGGCCAATTGCTTGGCACTCGCAGCCTGGTGGGCAACGGCCAGGATTGGACGATGGGTGGCACCGTCGCCAGCCAAGGCAGCCTCGACCTGGCGGTGGGCAACCTGCTCAACGACCACGGCCTGATCTTCAGCGGCGGCGACCTGAACCTCAAGGTCGACCGCCTGAAAAACCTCGGCGCCGCGATCTACGCCATGGGCAACCTGCGCGTCGACCGCGACGGCCAGGGCGGCCTGGCCACCAGCATCATCAACAGCTCGGGCACCATTGAAAGCGAGCGCAACCTGATCCTGGCTGCCAGCACTATCAACAACATCCGCACCGTGCTCACCACCGAGTCGGGCATCTACAGCGCGTCCATCACCCCTACAGCGTGTATCGACGGCGTGACCGGTGGCGACTGCGAAGGCGGCAAGCAGAACCGGCCGTTCCAGATCACCCAGCGCGATCACCTCATCGTCACCAACGCTACGGCCGGCTCCAGCATCACCTCCGGCGCCAACATGCTGCTCACCGGCGGCACCTTGCTCAACAGCAGCAGTAGCATCGCTGCCGGTGGCGCCATGACCGTACGCGTCGACCAACTGAGCAACGTCGGCCTGGTGACCCACGACACCCAATACGACCGCATCTTCACTTCCGAGCGCGAGCGCAAGCCGGGGGGCTGGAACCGCGAGGCGGCGGCCTTCACCCAGCGCTATTCGGCGGGCAACAACATGGACGGTGTTGAAGCCGCCATGGCCGCGTTCATTGGCAAAATGGAGAGCGAAAAGACCGACCTGCGCAAAACCACCCAACTGATGGTGCCCGACCAGAGCTACGCCGCCGTCATCCAGGCCGGTGGCAGCGTGGACGTGAAGGCCCAGGCCGGCATCGACAACCGTGTCGTGCGAGGTGGCTACACCTACGTCGGCAGCGGCGCCAACACCAAGGCGCCGGGCTACTCGACCCTGGTCAGCCTCAACTCGCAACTGCCGCCGGACGTGGCCCAGCAACAGGTCAACCCGCTGGGCCTGCCTGGCTTCGACCTGCCCACCGGCCAGAACGGCCTGTTCCACCTCAACGACAGCGATGGCGCCAAAGGCCTGCCCACCAGCCAGTTCGCGGCCAACCCGCATAAGTACCTGATCGAAACCAACCCGCTGTTCACGGATATGCGTCAGTTCCTGGGCTCGGACTACATGCTGACCAAGCTCGGCTATGACCCCGACACCGCGCAAAAGCGCCTGGGCGATGGTTTCTACGAACAGCGCCTGATCCAGCAAGCCGTACTCGCCCGTACCGGCCAGCGTTTCATCGACGGCCAGACCAGCGACGCCGACTTGTTCAAGCACCTGATGGACAACGCCATCGGCAGCAAAACCGCGCTTAACCTGTCGGTGGGCGTAAGCCTCACCGCCGAACAAGTCGCCGCCCTGACCCACGACATCGTGTGGCTGGAAAACGCCACCGTCGCCGGCCAACAAGTGCTGGTGCCGGTGCTGTACCTCGCCCAGGCCAGCAACCGCCTGGCACCCAACGGCGCGTTGATTTCCGGCACTGACGTCAACCTGATCACCGGCAGCAACCTCAACAACGCCGGCACCTTGCGCGCTACCGGCAGCTTGCTGGCGAACGTCGGCGGTAACCTCACCAACAGTGGGTTGATGGAAGCCGGTGGGCGCCTCGACCTGCTCAGCGGCAACAACCTGACCAACCGCGCAGGCGGTGTGATCAGCGCGGGCAACGTCAACCTCGCCGCCGGCGCCGACCTGCTCAACGAACGCAGCGTCACCACCCACGAAAGCGCCAGCAGCTACCGCACCGAACGCAGCGACTTCGTCGACAGCGCCGCGCGCATCGAATCGGCCAGCGATTTGGCCATGCAGGCTGGCGGCAACGTCAACAACGTCGGCGGCGTGCTCAAGAGCGGTGCCGATGCCACGGTCAAGGCGGCGGGCGACGTCAACATCACCGCTTCGAAAACCCTCGACAGCGGCGCCATCGGCAACCGTTCCAGCTTCACTACCATCGCCCAACAGGGCTCGGTGGTCGACGCTGGCCGCGACTTGCATGTGATCGCCGGGCGCGATATCAGCGCCATCGCCAGCCAGGTCGAAGCCAAGCGCGACGTCAACCTGATTGCCACCCGCGACCTCAACGCCATCGCGGCAGCCAACGAGCAACACTCCACGGGCAACACGAAAAAGGTCAAGAGCATCGAAGACCACGTGCAGCAAGTGTCCAGCGTGATCAAGGCCGGCGGCGACGCCACCCTGAGTGCCGGGCAGAACCTGCAACTGGTCGCCAGCCAGGTCAATGCCGGCAACGAGGCGTACCTGGTATCCGGCAAAAACCTCGAGCTCAAAGCCGCCGAAAATCAGGACTACAGCTTCTACAGCAAGACCAAGAAAACCTCCCAGGGCAAAAAATTCCGCCTGGATGAAACCGACGTCGTGAACAACGTTGGCAGCCTGGTCAGTGCGGGGACGAACAGCACAGTCGTCGCCGGTGCAGACCTGCTGCTGGCCGGCAGTGCCGTCACTGCTGAAAAAGGCGCCACGCAACTGGTGGCCGGCCAGGACGTGAGCATCCTCGCCGCTACTAACTCAGACAGCGCCCGTCACGAACGCAAGGAAAGCAAAAGCAGCTGGGGCGGCCTGAAGTCGAGCAAAGTCCAGGACAAAGTCGACGAAAAACGCACCACCGCCCTGGGCAGCATGGTCTCCGGCGAAACCGTCACCGTCGCCGCCAAACGCGATGCCACGGTCACAGGCTCGTCCCTGGTCAGCACCGGCGACCTCGCCGTCCAGGCCGGCCGCGACCTGACCATCGACGCGGCGCAAAACACCTTCGCCCGCACCGACATGCACAAGGAAAAAAATCGCGACCTCACCGGCGTGCTGACCGGCAACAAGCTCGGTCTGGACGACATGACCGGCAACCAGAAGCTGTACATCAACAGCTCGAAGCACAACGGCACGGCCAATGAAATGACCTTGACCGGCAGCACGATTGGTTCGAGTGCGGGCAATGTGTCGTTGACAGCGGGGCGTGAGTTGAAGGTGGTGGCCAGTGATCTGGTGAGCACCAAGAACATGGAGTTGAGTGGGGCTGATGTCACCGTTACTTCGGGGATGGAGACGGCCAGTCAGACCAGTAAGGACAGTTCCAAGAGTTTGGCGGTTGGGCGCGTGATCGCGGGCACCGTGGTCGACACCGCCAACAGCATCCGCGACGCAGCCGAGGCGGCGCGCAGCTCCGACGACCCGCGCCTCAAGGCCGTGAAGATCGCCCAGGCGGCGCTGTCGATGTACAACCTGAATAACCAGGCGGGTGATCTCGCTAAACAAAGTACTGGCTTCAAGGACAAGACCGGTGGCTCTGCTGGCAACGGGTCGCTGATCAAGATCGGTACCGAACTGGCCAACACCCGTACCAAAAGCAGCAGCGAATACACGGCGCAGACCGCTCACCAGAGCAACCTCAACGCCGGGGGCAAACTGTCGATCATCGCCGCGGGCGATGCGCCGGGCACTGTGGGTGACTTGACGATTACCGGCAGTACGTTGAAAGCCGACAGCACGTTGCTGTCCGCGAAAAACAACATCCTGATGCAAAGCGCACAGAACACCACCGACCGCAAAAACGACGGTTCACGCAACAGGACCGCTATCGGTGCCAGCTTCAACATAGGCGAGCAAAACGGTTTCACCATCGACCTCGGTGCACAAACTGCCAAGAACCTCGGTTCGGGTGGCTCGGTTACCCAGGTCAACACCACGTTGGACACCGGCTCGCTGGTGCTGCGCAGCGGCCAGGACACCAGCCTGATCGGCGCGCAGGTACGCGCTGACCGCATCGATGCCAACATCGGCGGCAACCTCAACATCCTGTCGCGCCAAGACACCGAAACGTCCAAGAGCAAGCAGAACAGCGCGGGCTTCGGTGCGAGCATCTGCATTCCGCCGATCTGTTATGGCTCCCCAGTAACCGCGTCCGCGAACCTGGCGGCGTCGAAGATGAACAGCGACTACCAGGCCGTCACCGACCAGAGCGGCTTCTTTGCCGGCAAGGGTGGCTACACCATCGATGTGGCCAAAAACACCACCCTGCAAGGTGCGGTGATTGCTAGTGAAGCCACGGCCGACAAAAACCTGCTGCTCACCGATCGGCTGCTGGTCAGCGACATCAAGAATAAGAGCGAGATCAAGAGCCAATCGGCCGGCGTCAGCGTCTCCGGTTCCTACAGTAGCGGCGCGAGTACCCTCACGCCGGGTGCCTTGTATGGCATGTCGCTGAACGATTCGGACCACAGCTATACGCGCAGTGCTGTCAGCGAAGGCACGATCGTGGTGCGCAACCCTGAAGGCGCGGGTGACCTGGTCGGCCTGAACCGCGACACCGCCAACGCCAACCAGCGTCTCGACAAGCCTGATGAAAAGGCCATGCAGGAACGCATGGACCTGATCAAAAGCTCGATGGAGCTGACCAAGGGCATTGGCGACGCGATTGCTGCGGCCAGGATCAGGGCCGCTGACGACCCTAACAGTGACGTCAACAAAGCCACGCGCCTGAAGTTGATTGATGAGGGTATCGCCAATCCGACACAGGCTCAGATCAGCCAGCGTGCCCAGCAGGATTATGGCGTTGGCAGCAGCTTCCAGAAGGCCAGCCAGGCGGTGACTGCCGTGGTGCAAGCGGCGATGGGTGGCAGCGTAGGTGGGGCGTTGGCGGGGGCGGCAGCGCCGTATCTGGCGCAAACGGTCAAAAAGATGACCGAGGATGACCCCAAGGCCAACCTGATGGCCCATGCGGTATTGGGTGCGGTGTTGGCGCGGGCGGGTGGTAACTCGGCGTTGGCAGGAGCCGCCGGGGCCGTGGTGGCGGAGAAAACCGCACAGCTGATCAAAGAGAAGCTGTATGGCGATGTCAGTAACGAAAATTTGACCCAAGAGCAAAAGCAGACGATCTCCAGCCTATCGACGTTGGCGGCTGGACTCTCCGGATCGTTGGTTGGCAAGGACGCGCTGAATGCGGTGGCAGCCGCGCAGGTTGGGAAGAATGCGGTTGAAAATAACTTGTTGGCGAACAAGTACGGTGTAAAAAAGCTGGATAAAGCCAGCCTTGAACTCTATGAGAAGCTCAAGGAAGCGGACATAGGCAGCATTGATGATCTGCAAAAACGCTACAAGGGTTGCGCTGGTGATGGTGCTTGTGAGCGCGACATTCGTAATGAATACCGCAATCAAGAAAATGAAGCAGGGAAAAAACTCCTGGGCCTTTATCAGAGTGGGAAGCTGACACGGGATGAGTACAACGTTTTTGTGGTCGACTATGCCATCGCCATGTTGGAAGGAGTGAAAGAAGGGCAGCGTAATGGAGAGGGCGCAGGCTTTCTTGATATATATTCGCTTTCAGGCGCGGATTGGGCGCCGGCGGGAGTGATCGGCAATCCTTACGTCGATGCGATTAGGACTAGTGAGAAGATCGCCGAGTGGAAGCGTCAAGGACTAAGCAACGAGAAGATTGTCACGCTTGCTCAGCAGGATGGATTAATCGGTTCAAACTTGGCTCCCGTAGATGTGCCGGGGGTAATCAACCTTGTAGATAATGGCGCCAGCAGGGAGGATGTTCTAAAATTCGCCGCAGCCATTGCTTTGGGCAAAGCGATAGGTGGTACAAAAGGGACAGCAGGTTCTGTAAAAGTTCAAGCGACGCCTAGTTTTCCAAATCAATTCCCGGATCACCCAACAGGTGTTCCAACTCTTATCTCAGATACAAAATTGGCCCAAGGTGCAGGAAAATATAACTATGTTGTTCTTGAGGATGGCCAGTTAGTAATCGGGCGAAAATTTAACGATGTGGGTGGTGGCCATATTGACCTTGCAAATGGCAAACCCGTTATTGCGGCGGGAGAGGTGAAGGTTTTGAGCGGGAAAGTTAAATATATTGACAATACCTCTGGACACTATGAGCCTTCTGGTCACGCTGCTCAGGCCGCAGCAGAAAATGCATTCTCTCAAAAAGGGTTTGATGTGGCAGGTAAATACATAGAAAAAGTCTGGGTTCCAAACCCGAGCAATCCGAGAACAGGTGCGTGGGTGCCGAAATGAGTGAAGTAATTAAGCAATTTGACATGCTTTGCGATGTGGCTATGGCTGCTTTTGGTGAAGAGTTAGAGATTTCCTATGAAATGTCTTTGTTGAATATTTTAGAGTTCGTGAAAAATAATCCAGAATATAAAGATGATTTTGTAGGTGGATTTAAAATGATATTAATGTCTAATAATTCACCATTCGAGGCTGTGGCATTTTGCATGCGAGAGCTTCAATGGCCCGAAATTAAAGAATTTGTGATTTCAAAGATGAACCCTTCACAAGATCCTCGTAGTGAGGCTCTGCGAAGCGTATTGACTGCATATGACGAATTTTGGCCCGATGCGGACATTTATCAGTACTACAGCATGAGTTAGTTGGTACAAAAGGGACGGGCACAGGAAAGGCGCCATATACCTCGACTGTCTCGCCGGATGCCCACCCGGTAAAGGAGGCTGGGCCAAAAGCGACTGATGGTCCAAACGAGGTAGCAGATACAGCTACAACTGAGGGGACGAAAGTTGGCTTAGAGACCAATCTAACTCCCGAAATAAAACAGCATTCAGATGGAAGCTATCGAACCCCTGATGGAAAATTTGCAAGCCCGACTGGTGTATCTCCTCCGGGAACAGCCAAGGCAGATGAGTTTGCTAAACATTTGGAATCAAATGGAATGGAAGTTGTGGGGACTGAGATGGTTGTTAAAGGTCCTCTCGGTGATCGTAGGTATGACATTGTAGTACGTGACGCAAATGGTAAATTGCGCGGTCTTGAGGTAAAAAGCGGGTCGGCTAGTAAGACCAGCTATCAAGAATTTACCGATTACTTTGTTAATGAGTTTGGGGCGCAAGGGAAAGGACGGCTAAATGGACAAGTCATCGAAAGCGCTACAACAGTCTATGTGCCATAAAGGTGGGAAATATGAAGCTCGAAGCCGAAAATAGTCCTGTAGTAGTAGGTGTAAATCAAGCGCAGATTATAAAGACGCTAAAAAAATTAAAAAGCTACGGCCCTAGCTCATTCGCATGTATAACTGATGATGAGGGTAACTATGTGCAAGTGGCTGGAGGCAGATTCACTTGTTTTATTGAAAGATATGACGCTAAAAGTAAAAAACTGTTTAGAGGTTATCATTCAAATTCTAGTACAAACTTTGAAGATGGAAGCTTGCTGTCGTTTGGTGCGGGCCGTGTACCATTAAAAAAGGATGAGTGGTTTAATATTGATGATGTAATCGAGGTTTTTTCCTTGTTTAATCAGAATCAGTCTCTACCAGCGACTGTCTACTGGCGTGAGATAAATATTTTGAGTCAAAGCGACGGCTGAATAAGTGAAAAAAAGGGGGCAGACCCTGAGGAGTCCCCACAAGTCTACTCTAGCTTCTGAGCTTGCCGGTGTACTTCATCGCGCACCAATAGCTCCATATCCGCCAATCTCGAACGGGACAATACGGTGGGGATTCCTCAGGGTCAGGCCCCTCTTTCCTCTGAGTGTCGGAGGATACTAAGCGGTATGACAAATCGTCGCATGTAGGTTCCCATCGAGATAATTGGAAATCGCAACAGGAGTGTTTTGTGATGACTGAATGGGCACTTTTACGCGAGCTTAAAAAGGGTGATGCGCTTGCTGTGCCCGAAGCAGGACTTTTACTCATCGATGAGGGAGTGTACAAGATTTCGGTCACTCAGTACTGCTTGGCAGATGCGATTAAAGAGGATGGGCAGGATAAGCTGAAAGTATTGTCATTTTACTGGGCGGCCAGTGACGCAGCATTTCAGCGAGCCTATTACAGAGACGTCGAAAGTGATGATGGGGCTGTTTGCCCTCCGCCCTTTGAGTTGATGCCAGAGGAGGCAGGGGCGACCTATATTGAAATAAAGCGAGCGTTGGAGACTGCCGGTAATATTCGAGAGTATGCCTCTTATCGTGTGATGTCTGATGGCGCTTTTGTTCATAAGAGTTTGGAGGGTCCGTCAGCGGTCTATTATTTTCGCTCATTGGGGTTATTGAATGATGAGGTGCCTTACGCAATTTTGTGGAAGTGTCAGGGAGTTTGATAGAAGTGAGCTTAATTGTTTTCTGTGTTTGAGCTAAAAAGGATCGGGTTCTATGAGTTACTCGGAAAGTCTGTCTGTTTTAGAGGGGCAAATGTGGGTTAAAAGAGCGGCTATTTTTCTTTTGATTCTCGATCAAGCTTTAGATAATCTATCGTCAGCTCCCGCTACCTATACTAAATGTAGTGAGGCTATTGAGTTGTGCTGGTCATGGTTAACTGATAGAAGTTTAAGCCCTGAGCAGTTGGCCTACTATTTAGACTCGGATGAAATGCAAAATGGTCCTTTGGGAGAGCATCATTTCATTACGGAAAGCTTAGAGCAAGACAGCTTGATTCTGATACTTCTGGTCATTGGCTTTTTTGCACATCAGGCTTATAAGGTTTCAGGTCGGCAAGAAAGAATGTCCGCCTCAGTCAACGAGGCAGGTGAGCAGGCTGTTGAATACATAGTCGAATATATCTATAAGGTCGGAGCGGGTGGCGTGTTAGACGTTTATCTATCTAAAAATGGCTAATGTTCAGATGCAAGGAGTGGCGATGAAAGGCGCGTCGGAAGTTGGCGTTCTTATAAGAGAAATAGTGTCCAGTGCGTTGTATGAAGGTGATTATGGAAGCTGCATAAGTAACCGTGAATTAGTCTTGAGAGGTGTTGAGGTTCTCGACCGCGTAGGTGTGCCACTCGACTATCTTGAATTCCTTGAACAGTTTGGATTTGGTGAGCTGGATAGCGCACTTTACATCGAGGATGGTCCAACAAAATATTCAGTTGTCGCCGGATGTGATGTGGTTGCTTATCGTAATATGTATGTATTTGCCAGTACCGGGAGCGGTGTCCTTTATGCATTCGATGCTGCGAATGATTGGTCAATTGTCGAAATTGACCCTGAATTGAATGATGCGGAAGTCTTATATGAGGATTTTTCCAGCTTCATCCTTAGCCAGTTAACAGCGATTAAAGGTTATGTAGATTGGCGAGCCCAGCAGTAATATGCGCGGCGCCAGCATTTGCATTAAGGACGATCAATGAAACCCGCAAAATTCTCCCTCCAGGCCTTCCTGATGGCCTGCCTCATACCCGGCTGGGGCCTGGTGTATGTAGGCCGTACGCAGTGGGGTATCCGGGTCGCAGCGTTGTTGCTCGGCGGGGTCGCGCTGATGGGCGCCTTGGGGTTGGTCACTACGCCCCTTGGGCTGTATGCATTCTTCGCTTTCGTCATCACGGTCAAACTGACCTCTGCCATCGTGTCCGCCGTGTTGGCCCGTCGCTATAGCGGTCCGCCCAATGTGCCGCGTAAACGTTTCCATGCTCTTTACGTCGGTGTGGTGGTGATCTTGGTGCTGACGCTCGACGTCTTTCGGGTGCCGTTGTTGGGTTTCAAAAACTATTACATTCCATCGGGGTCGATGGTTCCGACGTTGTCGATTGGCGACTACATCATGTCGGACCTGCGGGCTGGCGTGCCCAAAGTGGGGGATATCGTGGTGTATCGCTGGAATGGCACCGAGGCGGTCAAACGGGTTGCGGGAATCGGTGGTGACACTCTGGCCATCGTCAATGGCGAGGTGATCCGCAACGGTGAGAACCTGGGTTTGTTTCACGCACCGGCTGAGCGCGTCAAAAAGGACTACTCCCTTGAGTTGGCGCCACTTCAGGTAGCGCCGGGGCATGTGTACCTCTTGGGCGACAACCGTGATGGCAGCAACGACAGCCGCTTCATGGGGCAGGTCGCGGTTGAGGATGTGGTGGGCAAGGTCACCGGGATCTGGTTCTCGAGTGAGCGAGCGCGTATCGGGACGACGTTTCCATGAGCCTTTCGAGTATCGGCTGTCGGATCGCCCAGTGGCTGTGCCTGCTGCTGATGTGTGTCAGCGCCATCGCGTTCATCCTGGCCTGGGCCTACCTCTATCGTGATTCGTCGTGGTTGGGTACGGCCGCGGCGGGTTTCGTCTGGGGTGGCATCGGGTTGTCGTTCGCGTATGTGTTTGAACGATCTCGAACCGCCGCCGCCACGTTGCGATTTATGCTAACTCGCACATCGGCATTGCTGGTGCTTGCGGCGGGGGTGGCCTATCTGGTTGGCCTGCTGTGGGTCGAGCCGGAGCAGGACTTTATGGACGCTCAGTTAAAAGGCGCGTCGTGCGGTAAGTACACGGGCACGATTGAGAAAGGGTGGGAGCAAATCTGCGCCCGTTCACATCCAGAACAGCCACAAACGCCATGAGGTTAAAGCCAGCGCGTATGGACGCGAGCGGGCATGTACAACGTGTGCCGGCCTCAATGACATCTCTTCGACTTCTGGATAAATGACGGTATGAGCGAATCAGTATCGGCCGCAGGCACCTGGAACCTCGCCAGCCCAGGCAGGCGCCTGCTCGGCTATTTCATCGATATGGCGGTGGTGCTTTTCCTGCTGTTTTTGAACCGAAACCTGGACTATGCCTATTTCTATCTGGGCTCTGCAGGAGGCCCGGCATTGTTTGATGGTCTCCACTATGTGCTGTGGTTTTCAGCCTTCGGGTACTACTTGTTTTGCGATGCCTTGCCCAATGGCCAGAGCCTGGGCAAGCGGGTGTGCCGCACGGCTGTGGTGGGTTACCCGTACCCCACGAACTGCACGCTGTTCCAGTCGTTCCTGCGCAATGTTCCGAAGATGCTGTTCAGTGTGTTGGACGGTCTTTTTGTTCTGTTCGGCCTGCGTCGTCGCTTGGGCGATATGTTGGCCAAGACGATCGTCATCAATACCTGAGCAGGGCGGCCTGGTCCCAATGCCGGTCAGTTAAGAGATAGAGCGGGCGAAAAGTAACCTGTGGCGAGCGGGCTTGTCCCGCGTTGGGGGGCGAAGCGCCCCTGATGAAGACGAATGCGGTGTATCAGGCACACCTCTGCGCCTGGTCTTGGGGCTGCTGCGCAGCCCAACGCGGGACAAGCCCGCTCGCCACAATAGAGCCTTTCACATAGACGCGGGGTTACAGCAATTTGCGTTGCACCGCTTCATCCAGCGTACTGCGCGTCAGCGCCTCGACCACTTCCCGTGTATCGCTCTGGAACGGGATGCCCACGATCAGTACCAGATGCACCCACGTGCGCACCGATTCGCTCTTTTTAACGCGGCCCAGTTCCTTGCCATCCTTGTCCTTGAACACTGTCTCCAGGGTAAAGATGTTCTTTGCTGTGGTCGGGATGACGAAGAACGTGAAGCCGGTGAGGAACGCCGAAACCGGGCTGTACTCTTCGTTGTTGTGCAGCGTCGCGTCGACGTAGATGTCCGAGTCGACCTTATCGGTGCTCACCCGCGAAAAACGCTGGGAGTCGCGATAAGAATCGGCCACGGCCTTTTCCCACAGCACCACCGGCGCGCCGACTGCCGCGTTGCCCGGGCCGCCGTTGACGTGGTTCTGCGCCGTGGTGCGCACGTACGCCGTAGGCTTTTGCGCCGGGGCGTTGGCGGTCGGTGGCCAGGTCTGTACGGCGGGCAATTCGTGCTGCGAGTAAGACACGCAGCCAGTCAGCAGGACAGCGGCGAGTACCAGGCTGTGTTTAATCAATCCTTTCATGCATCACTCCTTGAAATTACGGTTTAGCCAGGTTGGCGGTGGCGGTGTCGAGCAGTTGCCCGACCAGTTTGGTCAGCTGTTGGCCGCCCATCGACGGTGCCCAGTATTGGCCGCTGTAAAGCCCGACGTTGTGTTCGAATTTGATCGAATCCTTGGCCTTGGCCAGCTCCTTGCCGTTGCGGTCGACGATCACCAGGTCGCCGGCCACCTCGAAGCTGTCTACGTAGATCGGGCCGTTGACCCAGATCCAGAGGGTCAGCGTCAGCAGCGCGCCAGGCACGTACGCCGGGTGCGGCGCGCGATGGCCCTTGAGGGCGGTCATGTTGAATTTGAGCGTGACGTCCTGCTCGCCCAGGCGCACCGGATACTCGGTGACCTGCTTGAAGTAACCCCCGGTGCGCACGTACTGGGTGATCTGGGCAGTCAAGGAGCTGCTGATGGCGGCCTTGTTGGCTTCGTTGACATCGGCGGCGCTCACCGTCACATCGGCGATTTGTGCACTGCGCGGGCTGCTGACAGCGACCGGGTGGAGCGGGGCGGCGATGGGGCCGGTGACGGTGTAGGAAACGCAGCCGGTCATCGACAGCGCGGCGACCAGGGCTGTCGCCCGAAGCAGAGTGTTAAGCACGCAATATCCCTATAAGTGAGCAAGCCAGGTTACTGTTTCGACCCGTATCCGCATAACTTGAGGGAATGTGCGCCACCGCACGGCATCCGACGAAACACCTTGAGAAGCGCTCTCAACCCCGTAAAATGCCGCGATTGTTTAAAGCACGATACTTTTCAGGGATGAATTCAGACATGCGCGCGTTTGCCGTCTTCCTCTGCATCTGCCTACTGGCGGGCTGCACCTCCAAGCCGGAGTACTACATCTCGCCGGCGCCGGTCACGATTCCCAAGAACGCCACTTACTGGCTCGACACGTTTGATGTTGAGGTGGTGGGCAAGAACGAGCGTTTCTTGCCGGATGACAAGGTTCGCCAGCAACTCGGTGTCGATCTGGTCGACCGCCTGCTCAGCGCCAAGCGTTATGCGACCAGCAAGGAAAAGGCCGATTACCTGCTGGATGTCAGCATCGTCTATACGCGCCATATCCCCGACTCCAAAGGCGGCCTCTCGACGTTGATCGTGGATGACAACACCATTCTGGCCGCTGTCGATTTCAGCTATCGGGTCAAGGTCAAGAAGGGGGCTGGCGAGGTCCTGCATTTTGCCAAGACGCGAAACAACCTTGTGCCTTCCGGCGTGATGGGTGAAGCGCAAAAATGGAAAACCATGGGCGGGATCATCACCAACTCCGGTAACTCCAGCGTCGAGCGTTTTTATACCGGCGTTTTGAGTCGCGATATCGTCGATGACCTGCGCGCCATTCCTTCTCGTTAACCCTACTCACTCCAACTGCCGATTTATCACCCAGGAGCACCCTGTGAACACACTGTCCAAAATTCTGCTGTCGGGCCTCACCGCCGCAGCGCTGCTGACCGTGGCCGGTTGCGCCACGGAGAGCAACCGCGCCATGCCGGTGGAACAAGTCGCCAGCGCCAACGTCGCCTATTCCGGCGTGCGTGTGCCAATCGCCGTGGGCAAGTTCGACAACCGCTCCAGCTACATGCGCGGCATCTTCTCCGACGGCGTCGACCGCCTCGGTGGCCAGGCCAAGACCATCTTGATCACCCACCTGCAGCAGACCAACCGCTTCAGTGTGCTGGACCGCGACAACATGGGCGAAATCTCCCAGGAAGCCGCGATCAAAGGCACCGTGCAGAAGCTCAAGGGCGCTGACTACGTGGTGACCGGCGATGTGACCGAGTTCGGCCGCAAAGAGACCGGCGACCGCCAGCTGTTCGGCATCCTCGGCCGTGGCAAGACCCAAGTGGCCTACGCCAAAGTCGCACTGAACATCGTCAACATCAGCACTTCCGAAGTGGTGTATTCCACCCAGGGCGCCGGTGAATACGCGCTGTCCAACCGTGAAGTGGTCGGCTTCGGCGGCACTGCCAGCTACGACTCCACCCTCAACGGCAAGGTCCTGGACCTGGCCATGCGCGAAGCGATCAACCGCTTGGTCGACGGCATCAACGCCGGCGCCTGGAACCCGCGCAACTGATCAACAGCACTTCAAGGAGCAGTACACGGATGAGCAAGGCAGTGAAGTTGGCGCTGATGCTGACAGCAATCGCGACGGTCGCCGGGTGCCAGACGGCGCCCCAGCCCCTGTATCAATGGGAAAGCTACCAGCCGCAGGTTTACGAATACTTCAAGGGCGAGCCCAAGGAGGCGCAGGTCGAGGCACTGGAGCGCGACCTGCAAAAGATCAACGCCAGTGGCCGCAAAGCGCCGCCGGGTTACCACGCGCACCTGGGCATGCTGTACCTGAGCATGGGCAAGGATGACCAGATGGTGCAGGAGTTCCGCACCGAGAAGGCGCTGTTCCCCGAGTCTGCCTCGTACATGGACTTCCTGTTGAAAAACGCCAAGACCGGAGTGGCCACTAAATGAGCCTGTTAAAACTCACCGGCGCCTTGCTGGCCCTGGCCTTGCTCGGCGGTTGCGCAGCCCCCAAGACCATTGACTACACGGCGTACAAGCAGGCGCGGCCCAAGTCGATCCTGGTACTGCCGCCGATCAATGAGTCGCCGGAAGTGCAGGCCTCGTACAGCCTGGTCTCGCAAGTGACCTACCCGCTGGCCGAAGCCGGCTACTACGTGTTGCCGATTGCGCTGGTGGACGAAACCTTCCGCCAGAACGGCCTGACCACCGCCAACGATATCCAGGGCGTGCCACCGGCCAAGCTGCATGACATCTTCGGCGCGGACGCGGCGCTGTATATCACCGTCAGCGAGTACGGCACCAAGTACATGCTGATCTCCAGCGACACCGCCGTGACGGCCTCGGCCAAGCTGGTGGACCTGCGCACCGGCACCACCCTGTGGACCGGCTCGGCACGGGCGTCCAGCGAGGAAGGCAACAACAACAGCGGCGGCCTGGTGGGCATGCTGATCACCGCGGCGGTCAAGCAGGTGATCAACAGCTCCACCGATGCGGCGCACCCGATTGCCGGCATCACCAGCGCACGCCTGCTGTCGCCGGGCCAACGCGCGGGGATCCTGTACGGCCCGCGTAACCCGAAGTACGGCACGGACTGATATCCGGATTCTGAGAACACCACGGTCCAAATGTGGGAGGGGGCTTGCCCCCGATAGCGGTGGTTCAGTCAAACATGTACTGACTGATCTACCACCATCGGGGGCAAGCCCCCTCCCACATTTGAATCAGAGTTAACCCGAACCACCCGCACCGTGCGTCTGACCTTGTGAACGGATCATTCATTCACGAGGCTCAGCCCATGTCCCGCCCTTTGCTCTTCCTGCGTCCTGCCGCCCAAGGCTTTGCCCTCACCATGGTGGTGGCGCTGGCCGGTTGTGGGCTGTCTTCATCCCCTGAGCTGGCCAAACCGGCCGAGCCCGTCGCCGAGCTGCAAAGCGCCTCGCCCCAGGGTGCGCTGGTCAAACGCATGGCAATGCCCGCGCCAATGCGCATGCAGGAATCAGCGGCGATGGACTACCGCAGCGAACCCCGCGAGCAATACGCCAACCTTCCGGACAACCCGGTGCATCGCGTGGCCGAAACGCCGGTTTCTACCTTCAGTGTGGATGTCGACACGGGCAGCTACGCCAACGTCAGACGCTTCCTCAACCAAGGCAGCCTGCCGCCCGACGGCGCTGTGCGACTGGAGGAAATGGTCAATTACTTCCCCTACCACTACGCCTTGCCCACCGACGGTTCACCGTTTGGCGTGACCACCGAAGTCGCTGCTACACCGTGGAACCCGCACACCCAACTGCTGCGCATCGGCATCAAGGCATCCGACCGTGCGGTGGCGGACCTGGCGCCGGCCAATCTGGTGTTCCTGGTGGACGTGTCCGGCTCCATGGACCGCCGCGAAGGCTTGCCGCTGGTGCAAAGCACCCTGAAATTGCTGGTGGACCAGTTGCGTGATCAGGACCGGGTTTCATTGGTGGTGTATGCCGGTGAGTCCCGCGTGGTGCTCAAGCCCACGTCGGGTCGCGACAAGGCCAAGATCCGCAATGCCATTGATCAACTCACCGCCGGTGGTTCCACGGCAGGCGCATCCGGCATCGAACTGGCCTACCAGATGGCCCGTGAAGGCTTTATTGACAAGGGCATCAACCGCATCCTGCTGGCCACCGACGGTGACTTCAATGTGGGCGTCAGCGACTTCGACAGCCTCAAGCAAATGGCCGCCCGGCAGCGTAAAAGCGGCGTGTCCCTGACCACCCTCGGCTTCGGTGTGGATAACTACAACGAACACCTGATGGAACAACTGGCCGATGCCGGCGATGGCAATTACGCCTATATCGACAACCTGCGCGAAGCCCGCAAGGTGCTGGTGGATCAGCTCAGTTCAACCCTGGCGGTGGTCGCGCGGGATGTGAAAGTGCAGGTGGAATTCAATCCGGCACAGGTCAGCGAGTATCGACTGCTGGGCTATGAAAATCGCGCCCTCAAGCGTGAAGATTTCAACAACGACAACGTCGATGCCGGCGAAATTGGCGCTGGGCATACCGTGACCGCGCTGTATGAAATTGTGCCGAAGGGCCAGAAGGGCTGGTTGGAGCCATTGCGCTACGCCACTGCGCCTGCGGCCGAAGGTAAATCCGATGAACTGGCGATGCTGCGGGTGCGCTACAAGCTTGCCACGGGCGGTGATAGTCGCTTGATCGAACGGCCCATCCGCCACGAAACCACCCAGGCCAGCGACGACCTGCGCTTCTCGGCGGCGGTGGCCGCCTTCGCCCAACAGCTCAAGGGTGATGGCCGCTACACTGGCAGCATGAGTTTGAAGGACACCGCCGCACTGGCCCGCTCGGCGCGGGGCGATGACCCCTTTGGCCTGCGCAACGAGTTCGTGCAACTGGTGGAATTGGCCCAAAGCCTGAAACCCTGAATGTGGGAGGGGGCTTGCCCCCGATAGCAGTGGGACAGTCAACACATCTGTTACTGATACACCGCCATCGGGAGCAAGCTCCCTCCCACCTTTGAACAGCGTTAACTTTAAAAAAGGAGTTCGCCCCCAACATGGCTGTTCCAGATGATCCATCCAGCGACGAATCGCTGCTGGCCCGTTACCGAACCGGTGACGCCGCCGCGTTCGAAGCCTTGTACGCGCGGCACCGCCAAGGCCTCTACCGCTTCCTCGTGTCCCTGAGCAACAAGGCCGAACTGGCCGAGGAAATCTACCAGGAGACCTGGCTCAGCTTGATCCGCAGCAGCACCCAGCCGCAAGGCCGGGCGAGTTTTCGCACATGGCTGTTCCAGATCGCCCGCAACCGCCTGATCGACCATTGGCGCAAGCACGGCATCCACAACCCGCTGCACGACAGCTACGATGAGCAACTGCACGCCCAGGCCGACGACAGCGCCGGCCCTGAGCAACAGCTGAGCCTGAGCCGCGACCAGGCGCGCCTCGACGCTGCCCTGCAAGACTTGCCCGAAGACCAGCGCGAAGTCTTCCTGCTGCGCCTGCACGGCGACCTCGAAGTGCCGCAAATCGCCGCCCTCACCAAAGCCCCGCTGGAAACCGTAAAAAGCCGCCTGCGTTACGCCCAGCAGAAACTGCGCCGCCTGCTGGCCGAGGAGATACTCGCATGACCGACTCCCGACACACTCCCGACACCGACGACGTGCTGATCCAGCATTACCGTCAACACAGCAACGGCGAGCCGCCCGCGTCCCTCGACGCCTTCATCCTCAACGCCGCCCGCCGCGAAGCCCCGGCGCCGCCACCGAGTCTGTGGCAACGCTGGCTGCAAGCCTGCCAACGTCCGCGCTGGCAAATGGCATTCGCCACCGTGGCCGGTTTGGCGCTGATGATCGGTGTGGTCACGCGCTCGCCAGTGCCGCAACCCGAAATCTCCACCGCGACCTTCTCCGCCATGCACGAGGAAGCCGCCCGCCCAGCGCCGCAAGCGTTGTCCGCGCCCGCGCCGATGGCGCGCATCGCCGCCGCGCCCAAGACTGAAAGTGCACCGGTGCAGGCTGAAATCGCAGGTGCGTTGGCAGATGAATCGAGCGCCAGACTCAGCAAGCGCGCGCCGTCAGCGTTGCCGTCGCTGGAGCAAGAGTTACAGACAATCGTGCGTTTGCGTGAAGCGGGTGAAAGCAAAACGGCGGATGAAAAACTGCTGGCCTTGCACACGCGTTTCCCCGACGAAGACCTGCCCGCACGGCTAGAGGCGCTGCGTAAGCATTGACCACAACAGAAAGAACGAGCCACCGGTAACCTGTGGCGAGCGGGCTTGCCCCGCGTTGGGGTGCGCAGCACCCCCAATGAAGGACAAATGCGGTATACCCGATTTCGCACAACGTCTGGTTTTGGGGCTGCTGCGCAGCCCAACGCTCGGCAAGCCCGCTCGCCACCGTGACCATTCAGCGCCGCCCTTCAATCACCATGCGCACCGCCAACCCCGCCAGCACCGTCCCCATCAACCAGCGCTGCACCAACTGCCATACCGGCTTGGCCGCCAGAAACGTCGCGATGGAACCGGCCATGATGGCGATCACCGCATTGACGCTCACACTGATCATGATCTGGGTAAAACCCAGCACGATGGATTGCGTCAGCACGCTGCCGTGGCCGGTGGGGGTGATGAATTGGGGCAGCAATGACAGATACATCACCGCGACTTTCGGGTTCAACAGGTTGGTCACAAACCCCATCATGAACAGCTTGTGGGGACCGTCCCTGGGCAAGTCACGCACATGAAACGCCGAGCGCCCGCCGGGCTTGACCGCTTGCCAGGCCAGGTACAACAGGTAGAGCGCACCACCAAGCCTGAGCGCGTCATACGCATACGGCACCGCCATCAGCAACGCGGTAATACCCAGCGCCGCGCACAGCATATACACGACGAAACCCAGCGCCACACCGCCGAGTGAAATCAACCCGGCCAGCGGCCCTTGGCAGATCGACCGCGAAATCAGGTAGATCATGTTCGGGCCGGGCGTCAGCACCATCCCCAGCGAAATCAGACCATACGCCAGCAGGCTCGACAGTTCGGGCATGGGTTAACTCCTGTAGGTTGAGCGCGTCGTTGCGCAGGTTGGATGCGCTTGATGGTAGGGCGGGAGAAGGGCGCGCGTTAGATACAGATCGGCTGACAAAACGTCATACAGGGGGCTTGCGCTCATACCAACCTGTGGCGAGCGGGCTTGCCCCGCGTTGGGTTGCGCAGCAGCCCCAAGACCAGGCGCAGAGGAGTGCCTGATACACCGCATTCGTCGTCATCAGGGGCGCTTCGCACCCCAACGCGGGGCAAGCCCGCTCGCCACAGGTTACTTTTTACCCTTTCTATTTCTTGACTGACTGGCATTAGGGCTTGCGCTGAGACGCAACGTCTCACGGTCTCATCGCACTGCGCACGTTCTGGCATGGCGCGTCTCGTTTGACCTCGATACCGCCCATCCTTGCGGTTCCATCCGGCGGCTCTAAGAAAGGCATGTCCAGACGTTTTTGCACAGCTGGCACCGGCCTTGCTCTGGCCCCTGGCAACCTACCCGGCGCGCCAGTGCCCACCGTTTCAAGGAGACTTCGCTATGAGCCTTTCGAGCAACTCGCAACGCAGCATGCGTGCCGCTGTCTGGCATGGTCGTAACGACATCCGCGTCGAAGATGTGCCGCTGCCCGTTTCACCACCTGCCGGTTGGGTGCAGATCCGCGTGCAATGGTGCGGCATTTGCGGGTCCGATCTGCATGAGTACGTGGCCGGACCGGTGTTCATACCGGTTGACGCCCCGCACCCGCTGACCGGGATAAAGGGCCAGTGCATTCTCGGTCATGAGTTTTGTGGCGAGATCGTCGAACTCGGTGCCGGCGTGCAGGGTTTCAGCGTCGGCGAGCCAGTGGCGGCCGACGCCTGCCAACACTGCGGCACGTGCTACTACTGCACCCACGGGCTGTACAACATTTGCGAGAACCTGGCCTTCACAGGCCTGATGAACAACGGCGCCTTCGCCGAACTGGTCAACGTGCCCGCCAACCTGCTGTACAAATTGCCGGCGAACTTCCCTGCTGAAGCCGGCGCACTGATCGAGCCTTTGGCCGTCGGCATGCACGCGGTGAAAAAAGCCGGAAGCCTGCTCGGGAAAAACGTCGTGGTGGTCGGTGCCGGCACCATCGGCCTGTGCACCATCATGTGCGCCAAGGCGGCGGGCGCGGCGCAGGTGATCGCGCTGGAAATGTCCGGCGCGCGCAAGGCCAAGGCCCGTGAAGTAGGGGCGACCCATGTGCTCGATCCGAATGAGTGCGACGCCCTGGCCGAAGTACGCCGCCTCACCGGCGGGCTCGGCGCGGATGTCAGTTTCGAATGCATCGGCAACAAACACACGGCCAAACTCGCCATCGACCTGATCCGCAAGGCCGGCAAGTGCGTACTGGTGGGCATCTTCGAAGAACCCAGCGAGTTCAACTTTTTCGAGTTGGTGGCCACGGAAAAACAGGTACTCGGCGCACTGGCCTATAACGGGGAATTCGCCGACGTGATCGCTTTTATCGCGGATGGGCGGCTGGACATCTCGCCACTGGTGACGGGGCGCATTCAGCTGGAGGAGATCGTGGGGCAGGGCTTTGAGGAACTGGTTAAAAACAAGGAACACAATGTGAAGATCATTGTGTCGCCTGCTCGCGTCTGACGCGCCCGGCTGACTGCGGCAGTCTTTGCCCCACGCCTGATTCCCCACGCAAGCCAGAGGAGGGGGAGTCAGGAGTGGGCACGAGCGAAAACTCGGCCCGTCGAGATCACCGTGAGGTCGTGCGTGAGCCTGAAGTGGCGATGACCGCCCCCGTAATGATCAACACGGCGGGGATTATCAGGATCGGCTTGGCATCGCTTTGCCCCACGGCAATCAGCAGCAGCGTGGAGAACAGCGGCGCCAGGTAAGACAGGGCGCCCAGCATCGATAGATTTCCGTGCTTGGTCGCGTGGTCCCAGGCAAAAAAAGCCAGGCCTACCGGGCCCAGCCCCAGGGCAATGATCGCCGCCCACTGGCCTGGCTCAGGCCGCACCGTGGTTTCGAAAGCCAGGTGGCAGAGTCCCCCGGCCACTGCCACCAGCCCGCAGATACCCCCGATGATGCTGCTCGGAACATGGCTGAACCGCCGGTTGAACACCGAATAAATCGCCCAGACCCAGGCGCAGGCAAAGGCTGCGGCGTAACCGATAACCGGCATCGACGCACTGTCACTCCGGGCCCGCAGCTGCATGATGAAGGCCGTCCCCGCCAGGCCGAGCAACGCGCCCAGCAACTGGCGCTTGCGCAGCGACTCGCCGGTGGCAACGCTCGACAGCAGCACGATCAGCAGCGGCCACAGGTAGGCAATCAGGCTGGCTTCAGCCGCAGGCGCGGCCTTCAGGGCAAAGAAATACAACGCGTGATAGACGAAGATCCCGGCAAACCCCGTTGCCCACACAGACCAGGGCTGGCGCCAACTGCTGAACCCTGCAACGCCGCGCAGCCCCAGCACGCCCAGGCTGGCCACGAACGCGACCGCGAAGCTCGACGCCAGCAACTGAAAGGCCGGGATCCCGGCGGTCAAGGTGGTCAGAAGCGCCAGGCACGCCCACAAAAACACGGCAATCACGCCGATCAGCGTCGCACTGGCGGTGCCCTTGGCCAGGGTGATGGAGGGATTGGAAGTGCTCATGCAAGCCCCGTCTGCAGATAATCCTCAAGCGGGAACACTAGAACGGTCGAGAGCGCGAGTATTGATCAGGCCCGCCCAAGAATTGTTCGGGACTGCTGTTTTTTCAGTGGTCTCGCCCTTGTTTACGCACAACGGCCGGCGTCAGCTGGCGGGCTTTCTTCAGGGCATGGGTTAACGCACTCTGGTCGGCGTATCCGGCGCGATGCGCAATATCAATGATCGACAAAGACGTTTCGCGCAACAGGTCAATGGCCAGATTCAGGCGCAAGTTCGCGATATGCGAGAACGGCGTTGTGTTCAGGTGCTGCCCAAATAGTCCATACAAACGCCGCTCACTGGTGCCCGCATAACGCGCAATATCATGCGCCGTCAGGGCGCTGCCCAGGTGCTGCTCGATGTAGGCCAGCGCACGAGCAAGAATGAACTGGCCGGGGTCGCTGCGCGCCACCTCGGGCTGCAATAACGAACACAACAGCAACCGGCTCCAGGACTCGGCCATCGCGAGCGAGCCGACCAACCGTGGGCCGTTGCTGCTGGCGTAATCGAGCAAATGCCGTATATCGGGCCTGACCGCGAAAAAGCGCTTGTCGTTGAGTGGGTCAAATGACGCAACCGTACCCTTCTGCGCCTCGCCACGCTCGGTCGAGACGTCCAGCACCAGGAAACGGTTATGGGTGTTGGCCAGGAAGGTATGCCGGGCCCCAGCAGAAATCACCACCCCCTGGCTTGCATCGACCTTGCCGCCTCGTCCGTCGACCTCAATCTCCATCGACCCGGATTGGGGAAGCACGATTTGATGAAAGTCATGCTGGTGAAGCTCGACCTGACCTGAGTAAGAGCGCAATGAGAGGGAGAGCGATTGGGGGGTGGTGGTGCTCATCCGTGAGTCTCCGGGGGTGAGGGGGTTAGCGTACGTTACTGTTGTGTTTGGATGCCAGATTGTATTTGGGGGGATTTTGGCTGGGGGGTGTTGTTATTGTTGGGTTTGGGGTTGTGTTTATGAGGACGCTAAGGCGCTTGATTAAAAGGCGCGACAGGGGGGATTCACGGATCGTCAGAAACAAGAAAGCCCGTACGGGGCGGGCTTCTTGGGGGGGGCGTAGACTGTCTGAGACAGCCCGAGACTGCTTTATGGTCCCGGCGGGATTCGAATTGGAGTGTAAACCCCAGCAAAATATAGCTGTTTTTAATGTATTTCTATAAAGGGATACACGGAGGGATACAGCGCGTGAGCTGAAGCCCCCGTATAACCCTTTATCTACTTCCTTAAGCTCCTTCTCCAGGATCAATAACCTTGCTTGATAAGCGCTCAATTGCCGATCTCAACACCAGAGGGGCGGTCAATCCAATATTCATTGCGAGAAAAGGGCTTATTTTTTGCCCTGACTGTAGATGAATGAATGTCAAAAAACCTCCCGCTGCTGGTAGCACGAGATAAGGAACCCAGTACCAGATCTCAGCCACATTCGGACGTTGAAGTTTAGGCAGTTTATATATTTCCGTTAGCTCGAGCATTTTTACACAAAGCGCACTTGCCGACGCCCAAAGAATTGGGGCCCATACGAACTCATCCATTAGCCCGCCCTATTTCTTATTGCTAATCCAATACGAGACCAAGCACTGGTCTCTTTTTGATGTTTTTCCCTGCTAGTGAAGAGAGCTTCTCCTTCAGGGCTTAATGCTGATGACTGGATTATAAGGTCAGTGTTGCTGATTATGATGTCCATGATTTTATCAGCAGGTAAGCCGGTTTCTTTGGATATGCCGGAAACTGTACGCCACTTATATTTGGTTTCACTAAGTGCAGATATTACTGCTTTAGTTTCATCGTTCATTTTCGACCTCCGTCAGACGCTTACTGCGATAGGTATCTGAATTTTAGGTTGTATCGCAACTAGTTCTTTGTATCTTTCTTGAACTTTTTCGTAAAGGTCAGGAATTTTCTTTGCTTGTATGGTGACTACAAGTGCATAATTTAGTTTTGGCGCTCGGCGAGGCGAATCACTATTCCCAGGTTCTCTGGCAATATAATGAATGTCAAATACAGGCTCTAAAAGTGAAGTGCCTCGTTTCTTTTTGGAGGCGCTTCTTACCGTGTCCCACTTGTGAGCATCCGTTCTAAGTTCCTGTTCATTGCTTTTGGTATGCCTGCCAAAAAATGAATCTGTAGCCGGAAACCTAGGGTCCTTCTTCTTTTGAAGTTTATTAAATTTTGCCTTGTGAGGTCTGAATTTTACATCGAGACCCGCGCGAGTATACTCTCCTGGAGTATGGGGGTCTGTTGTGCAGGTGTAGCAAAAAGTTGCCTTAATAGTTATATCTCCGGCTAGCTTTCCTTCAGGCAACGGTATAGGAGCGCGCAATACTTTGCCAGGCTCTAATTTTCCGGTAAAAAGCACTTTGACTTCGCCATCACCACACGCAGTGATTTTGCGAATATCGTTATTGACTATTCCCCAGCCAACCTCTTCAACAGGGTGTCCTGCGCTATTTGCAGAGTGCACTAGGAGTGATCTTATTGCTGGAGTGGTTAATGCTGCCCCAAAATATGCGCGCAACCCCGCCGCTAGGCGTACCACAGAAGGAGTTGCGAAGCTCGTTCCAGAGTCTTCAGCGATTGTTGGGCCAGGGAAGATAAATTTAAAGCTTTCCTTAGGGGACCCACCAAATGCCACCAGATCAGGTTTCACTAGCCCTGGACTACGACCGGGGCCAATAGAGCTGTAAGGTGCGCGCGCCCATCCTTTCTGACTGCCGTCGGTTGCTCCTACTGCTAGAGCGTTCACAGAGTCACTAGGTACTTGAATTCGGTTCAGAGGCCAGGTACTAGTACCATCATTCCCTACCGCGACCGCAGCTAATATGTCTCCATCACCAAGATGGTCGTCTAACATAGAAGTCCAAGCGGTGACTTCGTCATCACCTGCTACTTGGTCAGGGCCGATACTAAAGGAAATCAACGGATAACTAGTTTGGGATAGGATGTTGTCAACATAGAGCATCACCTCATATAAGCTGCTATCAGTGATTTTATCGCCTAAAACTCTGTAGTGATCAACTTCTGCGTAAGGGCGATCTAATGAACCCTCCTTTACACTTCCAAAAAGCAGTGCAGATGTTACTGCTTGTCCATGATCTAAAAAATAAGGAAGCGGATCTCCAATTTTGAAGGAGCCACTCGGTTCTATATTTCTTGCCCATAGCCCAAACGGATGGTTTCCGGGCAGTCCGCCGTCGAATACGGCTACCCGAAATGACTCATCTAGAGCTTTTTCGACTGGAATAGATATCCGGCTCATGCCTGTACTTCTCAGCATTTGAGGGCGGCTTACTGTCCTCAATACGGGCATTTTTCTTATCGCGCGCACAAAGGAAAACTTTGCCAGTTCTTTTACTGATTCTTCGCTACCCTCAGCGCTTAAAAATAAAAGCCCTCGACTTTGATATGAGCGTGTCATATCTAACTTAACTTTGCTTTTTTTGGCATACCTTTGAAAGTCGTCTTCCCACCCTACGTCAATAGCACTGTCAAAATGAACGATTACTTCGAGTGTATTCGATTTTTTATCAAGATTACCAAGAATACGGTCTGCCGGCTTCACTGATTCCAACTGTTCTATTTTTATTATGTCGTCGCTTAAATTTGTGCCGTCAACAATTTTTGGAAGCGCGCGTTGGAATTTTTTAAAGTCTTCATTTGCGCCTGCTACATATAGTACAGTTGACGCAATTCCCTCTTCGTTGTCACTTCCGCGGCCAGCTTTGGGGCGATTTTTAAGAGGCTTACTACCAATCAGCCTTAGTGAAAATTCAGATAATAAATCATCTGGAAAACCTGACCGGGCTACATACTGCGGATGCAATATTAATGCTGCAACAGCTTTGCCATCCGCCAATGCATCCTTTGGTGTTTCATTTATATCTTCGATTAGCTTTTCAAGCATTTCACCAACACGCTCTACTTGCTCTTCAAGGTTGTATGGAGGTTCTCCCTCTCCAAAGCTACCTTTATAGGGCACGTTGTCAGTGAGTTTTTCACCACGTCCAAACAAAAAACGTTCTTTTTCAGCCATTATTGAGCTCCTGCTGCCAATGCCGATCTAAGAGTGTCTCTGGATACACCTGTTATTTTACTTGCTGCTCTTTGCGATGATTTTCCGTTTTTAACTAGTAGTAGCGCGAGATTTTTTCGTTGCAGGCGATCTTCGGATGGGCATAGACGCTCCATAAGAAACTTTAAGTGCTCTAGAGCTCCTGCCTCACCCTCAAGGAAAAAAACTTTTCTCAGGTTATTTATTTCTCTCTGGAAGTCGCTGTAAGAAGTTTTTTCCATAAGCGATGCAACAAAATAAACCCATGCTTTAGGTAGCCCGTCTGCTGATACTAAAGCATTGCCTACTTGTACGAGTTCTTCTATCTTTGGTCTTTTAAAATCGACTATTTGATCAAATCGGCGTTGTACGGCGGCATCCAACAAATGATAGTGATTTGTTGCTGCTATCAATAAGTTGTTGCCTTGCCATTGATCGAGCTCTTGAAGCATGACAGTGACCAGTCGTTTTGTTTCTCCAACGTCTGAGGAGTCATCACGTTTTTTTGCAATCGCATCTAATTCGTCTAGAAGTAATACGCAGGGGCGTGACTTGGCGTAGTCGAGAGCTTTTTTTATGTTGTTGCCTGTTCTTCCCAGATAGCTGCTAACTACAGTTGCTAGGTCCAAAGTTAGTAGCGGTACCTTGAGCTTTTGGGCCAGGTACTTGGCGCAAACTGTTTTTCCTACACCAGGAGGGCCAGTGAATAAAACTTTGCTAGTAGGTATTATACCTGCGTCTAATAGTTTCTTAGTGCTTTTGCGCTCGGAAATTATAAGATTCAAAGGGCCTTTTATTTCCTCGGAACTTATAAAGCCATTTGGAAGATAAACAGGATCTTCAACCGATAAGAGTTCGCTATGAGTCTCGTGGTCTACAGGCACCGGTGAATTAAGTCCAGAGTCTTTAACTCTCCTAATTGCACTTGATGTGCTCTGATCGAAGTTCTGCGAGAAAACCTCATTCTGAATATGATCGGCCAGCGGATTACTCGTCTGGCGAAGTGCTCTCACCAAGCGCAATGCTTGTATACGTACCTTCTCACCGTCACCCAGAGCACCGATTTTCGTGATCTGGACTAGTTTTTCGATCACGTCACGAGAATCGTCCATTTTGTACATAAACCCCTGATTTATAAAGAAAATATTGTGGACTAGTTTGCTATTATCCCACTTGACCAAACCGCGCACAAGCTGCTAGGCGACGAACGTAAGCTTTTTTTTGTATGGATATACAGGGGTTTTATGCTCGTTATCTCGATCAGAGATATACGGAGGCCTTTAAATGATCGCTTTGGTTCTATCAGTTTTTAAATCGTGTCATAGACGTCCTAAGCCTTGTGAGGCTGGCGGAGGAGTCGTTTTTTTTGCATTTTGCGGCTAGTGCCCCTTCCGCTGGGGGCTCAAGCCAAAAGCATGAAAAAAAATCGTCCTCGATGCAGGGAATTGCAGGGAAGATTCATATCAAAATTGTTGGGCTCACGCAGAGTCTAGGCGGATCTCGAATGGTTGCGGGGGTGCGGAAAAAAAGAGCTATTTAGCCCGCAGGTGTGGTGGGGGGACAACAGCGCGCGCCGGGGTGGAGGCTCGCCATCCAGCGCCGGGAGCTCGACCAGTGGGACCAGCCAGAAATTGGCTCTCAGCAGCTCACCTGGCGCCATGGCCAGCACTTCCATTGAGCTAGTGGGGAATCTCATCGAAAACGAAAAAGCCGCCCTAAGGCGGCTTGCATGCTGTGTGTGGGATCGAATTCAGGACGTTTGCGTTTGAGTGTGTTGCTCAATCATTGCATTCAACTCCGAACGGCGGCGCGCTCGATAGATCGGGCTCTTCAACTCTTTCTCGCCGGTGGTGAAATCGTCACGCGGAACGATAGAAAGCGCCTGCCACACGGCATTGTCATCGCCGGATAACGCAGCACTGGCTCTATCAATAAAACCGAACAAGGCTTCTCCTAGGCGTCGTGCTTCCTCGCTGCTGACCGCCTTTTTTTCGTCGCTAAACGTCGCCTCTTGATAGAACGCGTCCTTCTCTATGTCCCGTTGGATGATGAGCTTTTTGCGCTGTAATGCTTTAAGAAACGCTTCTGCTTCGGGCAGTGCGAAAAGAGCGGTCGCAGAGGTGGTGAGGCAATGATCGCCATAGAGCGCAAACGCCGTCTCGCGACTACTCAGATAGCGCTCACGGGCTTCATAGGTATCTATCTGGCATAACTCCATTGCCGGTTGCAGTTCGCCGGCCAGGCAGGCGTACTCCAATGCCAATTCGCGGCTGTCCAGTTCCTGGCGCTTGAAGTTGCGAATATCTTTGGTCAGCACGCCATCGCTTTCCCGGAAAAGCTTCCGCCAGGTAGCTCCATCTAGCATCGCTTGCTGTTCGGCCGCGCCGGCCGTTTTGCGGTGTTTTTCTTCTCGCGCTCTCAAGCCTTCAAAGCGCTCGCGTATAGACAGGTAGGTTTGTTTGTATTCGTCGTGGATTTTGAGTGCCGTCTGAATTTCATCGGGCAGAGACAGGTGATGCTCGTTCATAGGTTTCTCCGGTGGTGATTGCAGGCCGACGCCGGCCAGGGTTGATGGTGCGAGTCGGCAATCAGTGAGAGTTGATTGCTCGTAGGGATAGGGCGGGGAGAAGAGCTCGGGACGAGTGCTTCGAGTTCTGTCAACAAAAACAGCACATACCCCCCTTGTTCACACGACTGAATTCAAAATCGGTGGGAACGCGGGAACGTGGGTACAAAGGCTCTAAAACGGGCCTTTCAGAGTGGGAACTTGTTCCCGGCGTTTTTTGAGCGGGAACAAGGTAGAGGGGGAGGCTCTCTATTAAACAGAGTTGTGTTCCCTTGTTCCCACTCTCATGTCTTATAAGGGAACGCTGAAAGCCACGGCTTTGCTGGGCCGTTCCCGCTGTTCCCGTGTTCCCGCTGAAAAACGTCGAATGTCGATAGCTGCACAGGTTGAGCGTCATTGACTTTCTCCCTCACTTTCGAGCAAGTCGGGGTCAATTACGTAAAAACGGGAACTACCACCGCCTGGCGTGCGGTACTTTTTCGCCCGCCGGCTGCCCTTGGTTTCTTCGTCAACCTTGGCTAGCGCTCCGGCGCCTACCAGCGTCCGTACGATACGTTCTTTACCGAAACCTGAAGCCGCCTCAAGCAATGCCGGTGTGTTGAACAGGTACAGGCGTTTATCGTCATTCACCTCATAAAAACCTGCTCGCTCGCGGACAGTGAGGTTGGCGTGTTCGGCGCGCACATCAGAAAAACGGCTGTCACCGTGTAATGCGATGAAGTCAGCGATACCGCGCAGTATCTGGCGGTCTTCTGCGTTGCCATCTCCCATACGGGCTAACCATTCGTTGAAGAGCAGCAGACAAGCTTGAGTGGCTGAGCCCGAGGGCCAGCCAAGAAGATTATGTTCAATAGCCAATTCTCCGGCTAACGCCATAATGGCGAACCGATCAGCTACACGGCCGGCTTGTGAGCTCTTGGTTTCGAAGGCATCACGGACTTGTGAAAAGGCGCTATACAGCTCCTTTGGCTGCTCAATCAGTGTTTCCACGAACGCGGGGCCAAGGTGCCCATAGTGTTGCGTGACAGCATCGTTAAGAACGCGGTGAAACTCTTGCCCTGTCATGCCATGCACATCATCAAAAGCGCGATGAGTTCGGGTGCCGGCATTCACATCGACCATGCGCAACTCGGCACCGGCATGCGCACCGTTGCCTCCAATGGCGGCGTGCTCGGATAACGACCTTTCGCCGCTGGAAAGGGCCAGCACGCGCCAGGTCAATTTGGCCCGCCCTTCACGTTCGCGAGTCATGGTGCTTTTGCCCATGCCGTTGGCGATTGCGTAGGCCATTTCCTGAACGCGCTTGGGGTCGGCACGCTTGATTTCATCAAGGATCAGTACGGTATCGTTACGAGACGCCGCCTCAATCTCTACGCCACCTTTTGACACGTCCCAAGAGGCCGCGAAGGTGCCAGGATTGCCCCAGATCGATGCGGCCAACAGTTGCGCGAGTGACTTGCCGCTTGATGAGTCGCCGACCAGGTGAATACCGCCACCATTGACGCCTACCTTGGCGAGCAGAGGCCCTGCCAATGCACAGCACACCGACAAAATCAGTACTGGATTGCCGAGGCAGCGTGCGGCTATCTCGGTCTGCCAGCTGCTGAGAGAGCCTTTGCAGGTGAAAATGTTCGCTGCCCGACCTGAGTCCTGAAAACGAACGTTGTCGCCGCCAATGACCCGTGAGGGCAGCACAAAGGCCCCTGATTCATGCCAGCCCGGTTTCGTGGTGGTGGCAATCACCAGGTCAGGGGCGTGATGGCTCGCCAGGTACGGCGCGATATGACGACGCTGGTGGTACTCGATGGCCAGCCCTTGGCGCATGAGCGCCTTCATCACCTCATCTGCTTTACCTGCAAGGGATTCCATGGGCATGACCCATTCGATACGCCTGCCCCTGTAGTGAAAGGACAGCAGCCGGCCAATGCTGCCGTCTTCTGAGTTGATCGTTTCGGCTTCAACGTTTAGTGGCGCACAGATCCAGTGATCGACCGGAATGGCTTTTTCTTCCGGCCCGCTTTGCTTCACGCTGTGATACCAGGTGCCGGCCTTGTAGACCTTTCCTTCAACCGTGCAGGCATGTTCATAGACAGCGAAACGGGGCCGGTCGAGTTTGTCGGGCTCCGGCGCCTTTGGGTCTCCTACAAGACTCAAATCAGCGTGTTTTTCCTTGAGCTTGCTCACGGCTTTGCCTCCCATAGCTGGTTGCGCCAAAGGTGCAAGTCGTTGAAGTCGGATAGCTCAGGCGGTGCATGTTGGGGCCACTCTGGAAATACCACGAGAGCGCCGGCATCGAATGCTGCGCGGTTGGCGGAAGTGCGCCCGGGATTGCCCCGCGTTTGGCGATCATCGTCACCAGCGATCACCAGCTCGACGCTCTGACCATGAAGCGCTCGCATGGCTAGTGCCACGGCGCGCAAGTTGCCGGCGTTCATGGCGCACACCACCGGTTGGCCGGTATGGATATGCAGCGTTGCTCCCGTCGCCCAACCTTCACAGACGTACAGGCGGCTGCCCTCGATGACCCGCCCCAATGGCGAGTAACAGCCCAGGACACGGCCACCACTGAGGAAACGTTTTGCGCCGGCACAGTCGATGACTTGCAAGTTTACCAAGCGACCATCAAGGCATAGAGGGACCAGTAATTTCCCCTGAGACATTTGACGCAGTTTGAGTGGGCTCACGCCCTTGGCCACCAGATACGGATGCAGTCGATCAGCAGGCTTTGAGCGCTGCCACAACTGCACTGCCTGCCGAGTCGCTGCTTGCTGCTTTTCCTGCTGTACCGCATCGGACCGGCGTCGGTTTTCTTCCGCCTTGGTGCGGGCAGCTTTGAGCGCTTCTGCTTTCTGGGCGCTCGGTGCGCTCGGGGCTCCAGATGACTCAAACAAACCGAGTGCCAGGCGTTGATCGATTTCCCGCGCAGCTTCGACCTGGCGGCATTGGCGCAGGTACGCCAGAAGTGAAACCAGATCGCCACCGTGCGCTTGATCGTCGGCAAAGTCATTCCACCGGCCAGAGTCGAGGGACACACCAAACGATCCGGCTTGGCGGTCTCCCCGGACATCGTTTCGAGCAACCCATTCACGTCCGTTTGGGCGCCCCTCCGGCAGCCATTCTTTAAGCAGAGTAGGGGCAGCAGGAAGGGCACGAAGTGCCACCAAACGAATCAGGTCTACAGTGTCGTTATCAGTCATGGAACAGGCCCTCTGACGATACGAATGAAGCGTCAGGCATGCTAATAGCCGCGGCCAGATCCGCCGTTTTCACGAGGTGCTGCGCCGCTTCTTCGGTGCAGGGTCGGAGCTCCCCTTTGTTGGCAAGTTGCAACGTGCTTTCCAGACTCAAACGCATCATTGCGGTGGCACGATTGCCCAGGGCGAGGGCTCCAGTGAACTGCTCAACATTTTTGCATGGTGTTGGGTTTTGGCTGCGTAGCCGTTGTTCCAGGCGGTGCAAGAACCCGAGTTCAAACGCGTCAACGATCCGGCCAGGTAGGCGCTGTTTGTGACTGATTAGGCACCTGGCCAACGGTTCATTTTGCTCGGCCAACCATCGTTCGAAGGCATCAACGCCACCGTCGATTACTTCTTGGTATTTGGCGGGCCACTGCGTTTCGATTGCGGGTTGGCCGTCGGCAGATGGCAGCACGGCGTTGAGTAATTCAGGCATTTTGTACCCCCTCACGTTCCGCTGCTTTTCGGGCTGCGTTGAAGAGGTCGCTGGCGTCCTCCAGGAGCAAGTAGGCGGCATCCGCAATGCCGTTCACATCTTTTGCGTCGGCCCGGTTGATGCCCATGCAGGACAGGCTGAAAAGCAGTGCCTTAGCCGCACAAAGTCGCTGCTCTGCGTATTCCTGAATGTCGGCGTACGCGGCGCTCGTATCAATCAGCAGCACGGGGGTTTGGCTGGGATTTGTTGTGAGCGGAATGAGCTTATTCATGACCCACCTCCACAGAGGTCATGATGCCCTCTGAGCACGCGTCAACAGTCGCTTTCGCCATGTCGATCAGGTAGACGATCACATGACAAAGCTGTTGGCTGTTTTCAGTGAGAGCCGCTTGCTCGGCCATCTCCTGGGCAAGATCAAGCAGGCAGTAGGTTCGATCGAGGGCATCGGTTACAGGCACATCAGGCTGAACAGCGAAGAGCGGTAACCGTGAGAGAGGAATGTGGCTGAAGGTTTTGACGGTGGTCTTAAGCATGGCGCACCTCCATAACCATCGCTTGCTCTGAGGCGGCAAGGTGGGCGAGGTGCATATGGTGGTTGTAGCGTTTGAGGCGAGTGGAAAGACTGGAGTTTGCGCGAAGGGCTGCGAAGGCCATGGCCTTGTGCGCGGCGGCGCGGGTAGAACGTGCGGACGGATTGAGGGCGTGCATGGGTAGAGCTCCTTTTGCTGAGGAGCTGCCACGTTCGTTACCAAGCGAATGGGTGGCAGCTGTACGCAGGTTGGTAAACCGGGGCAAAAGGAACCCGGCAGACCCGAAGGTCTCCCACGCACAGCCGCCATAACACGTAACTGCGGGCACAAAAAAAGCGCCTGCAATTATAATGGGGGCGCTGTTGCGCCTTTTGCTGATCGGGTTACCAAGCCCGGTCGCTGAATTGGCAGCGACGGGCAAACTATAGGCCCGACCACATGAAGATTGCAAGTTGATCTGGCTGCCGAAAATGCTCATCCCGTTGCTCGTGGTGATAAACTTCGACCTGTGTGTGGTGTGGTATGTGGCCCTGGCAGCGTTGGCGCGCTTGCCGGGGTTTTGTCTTTTTTTAGGCATGAAAAACTCCAGACCACCCGGCGTTAAGCTAGGCAGCAGTGTGAATACGCAGTGCAGTTCGGGGTTAGCAGTCGGTTAGTTGAATCGCACCGCTACCGCTTTCATTGAAGTGATGTTGCCCGCTTGGGCTAGCTGTACTGGTCATGCCGGACTTGGCGGTATTGAGTTCGAGGATGGCTGTCATGCGTCCACTGGCGGTCGCGCAAAAGGCCTCCTGACCAGGGCGACGTGCTGCGTTCAGGAGAACCGTCTCCAGGCTGCGCAAGTCGTCTAGAGGAAAACGGATCGAATGCCCGTCGACAGACAATGTGATTGTGGTCATGAGTGAATCTCCGAAAGTAATTGAGCCGAATGCGTCCCCCGCATCGCTTTTTTCTTTCGTGTTTGGCCACGCTCCTCCAGACGGTCAGCAATCCACTGATCGATCTCAGCCTCCAGCCAGGCCACGCTGTTGATGCCAATTGGAATAGGTTCCGGGAAGGTGCCGGACCGGATATCGGCATAGATTGAGGCTCTGCTCTTGCCTGTCTTCTGCTCCACGTCGCGACGACGCAGCAGGCGGTTTCCCAGATCCAAATGTTTCACAGGTTGGAATGGCTTTGGCATCGCTTTGCTCATGCTCGTTGCCCCCGTGCCTCAATACGCCCGTTTATCCAGGCTTGAACCTCGCTCAACACAAACGCCACAGGTGCGTTTCGGGCGCCGCTGTCGTTCAGCTTCACCGGCCGAGGAAACGTAGGATCGCGGTGGATCATTTTGTAGACAGTGGGCCGCGCTAGACCAGTAAGCATCTGTAGCTCAGGCATGCGTACCAGTGCGACGACCGTGCTATCTCTCCGATCTAGTTGTTTGCTCACGGCCGTACCTCGCTTTCGTTTTGGGAGTGGCTGAGGGTCGATGATTGTGTGTCGTGTGTAAGTAGGCCCAACTCTTTGAGTACACCGCGACGAATTGCGCTCGGGGCATATGGCAGTTGTATCTCTGGATTCGGTCGACTTGGCGGGCTTAGGCGATGCGTTATTTCGTCGATGCCGGTGAAAGTGGCGCCACAAACTGCGTTTTTGCATACAAGCAGGGTTTTGGACATAAGTGCGTGCTCGCTGTTGGAGCTGCGCTTGATCAACGCCGCACCGCAGTCAGGGCAGCGGCGTTTCGCTTGGACTTGTGGACGTATTTTAGGGATGGCGCTCACGGGCAACAGGCCTCCGAATCTGGATGGCCCAAGCATCATTGATCCCGCCCAAGACTTGAATCTCTGTAGATTGTAAGAGGCGCGCTCACAATCGCTCTCGCCTATGGCAGGTTGCGGGTTAACAGTTGAAGCGGCCATCAATCCACCCCTTTCCCGCAATGAAGATTGGCCTGCAGCCAGTCGGCGATATCGCTTTCCCTGTAGCGTACGAGGCGGCCTACCTTCACATAGGGGAGGGCGTGGCGGCCTCTACTGCGCCAGGCCGCTAGCGTACGAATGGAAACACTCAGGGCATGAGCTGCATGCTCTGGTGTCATAAGGTCAGCGCTATGCGCTGTGCTGCGGTATGGATGCATCTTCGTCTCCGTAGGACTCTCTGCGACTACGGGTGAAGATTGGCATCGAGGTTTTTACGATTGGGGATTTTCCGAATTCGTAATTCGTAAATCCGTTATTCGACCTCCCGAAGTGCTGCGCTCAATAACCTCTGAAAGCCTTCTCCCGTCGTTCCGTGTCCTGTGTGTCGAAGGTCACTGGCCACTTTTGTTAGGGCTCTCGCGATAGCGGATGCGTTAGGTTTTCCGCCGCGCATGAGGTTTTTGCGATTACTGGCTATGGTCTCTTTCGAGTCTAGATGGGCACCTATTTCAGCGATGACGTGTGCGGCGAATCCAAGAGCCCGTAGCGTGGGTAAGCTCCCTTTCTCATTTGCGGAATCCACCTGCTTAATCGCATCGGGATAGCTAAACCAATCAGCCGAACTTCTACTTCTGATATGGACCCCGTTTGTTCCGACTAGCCTGCTGGTTTCTATGTACAGGTTGTGCGGCGGGCGTTGCGGTGGCAGCGGTAAGCCCTCTTTGAACTCCTGTAGGTCTGCCAAGTGAATGAGCACTTGAAAACTCCCCGTAGTAATACAGGCGGGGCGTTCGTTTTCGTCAATGCGATAGCAACCGTTCAGCTCACCGTCACCCGTAGGCGTAAAAATTCCAATCGGTCGGGGAGACTGGTGTGCTTGGTTTTCGCTGAACAATTCGTAATGTGGTAGTGGAACTGGGCCGTCAACCACGTACGACAGCGAACATCGTTCTGTATCCAAGTGGAGCGGAGATTCTGGCAGTGGTGTTAATCCAGAAGTTCGCCAGTCGCTCTTTCCAGGTCTCAAGGTCAGAGCAAAGAGGCCAATCTCTGCATTGTCGGTTGGCCAATAATGAGCAGGTAGTCGAAAGGTAATTAGCGCCCTCTGGATGCTGGTCTCGGTGTAAGTCTGTCCCGTTTGATCGGATAACCAGCAAGCAGCTTCACCCAGTGTGAGCCATTCTTTGAGTAGATAGTCAGCCATCGATTATTTAGCTCGTTGCTTGGAGTTTTATTGAGACGACATTGCCCTTTTCGAGCGTGTCCAACTGGTCCGCATACCACTGCATCATTTGCCGGCGTTGCTCAAGGTAGATCGCTTTGTTGTAAACCCCTGAGACGCCGCCCTCGACGTGCGCTAGCTGGGCTTCTACGTGCTCACGCGGGAAGTTGTTTTCGCGCAGCATGGTCGAGGCGACATGCCGAAAGCCGTGAGCCGTCTGGCGCCCCTCGTAGCCCAATCGCCGCAACGCCATATTGAATGCCATATTGCTGCGTGGCTTTTTCCGGTCACTACGTCCCGGAAAGAGCAACGGGTAACGACCATTTAGCGTGTGTAGCTCTCGCAGCGCTTTAACTGCCTGCTTTGACAGCGGTACTAGGTGGTCGCGGCGCTTTTTCATGCGAGCAGCCGGAATGCTCCAAAGTGCGTTGTCCAAGTCAAACTCTGACCAGGGCGCCTCGCGTAGCTCACTCGGACGGACGCCAGTCAGCGTTAATAGGTGCAGGCCAAGGCGCAGATCTAAAGCATGGGGGTAGGTCCGAATGGCGCGTAGCAGCTCAGGAAGCTCTTTCGCTGTGACGTGGGCGTAGTTCTCGGCTGGCTTGGATTGCAGGAAACGACTAAGGCCTTCCAGCGGGTTGTGAATGGCTCTGCCTGTCACCCTCGCCAGATCGTAGATTTCCTTGCAGGAGCGGCGAACGCGGCTCATTTGCTCAAGGATGCCCTTTCGCTCAAGCGTTTGTAGAAAATCCATCCATTGCTTTGGGGTTATCTCTGCATATGGTCTTTTGCCGAACACAGGGAAGACGTGGAGTTGTAGAGCGCCGACCGTGCGTTTTGCTGTACTGGTTTCCCAGCCTGGAGTGCGAATTTCGATCCATTCGCGAGCGAGGATCTCGAACGTGTTTGTTGCTGCTTCGAGTTCGGCAGCCTTACGGGCCTTGCGTGCAGCAATGGGGTCGCCGCCGTTTGCGATCTCCTTGCGATACTCGGCTGCTTTTTTCCTGGCCAGTGCGCCACTGACTTCGGGATAGCCGCCCAGGCCAAGCCAGCTCCATTTGGCTGCTTGGTTTTTGTATCGAAGCTGCCAGGACTTCTGGCCATCTGGCTTCACGCGTAGATACAGGCCATTACCGTCGAGCTCGCGATATTCCCCGGTCTCGGGTTCGATGCTTGCCAGCGCGGTGTCACTGAGTGGTCTGCGTTTGATTTCTGACCGTTTCACGCCCGTGTATCCCCTCGGTTCTAGAGATGCCTGAGGATACACCGTGGGATACACAGAGCTACAGTATGAGGGGAGATAAAGGTAGACAAGCAGAAACAACAGAGCCCGCACAGGGCGGGCTTTGCGGGGCGTTTCGTAGTCATCAGGAGACAACCAGAAACATCATTTTGGTGCACCCGGCGGGATTCGAACCCACGACCCCTGCCTTCGGAGGGCAGTACTCTATCCAGCTGAGCTACGGATGCTTGTGCGGGCGACATCATACCCATGTCGACCTTGGGCGTCCATGCCGGTCTTTGGCCGTTCAAACGTAGGCATTTGCCGCGCAGAGGCCCTGCGCCGGGCGCCGTTGGTCAACACGGCGGAACGCGCTGATCAGAAAAGTCCGGCAAATGCGCCGTTTTCGTTCTTTTTTTCGAACAGACTATTGCCCTGTACCCCCATTGATCCTAGGATTCGTTTGAGATTTCAAACGCTCTGTCTCTCGTGTGCTATTCATTGATCGCGCGCGCGGGGGCTGATTTCCCTGACGGCAGCCCACAAGGCGCCTTTCAACAACTCTAATTCGCTCCGCGTGCGCGCGGTGCTGTTAAGGAAAGCCGACATGCAGCTCAAAGATTCCCAGTTGTTCCGCCAGCAGGCCTTTATCGATGGCGCTTGGGTGGATGCGGACAACGGATCGACCATCAAGGTCAACAACCCGGCCACGGGCGAGATTATCGGCACGGTGCCAAAGATGGGCGCCGCGGAAACCCGCCGTGCTATCGAAGCCGCCGACAAGGCGCTGCCGGCCTGGCGTGCGCTGACCGCCAAGGAGCGCGCCAACAAGCTGCGCCGTTGGTTTGAGCTGCTGATCGAAAACCAGGACGACCTCGGTCGCCTGATGACCCTGGAACAAGGCAAGCCATTGGCCGAAGCCAAGGGCGAAATCGTCTACGCCGCGTCCTTTATCGAGTGGTTCGCCGAAGAAGCCAAGCGCATCTATGGCGACGTGATCCCCGGCCACCAGCCCGACAAGCGCCTGATCGTGATCAAGCAGCCTATCGGCGTGACCGCCGCCATCACCCCGTGGAACTTCCCGGCCGCGATGATCACCCGTAAAGCTGGCCCGGCCCTGGCCGCCGGTTGCACCATGGTGATCAAGCCGGCTTCGCAAACGCCGTTCTCGGCCTTGGCCCTGGTTGAGCTGGCGCACCGTGCCGGTATCCCGAAAGGCGTGCTGAGCGTGGTCACCGGCAGCGCTGGCGACATCGGCGGCGAGCTGACCAGTAACCCGATCGTACGTAAATTGTCCTTCACCGGTTCGACCGAAATCGGTCGCCAGTTGATGGCCGAGTGCGCCAAGGACATCAAGAAAGTCTCCTTGGAGCTGGGCGGCAACGCGCCGTTTATCGTGTTCGACGACGCAGACCTGGATAAGGCCGTCGAAGGCGCGATCATCTCCAAGTACCGCAACAACGGCCAGACCTGCGTCTGCGCCAACCGCCTGTACATCCAGGATTCGGTGTACGACGCGTTCGCCGAAAAACTGAAAGTCGCGGTGGCCAAATTGAAGATCGGCAACGGTCTGGAAGAAGGCACCACCACCGGCCCGCTGATTGACGAAAAAGCCGTGGCCAAGGTTCAGGAACACATTGCCGACGCCCTGAGCAAAGGCGCCAAGCTGCTGGCCGGTGGCAAGGTCATGGAAGGCAACTTCTTTGAACCGACCATCCTGGTCGACGTGCCGAAAAACGCCGCCGTCGCCAAGGAAGAAACCTTCGGCCCGCTGGCGCCGCTGTTCCGCTTCAAAGACGAAGCCGAAGTGATCGCGATGTCCAACGACACCGAGTTTGGCCTGGCTTCCTACTTCTACGCCCGCGACCTGGGCCGTGTGTTCCGTGTGGCCGAAGCCCTGGAATACGGCATGGTCGGGGTCAATACCGGGTTGATCTCCAACGAAGTGGCGCCGTTCGGCGGTATCAAGGCCTCGGGCCTGGGCCGTGAAGGCTCCAAGTACGGGATCGAGGACTACCTGGAAATCAAATACCTCTGCCTGGGCATCTAAGCCCCGTAAGAGATTGCAGCAAACGCAAAGGGCACGAGAGCGCTGACCCTTTGCGTGTTTCACATCGTTATTCGTAGTGGCCGGGAAAGCTGTGGCAGTCGATCATCGCATGCTGCCGTAGTTGCCTCCCCGCCACGTATTCCTTGAGCAACGCCACCCGATGAGTGGCGAATGAGGACTTTATGAGCAAGACCAACGCTTCCCTGATGAAACGCCGCGAAGCCGCTGTACCGCGCGGTGTTGGCCAGATTCACCCGATCTTCGCCGAATCCGCGAAGAACGCCAGCGTGACCGACGTTGAAGGTCGCGAGTTCATCGATTTCGCCGGCGGTATCGCGGTGCTGAACACTGGCCACGTGCACCCGAAAATCATCGCCGCCGTGACCGAGCAGCTGAACAAGCTGACCCACACCTGCTTCCAGGTACTGGCCTACGAGCCGTACGTAGAAGTCTGCGAAAAAGTAAACGCCAAGGTTCCGGGCGATTTCGCCAAGAAAACCCTGTTGGTCACCACCGGTTCCGAAGCCGTTGAAAACGCTGTGAAAATCGCCCGTGCCGCGACTGGCCGTGCCGGCGTGATCGCCTTCACCGGCGCCTACCACGGCCGTACCATGATGACCTTGGGTCTCACCGGTAAAGTCGTGCCTTACTCGGCCGGCATGGGCCTGATGCCAGGCGGCGTGTTCCGCGCGCTGTACCCGAACGAACTGCACGGTGTCAGCGACGACGACTCCATCGCCAGCATCGAACGCATCTTCAAGAACGATGCCGAGCCGCGTGATATTGCCGCCATCATCATCGAGCCGGTACAAGGCGAGGGCGGTTTCTACGTCGCGCCGAAGTCTTTCATGAAGCGCCTGCGTGAGCTGTGCGACAAGCACGGCATCCTGCTGATCGCCGACGAAGTGCAAACCGGTGCCGGCCGTACCGGTACCTTCTTCGCCATGGAACAGATGGGCGTTGCCGCCGACCTGACCACCTTCGCCAAATCCATCGCTGGCGGTTTCCCGCTGGCCGGTGTGTGCGGCAAGGCCGAATACATGGACGCCATTGCTCCCGGTGGCCTGGGCGGCACCTACGCCGGTAGCCCGATCGCTTGCGCCGCTGCGCTGGCGGTGATGGAAGTGTTCGAAGAAGAGCACCTGTTGGACCGCTGCAAGGCTGTGGGCGAGCGCCTGGTGACCGGCCTCAAGGCGATCCAGGCCAAGTACCCGGTGATCGGCGACGTGCGTGCCCTGGGCGCGATGATCGCGGTCGAGCTGTTCGACGATGGCGATACCCACAAGCCAAACGCTGCGGCCGTTGCCTCTGTGGTGGCCAAGGCGCGTGACAAGGGCCTGATCCTGCTGTCCTGCGGCACCTACGGCAACGTATTGCGCGTACTGGTCCCGCTGACCGCACCGGACGAACAGTTGGACAAAGGCTTGGCGATCATCGAAGAGTGCTTCTCCGAGCTGTAAGCGGAAGCTGACATGATCGACAGAAAAACCCGCTCCGGCGGGTTTTTTTGTGCCCTTGCAGCACCTTCAGACCTCGTCGCAGTGGATGCCAGTACGCAAAACCTCCGTGGGAGGGGCATTCAGCCAGCGATGACGCGGTTCTTGCCCTGGCGCTTGGCCTCATACATTGCGGCATCGGCGCGGGCGAACAGGCTGTCCAGGGTTGAGTCTTCCTCGGTCAGGCTGGCCAGGCCCTGGCTGATGGTGACGCTGAACGCCTGGCCTTCGAAGCTGAAACTCAGCGCCTGGATCTCCTTGCCCAGGCGCTCGGCCACCTGCAACGCCATCTCAGGCGCGCAACCCGGCAGTACGGCGGCGAACTCTTCGCCGCCAATGCGCCCGAACAGGTCGCCTCGGCGCAGTACCCCGCGACCGCTCTCGGCGATACGCCGCAGCACCTGGTCGCCCTCCAGGTGGCCGTAGGTGTCGTTGACGTCCTTGAAGTCATCGATGTCCAGCAGCAGGAAGGCCAGCGGCGCGCCTTGGGCGCAGGCGCTGTCGAAGGCCTGGTTGGCGCATTCGAAGAAGTGTCGGCGGTTGCTGCTCTGGGTCAGCACGTCGGTGGTGGCGAGACGGTGCAGCTCCAGTTCCATCTGTTTTTTTTCAGTGATGTCCTCGGCCATGCCGACGACGATCACCGGCTCGCCGGGTTCGACCTGCTGGTTGATGTAGCATTTGTCGCTCAGCCAGCGGATCTGCCCGTCGGCGGTGATGATGCGGTACTCGCGGTCCTCCACGGCACCTTGCTCCAGCACGCGCGCCAGGCTGTGTTCGGCGTAGTCGAGGTCTTCGGGGTGGATGCTGTTGCGCCATTCGCGGTGGTCGGCCAGCAGCAGGCCGGCAGAGCGACCAAAAATCCGCTCGTATGCCGGGCTTACGTAAAGCACGCGGCGGGTCTGCCAATCGATGGCCCAGAGCACGGCATTCACACTGACCAGCAACGAGCTCAGTAATTGTTCGCGTTCGCTCAGCCGTTCGACTTCGCCCTGGGCATGGACCAGCGCCAGCAGGGTTGCTGCCGCAGCCGGACGCGGAGGGTCAGCGGTAGGGATGTCGCTGGTGAAGGGCTTTTCGAGAACCATCGGCACAACTCTCTCTGGGCGCGCCGCAAGATCGAGCAGCGGTCACTACAAGGGGCCACCATGATGGCGAAGTGTTCATTGAGAGAGGCGAATTGCAGTGAAGTTCCGTCAATAGGAGCGATTGACGGTGTCCGAGAAATGGCGCCAAAAAGCTGGTGGGCGGGAGGGAAGGCCCTCCCGCCATGTTGTCAGACGGATGCAGGACGCAGCGAATAGGTCTTCAATTGGTGGGCAAAATCCCGCAGGGACTGGATGCCGCTGGCCTCGGCCTCGTGTACCCACTCCTTGATGGCAGCGAGCATATCGTGGCCATTCGAGCTGGTCTTGAGCCAGATCTGCTGCAGCGCCAGGCGTTTTTCGTAGATCACTTTCAGCGCCTGGCTGTGTTCCAGCATGCTCTGGATACGCAGGTGGTGACGGTCATCCAGCAAGCTGGTTTCCCGCGACAGCAGGCGTTTGGCGCGGTGGAACTGGTGGCGCACCGAGTGATCGACTTTTTCCAGCTCCTGCTTGACCAGCGGTCCGATCACCAACTTGCGGTACTGGGCCATGATCTGGAAGCGGTTGTTGAGGATCGCCATGGCGGTGTCCATGTCCAGGTGTCCCTTGCCTTCCACGCGGTGGGCAATCGGTGCCACACGCTGGACCTTGGCCAGGCGCAGGTAACTGAACACTTTGATCCACGCCCAACCCAGGTCGAATTCCCACTTCTTCACCGACAGCTTGGCCGAGTTGGGGTAGGTGTGGTGGTTGTTGTGCAGCTCTTCGCCGCCGACGATGATGCCCCACGGCACCAGGTTGGTCGCCGCGTCACGGCATTCGAAATTGCGATAGCCCACCGCATGGCCCAGGCCGTTGATCACGCCGGCGGCCCAGAACGGGATCCACATCATCTGGATCGCCCAGATGGTGATGCCGATGGTGCCGAACAGCAGCAGGTCGATCACGCCCATGATCGCGACACCCAGCAGCGGGTAAGGGGTGTAGATCTTGCGCTCGATCCAGTCGTCCGGGCAGTTCTTGCCGTAGATGCGCAGGGTCTCGGGGTTTTCGGCCTCGGCGCGGTACAGCTCGGCGCCTTTGCGCAATACGGTGGACAGGCCCTTGATCACCGGGCTGTGCGGGTCGTCGACGGTTTCGCACTTGGCGTGGTGCTTGCGGTGGATGGCGGTCCACTCGCGGGTGTTCTGTGCCGTGGTCAGCCACAGCCAGAAGCGGAAGAAGTGTTTCAGGCCGGCATTGAGTTCCAGGGAGCGGTGGGCTGAATAGCGGTGCAGATAAACCGTGACCGCAACGATGGTCACGTGGGTCATCAACAGGGTGACTGCCACCAGTTGCCAGGCCGACAAGTCAAGAAAACCGTTGTACCACATAGGCTGTATGGCCCTCAGATAAAGAAAAGAACAGCTCACGCATTATCACTAAGCCTACAGAGAAAACCAGCGGCCCTTTCAGATAAGACTTACGAGATGTTACATATCCTATAATCCCCAGTCTTTGTAGGACGATTCTGCATTTCTAAGTAAGGATTACTGAACATATGCTGTTTTCATGCCGAGGCGCCCTGTATGCGGGGCTGGTATACCTGCTGGCTTCGAGTGCCTGGATCGGTCTCACTCATCGGGTATTGATCGAGTTTCTCGATAACCCGACCGACCTGCACCAGTGGTTACAGGTGCGCAGCTATGTGTGGATTGCGGTCAGTGCCTTGTTGATCTACCTGATCTGTGCCCGCTCTGCCCGGGTCCACCAGCAACAGCAACCCTTGAAAGAGAACCGCGAGCGCCTGCGCCAGGCTGCTGCCGTGTTCGATTGCACCCGCGAAGGGGTGTTGGTGACTGACGCCAAGGGCCTGATCGTGCATGTGAACCGGGCCTTCATGGAAATCACCGGCTACCAGCGCGAAGACGTCTTGGGCCGGCAGCCGAGCCTGTTCAAGTCCGGTCGCCATTCGTCGAATTTCTATCAACAGATGTTCCAGACCCTGGAACACAGCGGTGAATGGAGCGGTGAAATCTGGAACCGGCGCAAAAGCGGTGAAATTTATCCACAGTGGCAAACCATTCGTGTGATTCACGATGACCTGGGCCATATCAGCCATTACGTTGCAGTGTTTTCCGACATCAGCGCCATCAAGGATTCCGAGCACGAGTTGGCGCACCTGGCTCACCACGACCCGCTCACCGACCTGCCTAACCGCTTGCTGTTCACCGACCGCGCCGAACAGGCGCTGGCCTCGGCGCAACTGCACAAGCGCGGCTGCGGCCTGCTGTTGCTGGACCTGGACCACTTCAAGATCATCAACGACAGCCTTGGCCATAACGTTGGCGACCAGTTGCTCAAGCTGGTGGGCGAGCGGCTCAAGGCGTTGTTCGGCCCCGGCGTCACCCTGGCGCGCCTGGGCGGGGATGAGTTCGCGGTGCTCGCGGAAAATTGCTCACAGGTGGTGCAGGCGGCGGCTTTGGCGCAGCGCATGCTGGATGTGATGAAGCAGCCGTTCATCTTTGACGGCCATCAACTGTTTATCAGCGCCAGCATCGGCATCAGCCTGTTCCCCAATGACGCCCTGAGCGCCGAGCAGTTGCTGCGCAACGCCGATTCCGCGCTCTTCAAGGCCAAAAGCGTGGGCCGCGAAGGCTACGCGCTGTATACCGAAGAACTCACCGCCCACGCGCAGAACCGTGTGGAAATCGCCAGCGAACTACGCCGCGCCCTCGAACAGCAGGAACTGCGCGTCTACTACCAGCCGGTGCATGACTTGCACACCAGCCGCCTGATCGGCGTCGAAGCGCTGGTGCGCTGGCAACACCCCGAGCGTGGCCTGGTGCCGCCGGGTGATTTCATCCCCATCGCCGAACGTACCGGCTTGATTGCCGATATCGACGGGTGGGTGATGGACCAGGCCTGCCGGCAGATGTGCCAATGGCTGGCCGACGGCGTGCCGCTGAGCTTTATCGCAATCAATGTATCCAGCCGCCTGTTTGCCCGGCGCGAACTCTACGATCAAGTCGCGCAGGTGCTGCACGATACCGGCCTGGACCCCGCTTTCCTGGAGCTGGAAGTCACCGAAAGCGCAGTGATGGATGACCCTGAAGTGGCCCTGGAACAACTGCACCGCCTGCGCGAACTGGGCTTGCGCCTGGCTATCGATGACTTCGGCACCGGCTATTCCTCACTGCTGCGCCTCAAGCGCCTGCCGGTGCAGAAACTCAAGATCGACCAGGGCTTTGTCGCCGGGCTGCCGTGGGACGAAGACGATGCCGCCATCGTGCGCGTGGTGATCGCCCTGGCGAAGAGCATGAGCATGCAGGTGCATGCCGAGGGGATCGAGCAAGTGGAGCAGGCGCGGTTTTTGTTGGAGCAAGACTGCGATATGGGGCAGGGGTATTGGTTTGGGCGGCCAATGCCGGCAGACGAGATTGATTGGAACCGCGCCCCCACTCTCCAGCCTTGAAATGCATTCAAAATGTGGGAGGGGGCTTGCCCCCGATAGCCATAGGTATCTACACAACGTTGGCCCCACGCTGAACACCCAGCAGATAGGGCACCTGTGGCGAGCGGGCTTGTCCCGCGTTGGGCCGCGTAGCAGCCCCTGTAAGGAAGAATGCGGTGTATCAGACACTCTGTAGAGGCTGGTTTTGGGGCTGCTTCGCAGCCCAACGCGGGCGGTGCGACGATTCGACAAGCCCGCTCGCCACAGGGAGATTTGTCAGGGTCTGAAAAGTTGTGTAGATACCTATGCCCCGATAGCGGTGTATCAGGCAGAACATTGGTACCTGACAGACCGCCATCGGGGTAAGCCCCCTCCCACAGTTGGAACTTCGCAAGGCTTAATTTCAGCGCCCGAACACAAAACTCCCTCGCAACCCCGCGTCCTGCCAGAAAATTCTTTTTGGTTATATAAACATTCTTAAATAGTATTTTTAAGAATATCCGCGCTTATCTACTATCGCCCTACGCCGCAAGCAGTGCCGCCACTGCGAGGCACTATTCATTTCAGGAGCGAGACCATGAGCGCATCTCTACGTAGCGTCGACGGCCAGGACGAAGCAGCCATTTTGCGTGAGATCCAGAGCGCCTTGCGCGATCTGCGGTTTGGCGCGGTGGAAATCACTGTGCACAACGCTCAAGTGGTACAGATCGAACGCAAGGAAAAATTCCGTCTGCAGAACCCGGGTAACAAACCGAGCTGAGCAAGAACGGCGATAGACCCGCAACTATAAGAAAAAGCCAACACCCCAGAATTTCAGGAGCTTCTATGTCGTCGATTCGCCGTTATGCCCTGGCCGCCCTGGCCAGCGCCGTGTTTGCCGGTTCCGCCGTTGCCAAGGACTACGAGTTGCTCAACGTCTCGTACGACCCTACCCGTGAGCTGTACCAGGACTACAACGCTGAATTCACCCACTTCTGGAAACAGTCCCACCCCGGCGACAACGTCAAGATCCAGCAATCCCACGGTGGTTCGGGCAAGCAAGGCCGGGCGGTGATCGACGGCCTGCGTGCCGACGTGGTGACCCTGGCCCTGGCCGGTGACATCGACGAAATCGCCAAGCTGGGCAAGACCCTGCCGGAGAACTGGCAGACCCGCCTGCCGGACGCCAGCACCCCGTACACCTCCACCATCGTGTTCCTGGTGCGCAAGGGCAACCCTAAAGGCATCAAGGATTGGGGCGACCTGATCAAGAAAGACGTGTCGGTGATCACACCTAACCCGAAAACCTCCGGCGGTGCGCGCTGGAACTTCCTTGCCGCCTGGGCCTACGGCCTGAAATCCGGTGGCAGCGAAGCCAAGGCCCAGGAATACGTGAAAGAGCTGTTCAAGCACGTGCCGATCCTCGACACCGGCGCGCGCGGCTCGACCATCACCTTCGTCAACAATGGTCAGGGCGACGTGTTGCTGGCCTGGGAAAACGAAGCCTTCCTGGCCCTGAAAGAAGACGGCGGCGCCGACAAGTTCGACATCGTCGTGCCGTCCCTGTCGATCCTTGCGGAGCCGCCAGTGGCCGTGGTCGACAAGAACGCCGAGAAAAAGGGCAACACCGAGATCGCCACTGAATACCTCAAGCACCTGTACAGCCCGGCTGGCCAGGAGATTGCGGCGAAGAATTTCTACCGCCCACGCGATGCAAAAGTGGCCGAAAAATACGCCCAGCAGTTCCCGAAACTGGACCTGGTGACTATCGACAAAGACTTCGGCGGCTGGAAGACTGCCCAACCGAAATTCTTTAACGACGGCGGCGTGTTCGACCAGATCTACACGGCGCAGTAAGCCGAGAAATACACACCCACGGAGCCCGCATTCACCTGCGGGTTTTGTGTGTCAGTTCCGCTAACCAAGGACTCTTATGTCGCGTCGTATTTCCCCCGTCATACCCGGCTTCGGGCTGACGCTGGGCTACACCGTGGTGTACCTCAGCCTGATCGTACTCATCCCCCTCGCGGCGATGTTTGTACACGCCGCTCAACTCACCTGGGATCAGTTCTGGAACATCATCTCCGCACCCCGTGTGCTGGCGGCGTTGAAACTGAGCTTCAGCACCGCGCTGTACGCCGCCCTGATCAATGGCGTGATCGGCACGCTGCTGGCCTGGGTGCTGGTGCGCTACACCTTCCCTGGCCGCAAGATCATCGATGCGATGATCGACCTGCCGTTCGCGCTGCCCACCGCCGTGGCCGGTATTGCCCTGACTGCGCTGTACACGCCGAGCGGCCTGGTGGGCCAGTTCGCCGCCGACCTGGGCTTCAAGATCGCCTACAGCCCGTTGGGCATCACCCTGGCGCTGACCTTCGTGACCCTGCCGTTCGTGGTGCGCACGGTGCAGCCGGTACTCGCCGATATCCCCCGGGAAATCGAAGAAGCCGCCGCTTGCCTGGGCGCCAAGCCGTTGCAGGTGTTCCGCTACATCCTCGTCCCCGCGCTGCTGCCCGCCTGGCTGACCGGTTTCGCCCTGGCGTTTGCCCGTGGCGTCGGTGAGTACGGCTCGGTGATTTTCATCGCTGGCAACATGCCGATGAAAACCGAGATCCTGCCGCTGCTTATCATGGTCAAGCTCGACCAATACGACTACCGCGGCGCCACCTCCATTGGCGTGCTGATGTTGGTGGTTTCCTTTGTTTTGCTGCTGCTGATCAACTTGTTGCAGCGGCGCATCGAACGTCCATAAGGAGGCGCGGAACATGTCCCAATCGTCTATTTCCGCTGCATCCTCGGCCAACGCCGCCCGCCGTGGCAGCGCTGTTTCCCGGCGCATCCTGATCAGCCTGGGTTGGCTGGTGTTCTTCCTGTTCCTGTTGCTGCCGCTGTTTATCGTGGTGTCCCAGGGCTTGAAGAACGGCCTCGGTGCGTTTTTCACCGCGATCCTTGAACCGGACGCGTTGTCCGCGCTGAAACTCACGGTGATCGCCGTGCTGATCTCGGTGCCGCTCAACCTGGTGTTCGGCGTCAGCGCCGCCTGGTGCGTGAGCAAGTACTCGTTCCGTGGCAAGAGCATCCTGGTCACGCTGATCGACCTGCCGTTCTCGGTCTCCCCGGTCATCGCAGGCTTGGTCTACGTGCTGATGTTCGGTGCCCAGGGCCTGTTTGGCCCGTGGTTACAGGAGCATGACATCCAGATCGTGTTCGCCTTGCCCGGCATCGTGCTGGCGACCATCTTCGTCACCGTGCCGTTCGTCGCCCGTGAACTGATCCCGCTGATGCAGGAGCAGGGCACCCAGGAAGAAGAAGCCGCGCGCCTGCTGGGCGCCAATGGCTGGCAGATGTTCTGGCATGTCACCGTGCCGAACATCAAGTGGGGCCTGATCTACGGCGTGGTGCTGTGTACCGCGCGGGCCATGGGTGAGTTCGGCGCGGTGTCGGTGGTGTCCGGCCATATTCGCGGCGTGACCAACACTTTGCCGCTGCACGTCGAGATTCTCTACAACGAATACAACCACGTTGCCGCCTTTGCGGTGGCGAGTCTGCTGCTGATCCTGGCGCTCTTCATCCTGCTGCTCAAGCAGTGGAGCGAGAACCGTATTAATCGCCTGCGCGCCGCTGCGGCTGAGGAATAAGTCATGTCGATCGAAGTCCGTAATGTCAGCAAGAACTTCAACGCCTTCAAGGCCCTGAACAGCATCAATCTGGACATCCAGAGTGGCGAGCTGGTGGCGTTGCTTGGGCCCTCCGGCTGCGGCAAGACCACCTTGCTGCGCATCATCGCCGGCCTGGAAACCCCGGATGACGGCAGTATCGTGTTCCACGGTGAAGACGTCTCCGGCCACGACGTGCGCGATCGCAACGTCGGTTTTGTGTTCCAGCACTACGCGCTGTTTCGCCACATGACCGTGTTCGACAACGTCGCCTTCGGCCTGCGCATGAAGCCGAAAAAACAGCGCCCGAACGAAAGCCAGATTGCGGCCAAGGTCCACGAACTGCTGAACATGGTGCAGCTGGACTGGCTGGCCGACCGTTACCCGGAGCAACTCTCCGGTGGCCAGCGCCAGCGTATCGCCCTGGCCCGCGCCCTGGCGGTCGAACCGAAAGTGCTGCTGCTGGATGAACCCTTCGGTGCCCTCGACGCCAAGGTGCGTAAAGAGCTGCGCCGCTGGCTGGCACGCCTGCACGAAGACATCAACCTGACGTCGGTGTTCGTGACCCACGACCAGGAAGAGGCCATGGAAGTCGCCGACCGCATCGTGGTGATGAACAAGGGCGTGATCGAGCAGATCGGCTCACCGGGCGACGTCTACGAAAACCCGGCCAGCGATTTCGTCTATCACTTCCTCGGCGACTCCAACCGCCTGCACCTGGGTGAAGACCAGCACGTGCTGTTCCGCCCCCACGAAGTGTCGCTGTCGCGTCATGAACTCGAAGACCACCACGCGGCTGAAGTGCGTGATATTCGCCCGTTGGGCGCGACCACCCGGGTGACCTTGAAGGTCGAAGGCCAGACGGACCTGATCGAAGCCGAAGTGGTGAAAGACCACGACAGCCTGACCGGTTTGGCGCGGGGCGAGACCTTGTTCTTCAAGCCCAAGGTCTGGCAAAAAGCCTGAGCCCCAAACAAAAATCCCGATGTGAAACAGGTTCAATGTGGGAGGGGGCTTGCTCCCGATTGCAGTGGGTCAGCAGCAGATAAGCTGGCTGAAACACCGCTATCGGGAGCAAGCCCCCTCCCACATTCAGACCTGTCTCGGCTTCAGATCGCGGCGAACCACCGGTCCCGAGCGCTCCTCAATCTGTTGCTTGAGGCCCTGCCGCAACCCCAGCAAAAACGCCACCTCCGCCACCACAAACAACGGCCCCACAATCAACCCCGACACGTCATCCACAAATGCGGGCTTCTTGCCTTCGTAGTAATGCCCGACAAACTGAATCACCCAGCCCACCACAAACAGGCCGACGCCGCTGCTGAGCCACACCATCGTGCTCTGCGCCGCCAGCTCATGCCCGGCCCATACCGACAAGCCCATCAACACCATCATCAGCGCGCCCAGGGCCAATTCCAGGCGCAGGTAAAACCACGCCGAAAACAGCGCGACAATCACGGCGGGTGAAATCCACAGCCCGCCCACGGCCCATTCGGGGCGTGACAGCAGCACGGCCACGGCGACCACAATCAGCGGGATGCCGATGAAGTGGCTGGCGATATTGCGTGGGTCGCGGTGGTAGGCGGCGTATTGACTGAGATGGTCGACGAGGCTTTTCATTGTTGTTCCTCCTGTAGGATGTTTGATCATGCCCTGTCAGCCTGCGACTAACTGTCAGTTGGGCGACAATCTTCGGAGTTCTCATGGATGCGACGCAATGGCACTCCCGGTTGGCCGTCGGTCACTGGTTCAGTCACCTGCCCGTACCGTTCCAGCATAGTCTGCTGGCCCATGCGCGGCTGCGGCAGCTGACGGCGGGACAATACCTGTTCAAGCGCGGCGATCCGCCCTGTGGCTTGTATGCGGTACTCGACGGTACGTTGCGTGTCAGTGCGGTGAATGAGCACGGCAAGGAAGCGCTGTTGAGCCTGGTGGGGGCGCCCTATTGGTTCGGCGAGATCTGCCTGTTCGACGGCTTGCCGCGCACCCATGACGCCTGCGCCACGGGGCCGTGCACGCTGGTGCAGGTGCCGCAGCAGGCGCTGCTGAAGATCCTCGAGGAATCCCCTCGGTACTGGCGCGACCTGGCGTTGCTGATGAGCCAGAAGCTGCGCCTGAGTTTTATCGGCCTCGAGCAGCTCAGCCTGATGCCCGCTTCGGTTCGCCTGGCCCACCGGCTGTTGATGATCGTTGAGGGTTACGGCGACATGGAACTGTCAAAGCGCGTGCTGCAACTGCCCCAGGAAGACCTGGCGGCGATGTTGAGCCTGTCGCGCCAGACCACCAATGCCTTGCTCAAGGACCTGCAAGCCCAGGGCATCGTGCGCCTTGGCTACGGCGAGATCGAAATCCTCGACGCACAGCGGCTACGAGAGGCGGCGCACACCTGAGGGTGTTAGCCTGCAAACCTGATCAATCGAGGTGTGTTATGCGCGTGCTGTTAGTGGAACATGAATCCGAAGAGGCGCAGCGGATGGCCCAGGGCTTGAGCGAGGCCGGTTACACCGTGGAAGTCGCGGCCAACGGCATGGCGGCGCAGCGCTTTGTCGAAAGCGCCGAGTACGACCTGGTGGTGTTGGACGTGATGCTGCCGGGGCTGAATGCCTGGAAGCTGCAGCAGGCCATCCGGCAGAAGGGTGAGACGCCGGTGTTGTTCCTGACCACGCCGGGCGGGATTGAAGATCGCCTGCGTGGCTTGGAGCTGCATGAAGATGATTACCTGCTCAAGCCGTTTGAGGCCAAGGTGTTGGTGATGCGGGTGAAGAAACTGTTGCGGCGGGATCGGGGCCGCTGATTGATCCCGTAACTGTAGTGCCTGAAAGATTGCCATCGGGGGCAAGCCCCCTCCCACATTTGCAATGCGCTCCCCTGTGGGAGGGGGCTTGCCCCCGATGAGGCCTTCAGCCTCCCCACGCATCCACCTACCGCAACCCATCCCGAAACTGCCCCGGCGTCATCCCTGTCCAGCGCTTGAATGCGCGATTAAAGCTGCTGGTATCAGCAAACCCGAGCAGATGACTGATCTCCGCCAATGAGCACTGCGGATCCCGCAGGTGCAACAACGCCAGATTCTCCCGGCATTCATTGAGCAACGCATCAAACCGACACCCCTCATCCGCCAGATGCCGTTGCAAACTGCGCAAACTCAAGTGCAGCGCCTGGGCAATCCGCTCGGCACTCGGCTCGCCATCGGGCAGTTGCGCCTCGATGGCCGCGCGCACCTTGCGCTCCCAGGTCAGCGGTTGCAGTTGGGCGAGGGTGCGTTTGAGCACGGTTTCGTTGTGTTCGGCCAGTTCCGGGTTGGCGTCGTCCAGGTGGCTGTCGAAATCGCTGGCGGCGAATTCGAGGCGGTCTTCCTCGGCGCCAAAAAACACCGGTGCGCGGAACACCGTGTGCCACGGCTTGGGGTCGACGGGTTCCGGGCGCCGCAGGTAGACCGCCAACGGCGCATAGTCGCGGCCCAGGCGGTTGCGGCACGTGCGCACATAGATCGCGGCAAACGCATCGATGGCTTCCAGCGCCGGTGCCGGGCTGCCTGGCGGTTGCAGCAGGCGAAAGCGGTAGTGCTCGCCATCGCCGCTAAGCTCCAGTGTCAGGGCATCGCTGACCACCTGGTGATAACGCACGATGCGCTCGAATACCTCGCGCAGGCTGCCGCTCGCCACCAACGCATAACCCAGCGCATGAAAGGTGGTCGGGCTGACAAACCGCGACACCCGCAACCCAATCGCCGGATCGCCGCTGGCCTGCACCGCCAGTGCCCACAAGCGCGTGGTGGCCGACAGCGGGTAGCGCGCGTTGGGGTCGTCCATCTGCTGCGGGTCGAGCCCGGCCTGCGCGCACAGCGCGGCGCTGTCGAGGCCCAGGGCATCGAGCTGCTTGCGCAGGGCGCGGGTCCAGCTGGCGAGGGAAGTCGGTTCGGTCATGGCGATTGGCGCTTGCGGTCAACAGGTTGGCGTGTGGGGCTAGCGTCCTGCGGGAAGCCCTGGTGCAGGATGTAACCATCAATGAATAAGAGGATGGGAGCATGGACGGTACTTCTGCAAGTCCCCAGCAGATGAACGCGCAACAGCGTTCGGCGCATATCCGTGAGGTGGTGCTCGCCGAAGGCGTGCGCTTGCGTCGGCAGCACCCGTGGTTGCTGCATCAGGATGCCCTGGGCGCGGGCATCCTGGCCTTTGCCTTGCTGGGCATGATGGGCTCGGCGGCGCTCTATATCACCGGTCATATGGCTTGGTGGGCCTGCCTGCTGCTCAATGCGTTCCTGGCTTCACTGACCCACGAGCTGGAACACGACCTGATCCACAGCATGTACTTTCGCAAGCAGCGCGTGCCCCACAACCTGATGATGGGCCTGGTCTGGCTGGCGCGGCCGAGCACCATCAACCCATGGATCCGTCGGCATCTGCACCTCAATCACCACAAGGTCTCCGGCACCGAGACCGATATGGAAGAACGTGCGATCACCAACGGCGAGCCCTGGGGCTTGGCGCGGTTGCTGATGGTGGGCGATAACGTGATGTCGGCGTTTATCCGCATGCTGCGCGCCAAGACCTGGGGCCACAAACTCAAGATCCTCAAGCGCTCGCTGCTGGTCTACGCGCCCCTGGCGCTGCTGCATTGGGGCGCGTGGTACATCTTCCTCGGTTTCCATGCCGCCAACGGCATCGCCGGCCTGCTGGGCACGCCGATCGAGTGGTCTACCGGCACCTTGCAGATGATGCAGGTGATCGACATCGCCGCCGTGGTAATCATCGGCCCCAACGTGCTGCGCACCTTTTGCCTGCACTTTGTCAGCTCCAACATGCACTACTACGGCGATGTGGAACTGGGCAATGTGATCCAGCAAACCCAAGTGTTGAACCCGTGGTGGATGTGGCCGTTGCAGGCGTTCTGCTTCAACTTCGGCAGCACCCACGGGATTCACCATTTTGTGGTGAAGGAGCCGTTCTACATCCGCCAGATGACGGCCAAGGTGGCGCATAAGGTCATGGCCCAGATGGGCGTGCGGTTCAATGATTTCGGTACGTTTGCGCGGGCCAATCGGCTTGAGCGCGGGGAGCAGGCGCAGTCGCAGTCGCAAAGCCAGACTGCGCCGGTGTAACGGTTATTCTCCGGAAATCAGCAGACAGGTTTGTGCTTTACAGCCTTTGGCGTACGAAAGCGTTACAAATCGGATTGCCGCATCGCGCGTTTTAGTGGCAATCGTCAAAGGCTGGGTTTTGGAGTCTTCAACCTGCTGGCTCTGTCCTGGCAGGACGACGGTTATCCATTTTCCTTGAATAATATCCAAGGGTGTCTTGGTTTTATTCACCACCTCAATGAGTGGATGTTCAACCGGAGCCACGTTGGGCGCGGCCTGTACAGCGATTGGCAGCAAGGACAGGGCCATGCAGGCTATGAAATGGGGCGCTACAGTCATGCGTACTCTTCCTGAGTAATGGGGCTGAAAAGACATGGGTCGATACAACGAGCCCGCATCTAAGACGCCTTGCTCACTTGTCGCAATGCTGGGGTTGTAAGAGGTGATGTCGCCCTGTCCGAAGGCGATCTCTCTCTAGCAGGCGATAAAGGCCAGGGGCAGGTCGCGGATCTGTTCGCGCGCGGGCGGCTGGTAATGGCCGTCGCTGGTCAGTTCGTGCAGCAGTTCCTCACGCAGCTGGTGGAATTCGAAACTGCTGCGTTGGCGCGGGTGGGGCAGGGCAATCTCGACCACCTGCTTGATCCGCCCCGGCCGGGGCTCCATCACCACCACGCGGTCGGCGAGGAAGATCGCTTCCTCCACATCGTGGGTCACCAATACCGCGGTGATTTTGGCGCGGGCGCGGATCGCCAGGAGTTCGTCCTGCATCTGCTGGCGGGTCAGGGCGTCGAGGGCGCCAAACGGTTCGTCCAGCAGCAGGATGCGCGGGCTGGCCACCAGGCCACGGGCAATCGCCACCCGTTGCGCCATGCCGCCGGACAGCTGGTGCGGATAGGCACGGGTGAAGTCGGTGAGGCCGACCAGTTCGATAAAGTCAGCGATGCGCCGGGTTCGCTCGGCGTCGCTCAACGGCTCGTTGACCAGGCCCAGGCCGATGTTTTCCGCCACGGTCAGCCAGGGGAACAAACGGTGCTCCTGGAACACGATGCCGCGTTCGCCGCCGATGCCGCTGACCGCTTTGCCGTCGACGCGAATCTCGCCGCGAAACTGCGTATCCAGCCCCACCAGCAGGCGCAGCAGGGTGGATTTGCCGCAGCCGCTGGAACCGACAATCGCGACGAATTCGCCTTCGGCAATCTCCAGGTTGAATTCGTGGATGGCTTCCAGCTCGAAGCCGTCGACGTCAAAGGTCTTGCCCACATGGTTGAAGCTGACGATAGGTGCGTTCATGCGTGTCTCCAGCGGGTGGCGCGGATTTCGATGCGCTGGCCGATCAGGTTGAGGGCCGCGCCGGTGAGACCGACCAGGAGCATGCCGCTCATGATCAGGTCCATGCGCAGCAGTTGTTGGGCGCCGATCATCAGGCTGCCGATACCGCCGTTGGACGGCATGAAATATTCCGCACCGATGGTGCCCAGCCAGGCGTAGATCAGGCTCAGGCGCAGGCCGGCGAAAATGCCGGCTGCGGCGCCTGGCAGTACCAGGCGTCGTAACCGTTGGAACAGATTCAAACGCAGCACCTGCGCCGCTTCGTTGAGCTGCGGCGACAGATTCAGCACGCTGCGTTGGGTGGCGATAAGCAACGGGAAGAAGGCGGCGAGGGCGATAAACACCCACTTGGCCAATTCACCCAGGCCAAACCAGGCGGTGAGCAGCGGCACCCAGGCGAAAATCGCGATCTGGCGCAAGGCGGCCAGGGTCGGTCCGAGTACCCGCTCACTGCGCCGTGACAGTCCCAGCCACAGGCCCATGGCAAAGCCAAGGCCGCCACCGAGTATCAACCCGCCCAGGCTTCGCCCCAGGCTGGTGCCCAGTGCACCGCTGAGGTTGCCATCCACGACGCCGGCAACGGTGGTGTGCAGCACCACCCACGGGCTGACCAGAATGTTCGGGTTTACCCAGCCTTGTTGTGTCGCGACCTGCCACAGCGCCAGCAACAACAGGGGCAGCAACCACGGTTGCAGGCGCTGCCAGCCTTGATAGCGCGGCCCGCGACGAATCTGCGCCGTGGCCGGATGGGGCCAGTGCACCCATTTGCGGTCCAGCCAGCCAATGCCCCGGTCCATCACCACGCCGAATACGCCGATGACCACGATGCACACGAAGACGATATCGAGCATGAACAGCTGGCGCGCCCACACCATCAGGTAGCCGATGCCTTCGCTGGAGGCCAGCAACTCCACCGCCAGCAGCGAGGTCCAGCCGGCCGCCAGAGCCAGGCGCACACCGGCCATGAATGCCGGCAGCGCGGCGGGCAGGATCAGGCGACGGATCAACAGGTGCGTGGGCAGGCGCAACACGCGGGCGGCTTCACGCAAATGGGGTTGGGCGTCGCGCACGCCCACCAGGGTATGCAGGGTCACGGGCACCACGATCGCCTTCACCAGTACCACCAGTTTCAGGGTTTCACCAATGCCAAAGAACACCATGAACAGTGGAATCCAGGCCAGCGTCGGTACTTGCGACAGAGCGCTGAACGTCGGAAACACCAGGCGCTCGGCGCGCGCACTGAAACCCAGCAACGCGCCCAGCAGCGCTCCGGCGCCAATACCCGCCAGCAGGCCCCAGAACAGGCGTTGCAGGCTGATTGCCAGGTGGCTCCACAACTCACCGCCGGCCAGCTCCACCGCGCTGCTCCACACCAGGGACGGTGGCGGCAGGATCTGCTCGCTCATCCAGTGATTGCGGCTGGCCAGCCACCACAGCGCAAACAGCGTCACCGGCAGCAACCATGGCAGCAGGCGTTCACTGCGCAGCGGCCAGCGTGGCGCGGCGCCGGGGGCCGCGAGCGGGAGGCTCAAAAGTGAAATTCGGGCCATGGAGGACCTCCGTTGTCGCCGATGGCGTTATGTGTTTTTGATCTTATAAAAATGCAATCAAGATGATTGGGGGATAAGAAAAATCATTTAAAGCTTCTGCCCGGCACGCATCCAATGCATTCGAAGAATATTTTCGATGCTGTTTATGCATAGTCCTCTGGGCCCGGCGTTTTCACTTGCATAGATCTAAAAGCTATTAAATTGTGAATTTATAGTATTTAAAGTTTTTATCCGCCTGTGCCTACTTTCTGCTCCCCAGGCGACCCTCGCCCACAAGGAGCTGCGCTTATGAAACTGCCCTTCAAACGTCTGATCACCCTGGTCGCAGGCACCGCGCTGGCAGGCCTGGTGCAGGCTGCCGACCTCAAGGAAATCCGCATCGCCGTGCCCGACCTCAGCGCAGGCAGCCAGCACAGTGGTGGCGGCATAACGGACGTGCTGCGCGATCAGCAGATCTTCGAAAAAGCCTTTGCCGACCAAGGCATCAAGATCCAGTGGAATTACTTCAAGGGCGCCGGCCCGGTGATCAATGAAGCCTTCGCCAACGGGCAGGTGGACCTGGCATACCTGGGCGACCTGGCGGCGATCATCGGTCGCTCCAATGGCCTGGAGACACGCTTGCTCAGCGCCACCGCGCGGGACATCAAGCAGTATCTCGGCGTGGTGCCGGGCTCAGGCATCAAGACCTTGCAGGACCTCAAGGGCAAGCGCGTTGCGGTGTTCCGTGGTACCGCAAGCCAGCTGTCGTTCGACAGTGCCTTGGCCAGCCAGGGCTTGAGTGAGAAGGACCTCAAAGTCATCAGCCTGGACTACAACGCCGCCAATGCCGCGTTGGCTGCCAAGCAGATCGACGCCACCTGGGGCGGTTCGAACCTGACGGCGTTGCAAGCCAAGGGGCTGGCTGAAATTCCGCTGACCACCAAGGACCTCGGCGGCGCCGGCAGCATCCAGGCGGTGCTGGTGGGCAGCAAACAGTTTGTCGACCAGCACCCCGACGCCGTCGCCAAGTTGCTCAAGGCCCAGCAGCAGGCGGTGCAATGGTTGACCGATGACAACAACAAGCAGGCCTACATTGCGCTGGTGTCCGGGCTGGCCAGCTACCCGCCGGTGATCCTCACCAATGACTTGAAAGACCAGACCCTCAGCAAAATTTTCCCGTCGACCCTGGACCCGGTGTTCCTGGCTAAATTGCAGGGCGCGGTGGACCTGGCTTCCAAGGAGAAGCTGATTCGCAAGTCGTTCCAGGTGAGTGACTGGCTGGCGCCGAATCTGGCGGCGGCGGGACTTTGAGTCGGGTGGTGACTGGGCTATCGCCATCGGGGCATGGGTATCTACACAACTTGAGCGAGCCTTCTGCGTAGATACCGTCTTATCCAACCCCCATCAAGGCCCCCCTGTAGCAGCTGCCGAGCGCAAGCGAGACTGCGTCAGGCGCGCTGCCGATTCAAGCCCGAGTCGCGGCCAACGCAGCCTCGCCGGGGCTCGACAGCAAATACCAACCCCATCAAGGCCCACCCCCGTAGCAGCTGCCGAGCGCAAGCGAGGCTGCGTCAGGCGCGCTGCCGATTCAAGCTCGAG
>NZ_JBFMHW010000023.1:0-105545 GCF_040754745.1 Pseudomonas sp. SB113
TAAAGAGCGGTTGGTTAAGAGCTTTCGTCTCAACCGAGGCGCGCATTCTACAGCAGCCTCATTTGCTGTCAAGTGATTATTTTCAGAAGCTTTCGAAGATTTCTTCAACAACTTCAACCACTTGCGCCTCCGATCTCTCGTTAGCGGGAGGCGAATAATACAGCATTGAATTACCTGGTCAACCCCTCTTCTGCAAAATCTTTTCCTTAACAAAGAACCCACACCGCGACGCAACGACGCCCGCCTTTAAAAGAAGCGCGTCGTTGCGTCTATATAGATAGAAGGTGTACTTGGCCAATAGGGGATGCGACTGCCAAGGATCACTCCGGTGTCCCCGTGAAGTCAGGCGACTCTTTGATACCGCAGGAGAGCCCGGTACGCATCGGGTCTTTGTTTTCACGCCCAGAACAGGGATCATCGCCCCCCCCCCCCCTAACCCCAGAGGAACCGACACCATGGAATTGACGCTGGAAGCTGTTGCGCTCTTTGCACTCAAGCTCGTGCATGAGGAGGACGGCGGCAGCCCGGTGTTGAGGGACGACCTGGTGATGGATAGGTATGAGCGGGAGGTGTTCGGGTTGCTGGTGCGACAGGGGGATCTGCCGGGAGTTCTGCTGAAGATAGACGAGTGTATGGCGCAGGCGCTGGTCGCTTTGGGTGGGGCCGATACGGTATTGGGACGTGAGCTGCAGCGGTTGTCTACCGACGTACAGCAAGCCTCAACGCTGGAGGAACTCAAGCCACTGCTCGCGACACTGAAGGACTACCTTAAAGCCATTCAGTAACGGACTCACCACAAGGACCTTCACATGATCGACTTCAACAACAAAGGCTTCTTCAAACTCAAGCAAAACAACGAATAGGCCGAACGCGTCGCGGCCCTGCTGCTGGACGGCGAAGAAGTCATCGACGCCTACAAAGCCATGCGCGATGGCGTGGTCTTCACCACCAAACGCATCATCGCAGTGAATGTACAAGGCATAACAGGCAGCAAGAAGGACTTCACCTCGCTGCCGTACAAAAACATCGTCGCGTACTCGGTGGAAACGTCCGGGACGTTTGACCTGGATTCGGAACTGGAGATTTACTTTTCGTCGCTGGGAAAAGTGAAATTTGAATTCACCGGCAAGACCTCGATTGTCGAAATCTCCCGCTTGATCTCCAAGCACTTGCTGACTTGATCAGCGGGCATGCTTCAGGGGATCACAGATGACGCTGACTGGTCGTCATCCACGCTGTTGAACCGAGCCCGATTAATCTGCCACGGCAATGCCGGCTGCGAGCGGACTTTCTTGTGTTTGTCACGATTGAAGAGGTGCGGTTGCACCTCCAGAAACTGGTTAAAGTAAACCGCCGCTGACTACACACAACCTCGTCAAACAAGTGGAGAAAAACCATACTCAATAGCTGAAGTTTCCCACATCCGCCATCGAACAAAGCCAATTCCACCCCCTTTGCTCCATCTCGTAGGCTCACTCCCCCACACAAGGACGTGAGCCAGTCATGACTGAACGTGCGTACCCCATCACCGAAGAAGAGCAACTCAAACGGCGAATCCTGACGCCGCAGCCATCGCGCGCGCCTTACTCACCGCCCATCGATTTGTTCAACCCACCCCCGGCCCCACCTCCCACGCCCGACAAACCTCCCGGCTGCACGTTCATCAAACCTTGCCAATTGCCCGATGGCCTCACTGACTACGCGCAACCCAGCGGTTACGTACCGCTGGAGCTGATCAAGGAATACGGCCATTTCAGCCTGCTGGGTGGGCGAGAGGTGGATGGTTGGGGCGCAGTTGCCTTGGGCAGGATCAGCGGTAGCGCACTTCCCGCTGGTTTGGGGCAGTTGGCGTTGCGTTCGTCGGCGTTGGAGGCGGCAGCTACTGCCGTCGGCTCAGTCGCCGGTGGCCTGCTGACCGGCTTGGTGGCGCTGGCTTGGCCGTCGGAGCTGGGTGATAGCGCGTTCTACAGCGAAGAACAGTTGCGTTCAATGCGAAAGGCGCGTTCGCAGATGCGCTTGCATGTCGAACAGCGCGAGGACGGCACACTCAAGGGGTATGGGTTTTACACCGGCAATAATCCTGATTGGCAAATGATTGATGTGGTGCAGTTCTAAAGCCGTGGCGATCAGTTTGTGGCGGATTTGGGTGAAGGTGTGGAGCTGATCTGGACGCCCGCCGTTGATCCAAGTGACACGCTGGGTATTCCGGCCTTGGAGGCTGCGCCGCAAGCGCCGGTGATCTGGATTTATCCGCCGACGGAGAAAGCAGCGCAGATTCTGGTGAACCCGATTTATCCGCCGGCGTATCGGGATTTTATCCTGGTGTTCCCGGTGGAGTCGGGGGTTCGGCCGCTGTATGGGGTGGTGAACGAGCCTAGGAAGGGGCTTAGGAATCCGGACCATGATTACTTTCCTGCACCAAAAACCGAAGACATCACTGGCTTCCCGGGTTTGATCGAACTCAAGAAGAAAAATAGAAAACGTAACGGTGGCGGACTACGTGAGCGCTGGAAAGACGCCAAAGGACGAAGGCTTTTTGAGTGGGACTCAGAAAAAGGCGAACTTGAAGTCTACAGGTACAGCGATGTGGAACACCTAGGCTCATTTGACCCCTATACCGGGGAACGACGGGGTCCTGCAAAAGATGAGCGGCGTATACAAAAATAAAATAGAGAGTTCGATATGGCTATGAAAGTACGGCTGGAATGGTTCAACAGGCAGACGGAAGTCCTGGAAGCAGACGAATACTCAGCGAACGTTGAGGACGGCAGCATTCTTGAAGCACTCGACTTACACGATGAGCCCCAAATTTATACAGGTGGATTCGATGTTCTTTCCAGCTGGATAAGAATTCTCCAGCCACATTTCCGGCACGAGATAACACCTAAGCTTTTCGACTACCAGATATCTTTTCATTACCAAGGTGCTTGGCCACCCTCTCATAAGCAGCCCAAGGTGAAGTCTTGATGCAATGAACCCAACCATGAAAAAGCCCCTCCTCTACCGCTCAGTCAACACCCGAACCCATGGCGTACGGCACGGGAGTTGCTGCGCTTACAGGTACGAACGAAACACCAAGACCGAAAAGAACACACTCTCAAACCGTGGTTCCATGCACAGCCATCAACGACACGGTTTTGATTACACCCCGCTATTTCGGTTTCTCCTATCCAAAGTCGGCCACCCATGGGATCAGGTTTTCAGCGAAGCCAAATCCCGCTTGGATCGCCCGGAGCCCGTATTCTGGATGGTTGCACTACATGAAAGCGACAAGGACGAGTACGTGAGAACGGATGAGAACAGCTACTACAGCGGCTTATGGGTTGACGAGGCAGGCCTGCTGCAAAAGGTCAATCCACAGCTGACACCTGAGCAGATGGAGCCCTTTTGTGACTGCTGCACCCACACCTTCAACGGTGTGGTGTACACGCAGGCTCTACCGTGTACCCCATAAACACCGGGGCTATCAACCCGACTTACTCACACTATCGGCCCCTTCCACCAACACCCGTTTCCCCGGATCCGTAATATCAAACACCTGCTGCGCACACGCCGAGGGTTTGAACTGGAACTCCACCAGATACACCTTGCCCTTTTCAGGCTGGAAGCTACTTAACAGAGGCCCGCAAATGGCGTAGATGCCAGGGCGTGAGTCGGTGGACGAACTGGCAACGGTCAACTTCTTGCCAGGATCTGCCTGGATCTCCAACTGCGGGAAGCGCTTGAACCCAGCGCTGGCCACCGTCTGGTTGAGCTTTGCAATCCAGTTGAAGACGCGGCCTTCACCTGTATCCATCACCGTGCCCAGGGTTTCCATGCGTTCATCGGGGTCGCCTTCGCGGCGTATCGAGAACTCGACGGGAGCGGTGCCGCCGTAGGCTTTCATGATGACTTTGGCGTGCTCAGCATCGACAGCTACGGTTTTCTGGCGCAGTTGAATACCATCCTTGAGCAGGCTGGGCGATGAGTCGCGTTGGTTGGATTGGCAGGCGCACAGGGCCAGGGCGAGGGAGAGCAGTGCGATTCGCTTCACGGGAAGATGTCCTTATCAGGGTGACAGATGATGATGACTTGACCTGTGATTAAACAGAATGTTCCGTAGTGGAGCGACCGCGATGCAGGGGCTCGACAGCTTCCACAGTTGAGCAGTGATCACTTCAGGCCTCGTTAAACACCAACCGCGCGCACAACCCGCCCCGCTCGCGGTTATGCAACGCCAACCGGCTGCCGATCTTGCCCACGATCATCTCCACAATCGCCAGCCCCAGCCCTGCGCCATTGGCATTGCCACGGCTGTAGAACCGCTCGAACAAACGCCCCATTTCCGCCTCATCAATACCCGGCCCCTGGTCCTCCACGCTGAGGCAATGGGCGCCAATCACCACTTTTACTTCGCTGCCCGGCGGGGAGAAGTTGAGGGCGTTGGTCACCAGGTTTTGCAGGGCGATGGCCAGTGCCACGGGTTCGGTTTCGACCCAGCACTCTTCGTTCCCTTCCAGTACCAGTTCCACGCCTTTTTCCATGGCCAGCGGGGTCAGTTCCGCCAATTCTTCGCGCACTAACTCCGTCAACTGCACGCGACTGCGCACAGGGTTATTCAATTGCGGCTCTATGCGCGCCATGGTCAGCAGTTGGCTGCCGATGCGGGTCGCGCGGTCGACGCCGCTGACCAGGAAGTCCAACGCTTCGCGCCGCTGGGTTTCGGTGCCGGCACTTTGGGCGTTTTGCGCATGGATGCGCAGGATTGCCAAAGGCGTGCGCAGTTCGTGGGCGGCGTCAGCGATGAAACGGCGCTCGCGCTCCAACAGGTCGTCAACTTGCACCAACAGGCGGTTGAGCGCGGTTTGCATGGGCTCCAGGTCGGTGGGCAGCGGCTTGAGGTGCAGCGGTTGCAAGGTGTCGAAGTTACGCCCGCGAATCGACAAGGCCATGGCGCGCAAGGGTTTGAGGCCCCAGCCGATCACCAGCCAGATCAACACAGTGAGCAGCGGCACGCCGATCAATGTGGGCCAGAGAGTGTGGCGCATGATTCGTTGGATCACGTCCTGGCGAATATCGTCGCGCTCGCCCACCCAGATCAGCAACCCCTGTTGCGGGTCGGCGAGGAGGAAGGCGCACCAGTCGTTGCCGTTGTCCATGATGTCGTGGGAGCCGAGGGTAGCCGGCGGTGCGGCCAACACTGGCGCCTCGGCGGAGCGTACGAGTAATTGACCGTCGCTGCGCCACACCTGGAAGGTCAACCGAGTTTCATAAGGGTGGGCAACACCGTCTTCGCCGACACGGCTCATGGCCTGATCGAAGGCCTGGTACAGGCGGTCCCAGTCGGCTTCGCCAGGGTCGCGCTGGCGCAATACGCCTTGCAACAGGCGTGCGCTTTGGGCGAGTTGAGCGTCGTAGACTTCTTCGATTTCATGGTGGCTGTCGCGCAGCACCAGCCAGCTGATCAGCGCGTCGCCCAACAGGATCAGCACCAGGACAGGGATGAGGATACGTGCACGCACGGAGGTCATGGTTTAAGCGCCAGTACATAGCCAACACCGCGCACCGTGCGGATCAGCTCGGTGGATAACTTTTTACGCAGGTTGTGGATCAACACTTCCAGGGTGTTGCTCTCGACCCGGTCCTGCCAGCCATACAACGCGCGGGACAGGCGCTCGCGGGTCACCACTTTGCCGGGGCGCACCATCAGTTGGTGCAGCAGTTGGTATTCCATGGGGGTGACGATGATGTCTTCATCCAGATACCGCACTTGCTGGGTGGCCGGGTCGAGGCTGACGCCGGCATGTTCCAACATCGGTTGCGCGCGGCCCTGGCTGCGGCGCAACAGGGCGCGCACGCGGGCCTTGAGTTCTTCCACATCGAAGGGTTTGACCAGGTAGTCGTCGGCGCCGGCGTCCAGACCGGCGATGCGCTCGGCGGTGCCATCGCGGGCGGTGAGGATCAGTACCGGCAGGTCGTGCTGCTCGGCGCGCAGTTGCTGCAACAGGTCCAGGCCATCAAGGCGCGGCAGGCCGAGGTCGAGCAGCAACAGATCAAAGCTTTCCGTGCGCAGGGCATGCAGGGCCGCAACGCCATCCTGCAGCCAATCCAGGGTGTAGCCTTCAACGCCCAATGCCACGCGAATCCCTTGGCCAAGGGCACGATCATCTTCGACAAGGAGTAGGCGCATAGCAAAATCTCTGTAGGAATCGGCGGCATCATGCCGGGTTCTGACCGAGGCTATTTCGGCAAAGATGTTACCGCGCGTTGCCAACTAAGGTTGCGCTAAGGTTGATTTTGCACTGTGAAATCTCCCACATCTGCTGAGAGCTTTTCCATGCGCAAAATTCTCCTGCTGTCCCTGATTGTCGCCAGTCCCCTGGCGGTCGCCGGCCCGCAATGCACCACCGCCGAGCGCTCGCAATGGCAAGACGAAAAAGCCTTCCAGGACAAGCTCAAGGCCGAAGGCTACGAGATCAGCAAGTTCAAGGTCACCGACGGCAACTGCTACGAGATCTACGGTTTCGACAAGGACAAGCGCAAGGTCGAGATCTACCACGATCCAGTCACCGGCAAGGCCGTGAAGACTGAGATCAAAGGCTGATGCCAGGCGAATCCCTGCGCCTGTGGGACCCGTTGGTGAGGCTGTTTCATCTGTCCATCGCCGGGGTCTTTGTCGCCAATTACTTCTTTAACGAAGCGGGCGACGACTGGCATGTCTGGCTGGGCTACTACGCCATGGCCTGGCTGCTGGTACGAACGGTGTGGGGATTCATCGGGCCGCGCAGTGCACGCTGGGCGGACTTCTGGCCGACCCCGAAACGCGTGAAAACCCACCTGCGTTCGCTGCTCAACCGCCGCCCGCACCATCGACTGGGCCATTCGCCCATCGGCGCGCTGGTGATGCTGTTGATGTTGCTGGCGTTGCTGACCATCGGCATCAGCGGCTTTTTGATGCAGGAAGTGGATGCCCTGTGGGGCGCCGATTGGCCCCTGCAAATCCACGAGACCGCCGCCAATGTGCTGCTGGGCCTGGTGTGCATCCATGTGCTGGCCGCGGTGTTTGAAAGTATCCAGGTGCGGGACAACCTGCCGTTATCCATGCTCACCGGTCGCAGGAAGCGTCTGCCGGATGAACGTGGGCAGTAATCCTTTTCTCGACAGGTCCTCTATGCGCTCCGCTTTTCTGATCTGCAGCCTGCTCGGCGTCTTCCTGGCCGCGTGGCTAAGCCACCCGCCCCATGTGCTGGCACCCTTTGCCCAAGTGGCGCCGAACACCTCGAAGGTGGCGACGGCCCCGCAATACACCAGCCGTTTTGTGTCTTCGCAACTCACGGACTTTGTGCACTCTTCCTCCGTCACCGCCCTGCCCGGCGGCGACTTGATGGCCGTGTGGTTTGCCGGTTCGCGTGAAGGCGCCGCCGATGTGCAGGTGCGCACCGCACGCTTCGATGCGCGCAGCGGCGAATGGGGCACCGAGCAAGTGCTGGCCACGCGGGAAAGCACTCGCGACGGCACCCAGCGCTATATCCGTAAACTCGGCAACCCGGTGATCGCCCTGGGGCCGGATAAACGCCTGTGGATGTTTTATGTGTCGGTGTCGGTCGGCGGCTGGGCCACCAGTGCGATCAATGTGATGGTGTCGGATGACCTCGGCGCCAACTGGTCCGCGCCCCGGCAGTTGGTGACCTCTCCGTTTTTCAACATCAGTACGCTGGTGCGCGCAGCGCCGGTGTTCCACGCCGACGGCTCCATCGGCCTGCCGGTGTACCACGAGTTCATGGGCAAGTTTGCCGAGTACCTGTATTTGAGCCCCGACGGTGCGGTGATCGACAAATTCCGCATCAGCCGCGGCAAGAACTCCCTGCAACCGACCATCGTGCCGCTGGACGGCAAGCGCGCCGTGGCGATGTTGCGCTACGCCGGCGACACCCACCACCGCGTCCTGGCCAGCCGCACCGAAGACGCCGGGCAAACCTGGAGCGCGCCGTACCCGCTGGAACCGGCCAACCCCAATTCGTCGTTGGCGGCGGTGGGCACGGTAGATGACGGGTTACTCGTGGCCCTCAACGACCTGCAGGACGGCCGCTTCAAGCTCAGCCTCTACGGCACCGACGCCCAGCTCAGCCAATGGCGCACCGTGGTGCAACTGGATGAGTCACCCGACCCGCTCGGCCAACCGTTCTCCCCCGAGGCCTATAAAGCAATCATCGGCGAAGGCTTCCGCGCCTCCAGCGGCGCCAAACGCCTGCCGCTGGAACAGCGCTTTCTCAGCAACCTCGATTACCGCGTATGCAAACCCCAAGGCTGCGATTTCGAATACGAGTACCCGTACTTCAGCCGCAGTCCGGACGGCATGTACCACGTGGTGTACTCGTGGAATAACACCTTCATCAAACATGTCAGCTTCAACGAAGCCTGGCTGGCGGAGCGTCTGTGATGGTTTCTGTGTGGCAGGCCCATTTGAGTTTTGTGCTGCTGGGGTTTGTGCTGTTGAGCGCGCTCAGGTTTACCGCTCCCTGGCGGCCATGGCTGCTGCCGGTGCTGGTAGCGGTCAGTTTTATCCCGGTCAACAAGCTGCCGCTGGCGGCGTATGTGCGCAGTTTTACCGATGACCTGGCCATCTGCACATTGGTGCTGTTGGCGTGGGTCATGCTCAGCCGCCTGGGCTTAGTGCAACCGCTCGCTCGTCGGCATCAAGTGCAGACGTTGCTGCTGTTTGGCCTGCTGAGCCTGGTGCTGTACCCGGCCACGTTGGGCCTGACCTACTTCGACCCGTACCGTTGGGGCTTCAACCCGCGACCGATGATCGCCCTGATGGCGGCGGCCGCACTGTTGATGCTGTGGCTGCGTAATACGCTGGCGGTGTGGATGCTGGCGATGGGTACGTTGGCTTTTGCATTACGGCTCAAGGCGTCGGAAAACTATTGGGATTATCTGGTCGACCCGCTGTTGACGGGCTACTGCGTGGTCGCTGGATTAATGCAACTAAAACTGTGGGAGGGGGCTTGCTCCCGATGGCGGCGTGTCAGTCAGTACATCCGGCACTGAACCACCCCCCTCGGAGCAAGCCCCGTCCCACATTGGATTTGTGTTGTTTTAAAGAGTGGGAAAATTGATGAGTGCGTTGCAATCACGCCGCCTGCGCTACGGCGTGGGCGCGATCGGGTTGGTGTTTGTGTTGCTGGCTGCGTTGCGGCTGGTATTTGTGCTGGGTTTTTCCGGCCTTGATTTGAACACCCCGGCGCTGCTGGAGACCCTGGGTATCGGCCTGCGTTTCGACCTGCGCCTGGCGGTGTTGATCCTGCTGCCGCTGGCCGTGCTCGCATGGCTGCCGCGCTGGAACCTCGCCACCCTGCCGGCCCTGCGCTGGCTGGCGCGCGGTTATCTGGTCATCGCACTAGCAGTGGTGGGGTTGGTGTACATCATCGACTTCGGCCACTACGCCTACCTCGGCGTGCGTATCAATGCGACGGTGCTGCGTTACCTGCAAGACGCGCAGATTTCCCAGCAGATGGTGTGGGAAACCTACCCGGTGCTGTGGATAACCGCCTGCTGGCTTTCGGCGGTGGCGCTTTGGGTCTGGGCGTTGGTCCGACTGGAGCGGTTGACCCTGGATCGAGCGCCCACCGCCATCAGCAAGTCGGCACTGACAGTGGTGAGTGTGATGGGCGTCGTCGCGGTGCTGCTGGCCTTGCTCGGCCGCGTCGCCAACCTAAACCTGGAAAACCCGGTGCCCCTGCGCTGGAGCGATGCCTTCTTTTCCGGCAACAGCCAACTGGCCGCCGTGGGCCTGAACCCGGTGCTGTTTTTGTATGACACGCTCAAGGTCGGCCAATCGCAGTTCGATGAAGCCCAGGTCCGCAAGTATTACCCGCACGTCGCCCAGTACCTGGGCGTGACCCAGCCCGATGCCCAATCACTGAACTTCACCCGCGAACAAGGCGTGCAGCCCTATCGACTGGCCGGCGAGCGCCCGCCCAATGTGATTTTCGTGATGCTCGAATCCCTCGGCACCAGCGCCGTGGGTGCCTATGGCAACCCGCTCAACCCCACGCCGAACCTGGACAAACTGGCGACGCAAAGCTGGTTTTTCAAACACTTCTACGTCCCCGTCACCGGCACGGCAAAAACCGTGTGGGCCAGCATCACCGGCGTACCCGACGTCACCTGCCAGGAAACAGCCACGCGCAACCCGCTGATTACGCGCCAACACACGTTGATCAATGCGTTCGAGGGCTACCAGAAGTTCTACATGATCGGCGGCAACGCCGGCTGGGCGAATATCAATGCACTGATCCGCCAGAGCATCGACGACGTGCAATTGTTCGAGGAGAGCAACTGGCAATCGCCACGGGTGGATGTGTGGGGTATTTCCGACCTGGACCTGTTCAAGGAAGCTGACGGGCTGTTAAGCGCGGTCCCCAAGGACCAGCCGTTCTTCGCCTATCTGCAAACCTCCGGCAACCATCGCCCCTTCACCATCCCCAAGCAGAACGATGGCTTCCAGGTAAGCCACGTGACACTGGAACAGGCCCAGGCCGCCGGCTCCCGCAGTGTCGAGCAGTACAACGCCGTGCGCCTGCTGGACTACAACATCGGCCGGTTGATGGACATCGCCAAGGCCGGCGGCTACTACGACAACAGCATTTTTGTGTTCTTCGGCGACCACAACACCCGTATCAGCCAGATCCCCCACATGGCGCCAGCCTTCGAGCAGTTGGGCCTGGAAAGTAATAATGTGCCGCTGCTCATCCACGCCCCCGGCCTTGAGCCTCGGGTGATCGACGAGGCGGTGGGCCTGGCCGACCTGCTGCCCACCGTGGCCGGCATGGCGGGCGTGCCGTTTCGCAATGGCGCGATGGGCCGGGACATCCAGCAACCGGCGCCGGAAGGCGAACGTGTGGTGCCGCTGGTATTGCGCGAAGGCACCTTCCCGATCATCGGCGGCGTGACCCAGGACTTCCTGCTGCAGATGCAGCACGACGGTAGCTCACCGACCCTGCATGACCTGGCGTCGCTCACCCCGCGTGACGATGTGAGCGCACACCATCCCGAGGAGTTTCAGCGTTTGCAGGTGCTGACCCGTGGGCTGCATGAGAGTGCGCGGTTGATGCTGTTCAGGAATGTGCGTGAGTAATCACTTGGGCTGGAACGTCTCAAGGTACGCCAGGATGTTGTCGATTTTTTCCGGGTCGCTGATGCCCCAGAAAATCATGCGCGTACCACTCACGACCTTTTTTGGCGCTTCGATGTAGGCCGCGAGCTTGTCGCGGGTCCAGACCACGCCGGAGTTTTTCATCGCGTCCGAATATTGATAGTCGGCGGTGGTGCCGGCGGGTCGGCCGATGATGCCGTTGAGCTCTGGGCCAAAGCCACCGCGCGCGCCTTCGCCGACGCTGTGGCAACCGCCGCAGGTTTTGCTGAAGAGTTTGCCGCCCGCCTCGGCATCACCGGCGGCGTAGGCCGAAGCATTGCTGAGGCTCAGCGCGAGGGTCAGTAAGAGGTACTTCATGGGGGACTCCACATCGGGTGTTGCCGGCGATTATGCCTGTTTGTCAGGAGCGCATGCCCATCCAGATCACCGCTTCGGTCCACGCCGTGACCACCGGCGTCAGCGCACGAAACCAGGGATCCTGCACATCGATCTGCGCAGCCGAGTGGTCGTGGTGGTGCTGTTCTTCCTCGACGATGGAGGCAATGGCCGCCACGGCCAGCGGGTCTATGTCGCGTAAAGCGTGAAGTTGATGAGCCAGGTGCTTGAGCACCACACTTTCCACGGCCACGGTGGTGGCAACGATAGCCTTGCGCCCGCATCCCCCGGTAAGCAGGCCCAGCACCAACCCGCCAAGGCCGCACAGCCAGTAGCTGCGGCAGCGTCGGTAGCCTCGCCGTTGCAACTCGGCCTGGAACACCGCGCGGTGGCGGCGCTCGTGGGAGAGGAATTCACGGAGCTCACCCACCATGCTGGGGGCAAACAACCGCGCCATAAACAGCTGGCCGCTGTAGATACAGATCGCGCCATGCTCACCGGCGTGGTCGACTTTGATCATGCGGTTGCCCAGGTTCGGGTCGATCAAGGGGGCAGCGGAAGTGTTCACGGTTGACGACCTTGTGCGAGGGCCACGGGGTTCGGGCCCGTCCTGATTGCAGAGCGCCGGTATCGTGCCGTACCACCGCGCAAATGCGCAACCTAGACCCTCGAATTGACCACCCATCGCTCCATACACATCCAATCGAACCTATCCAACTCCGCTCCACTCCACCCTACTGAACCCTGATGGTGGAGTAAGGATCATGGCTCAGCCATCGATTTTGGTATTGGAAGACGACGAGATCATTCGATCGTTAATGGTGGATGTGCTGGAGGATTTCGGCGCGACGGTGACGTCTTTTCCTTCAGCCGATGAAGGGATGATTTACCTGGAGCGGGGCGACGATCCGGTGGATCTGATTGTCAGCGATGTGCAGATGCCGGGGTTGCTCAACGGCTATGACTTGAGCCGGGTAGTCGCGCACCGCTGGCCGTCGGTGCCGGTGCTGCTTACCTCCGGCAACGCCAGATTTGCGCAGCAATTGGGAGGCTCCGTGCGGTTCCTGCCCAAACCCTGGAGCACGGAGCATTTGCTTGAGTGCGTGCAAACGGCATTGACCCAGCAAGGATCGTCCATGCATTGATAGCGTCGCGACATCATTTATACCGAACTTCGCAGCAGGCCTTATGGTCACTTATTTAAGCAGGGAGCGACTTTTCTGATCCGCTGGTCAGCCTTTTCGCCTTGTGCGTTCAGCTGATGCTTATGTGTTGTGTAGAATCGTCGCCTTTTTCAGCGCGTCATTCATGGCCGAAAGGCCCACAGTTCGAGCTCATTGAATGCATTCACAGGCCCATGAAGGTGGTACACCCTCATTGCTGGAAGCGTTGCGCGCAGGCACTGGCCTATTGCATGTGACCTTGGAAAAACGCCTGCCGTTTTTTTCCGAGCACCTGGATGCCGTCTGGTACCAGCGCTTGATCCAGGCGTATTACGGGTTTTATGGGCCAATGGAAGCGGCGCTGTACGGCTGTAACTTCATCCCTGAAGGTTTTGACCAGGCACAGCGTGTGAAAACGCCGACCCTGTTGGATGATCTTCACGCCCTTGGCCTGGATGCCCCGGCGATCAATGCCTTGCCACACTGTGTACAACTGCCCTCTCTCGACACCCCCGCTGCCTGCCTCGGCGCCTTGTATGTATTGGAAGGCGCCACCTTGGGCGGCCAGGTATTACGTCGGGAAATGGCCCAGCGCCTGGACCTCGACGCCGATAACGGCGGTGCATTCCTCAATGTGTACGGTGCCGAGACCGGTCGGCGCTGGAAGGATTTTCTCGACTATCTGGGCCGCCTGCCGCTGGACGCGCCAGCCAAAGAGCGCGCGGTGAACGCGGCCCGTTCGACATTCAGCTGCTTTGAGCAATGGCTCGACAGCCAGGAGGTACTGCTATGAAACCCGACGATTTTGAAGAGCTGCTTGCCAACTGTGCCGACGAGCCCATCCGCTTTCCGGGGGCGATCCAACCCCACGGCGTGCTGCTGACGCTGTCGGAACCCGATCTAAACATCATTCAAGTCAGTGCCAACGTTGCCACCTTGTTCAACCGCGACCCCGAGTCGCTGCTGGGCCAGCCCCTGCACACGCTGGTGGGTGCCGAACACGCCCAGGCTGTACAGGCCATGGCTGAACACAATAGCTTTTTTGATGCGCCGCCGTTGCACGTCACGTTCAACGGCGCCGAGTTCGACGGCCTGTTGCACCGCCATCAGGACGTGCTGGTGCTGGAGTTCGAGCCGCGGCTCAAAGACTTCCGACCGCGGGCGCTGAAGGGTCGCGCCAGTGACTTGGGCAAGATGCTGCAACGGTTGCAGGCTGCGAAAACTCTGCAGGCGCTGTACGAAATCAGCGTGACTGAAATCCAGGCCATGACCGGTTACGACCGGGTGTTGATCTATCGTTTCGAAGAAGAAGGCCACGGCCAGGTGATCGCGGAAGCGTCGGCACCGTCCATGGAGCTGTTCAACGGGCTGTTCTTCCCTGCGTCCGACATCCCGGAGCAGGCCCGCGAGCTGTATCGCACCAACTGGCTGCGCATTATTCCGAATGCTGCCTACGAGCCGGTGCCACTGCTGCCCAAGTTGCGCCCGGACACCGGCGAGCCGCTGGATTTGAGCTTCGCCACCCTGCGCAGCGTATCGCCGATTCACTGCCAGTACATGCAAAACATGGGCGTGCTGTCGTCCATGAGCATCTCGCTGATGAAGGGTGACAAGCTCTGGGGCCTGATCAGCTGCGGCAACCGTGAACCGCTGCTGGTGCCCAACGAATTGCGCATCGCCTGCCAGACCATCGGCCAAGTGCTGTCATTGCAGATCAGCGCCATGGAAGCCCTGGACCTGAGCCGCCAGCGTGAAGAGAAAGTCGAGGCCTTGGCCAAGCTTGATCAGGCGATGAAGGCCTCGGAAACAAGCGTGTTCGACGGCCTGGCCCAGCAAGGCCAGTTACTGATGGACCTGACCTTGTCCGGCGGCGTGGCGATCATCGAAGACAAACAATTGCACCGCTACGGCAACTGCCCGGAACCAGCGCAGATCCGCGCATTGCACAAGTGGCTGCAAGACCGCGGCGAGTCGGTGTTTTCCAGCCATAACCTGGTGTCGGTCTACCCGCCGGCCGCCGAGTTCCAACAGGTGGCCAGTGGGGTATTGGCGATGAGCCTGCCAAAGCCTGTGGATAACGGCGTGCTGTGGTTCCGCCCGGAAGTGAAAGAGAACATCAATTGGAGCGGCGACCCGAACAAACCGCTGGCCCTGGAAAGCTCCGAGGCCGGCCTGCGCCTGCGCCCACGCATCTCGTTTGAAATCTGGAAAGTGGAAATGGCCGGTATCTCCACCAAGTGGAGCCATGGCGACCGCTTTGCCGCCAACGACCTGCGCCGCTCGGCCCTGGAAAACGACCTGGCCCGCCAGGTGCTGCGCGAGCAACAGGCCGTGCGCGCCCGCGATGAACTGGTAGCGGTGGTATCCCACGACCTGCGCAACCCGATGACCGTCATCTCGATGTTGTGCGGCATGATGCAAAAAGCCTTCAGCTCCGACGGCCCGCACACCTCACGGCGGATCTCCTCGGCCATCGACACCATGCAACAGGCCGCCGGGCGCATGAACGTGTTACTGGAAGATCTGCTCGACACCTCCAAGATCGAGGCCGGGCGCTATGTAGTGAGACCAGTGGCATTGGACGTCAGCCAAATGTTCGAAGAAGCCTATGCCCTGCTCTCGCCGCTGGCGATGGAAAAAGGCATCGACCTGTCGTTCAACGCCGAGCCTGGCCTGCAGATAAACGGCGACCCGGAGCGGCTGTTCCAGGTGCTGTCGAACCTGATCGGCAACGCCATCAAGTTCACCCCGCGCCAGGGCAATATCGGCATCAGCGCGATGAGCAATGGTGAAGATATCGTGTTTTCGGTGCGTGACTCCGGCGAAGGTATTGCGCCTGACCAACTGCCGCATGTGTTTGATCGTTATTGGACCCAGGCCGAAAACAACCCCACCGGCAGTGGCCTGGGGCTGTATATCACCCAGGGGATTGTCCAGGCCCATGGCGGCAAGATCGTGGCCGAGAGTGAAGTGGGCCGTGGCAGCGAGTTCCGGTTTACGGTGCCGAAGGTGATTGAGGACTCATATACCTGAGCGCCCGTAGTGGATGGCGTTGCTGGTCGGCATCTTCGATTAATTCACCGCGCAGGCGCAGGCGGGCCACTCACCGACAGCCTGCAAAAGCTGCCGGATTACTACAGCGCATTACGTAACGTAGTCGCGCAAAACCGAGCGGCTTTTGTGCTCGAAGGCAGGCACGGCATGACCTCGCCTGAAGCTGATGAGTGTGCCAAAGGCAGCGGTGATGATTTTTGAGAGGGAATACACACCGCCGTCATCATTTGCAGCGAGGCGTTTATAGTTCAACCCCTTGCCTCTCTGTAGGTTTGACTGCGCTTCACTATTCACGGTGAAGTTTCTAGCTCACAGAAGGAATTCTCTATGCTTCTTTCCATCCATCACACGATGAATAACGATAACGCAGTGAATGTGCTGCAACAATCCGAGCTGCACCAGCGCCAGAAGAGCGACGTCGAACCGAATCGGAAGCAGTCGTCCACCATCGAATTTGGCGGCCCGGCGGCCAGCGATAGGCACAAGAGTCAGAGCACGCTGGATAGCCTTGGAGGAACCCTGCTTTAACACCTAACAAAGGGCAGCCCAATCGGGCTGCCCTTTGTTAGGTGTTAACAAAACACTGACATTCAGTGCGCTAACCTCGCTGTTTTTTTATAGAGCCAGGAGTCCCTGCCTGCATGTCACCCCTCGATACTTTGCCCACCGTCCTGGCCGGTCCGTTGCTGCGCCGCCTGGAGCCCCGGCGCCTGGTACTGTGGCTGGTAGGCAGCCAAGCACTGGCGCTGACCCTGAGACTGCACATCGCCGGGCAGAACCGCGATATCCCGCTGAATCGGGGCCAATGCGAAATCGTCCCGGTAGGCCGCCACGCCTTTATTCATTTGATCGACGTGCCGCTGGACGACGCCCTGCCCCAGGACGTGGTCATCGGCTATGACCTGCTGATCGACGACACGGGCATCGCCGAATGGGCGCCGCACCTGGTGTATGCCAACGCCCACTGCCCGAGCTTTGTCCTGCATAGCCGCATCCATCAGTTGGTGCATGGCTCCTGCCGCAAACCGCATCACCCGGCGGGCGAAGGTTTGCTGTGTGTCGACCGCCTGCTGGCCGAGGCACACACACCCGCCCAACGCCCGGCGCTGCTGATGATGAGCGGTGATCAGGTGTATGCAGACGATGTCGCCGGGCCCATGCTGCGGGCGATCCATGCGCTGATCGCACGCTTGGGCCTGTTTGATGAATACCTGGAAGGCGCAGTCGTGGACGACAGCGCCAGCCTCTACGGGCATCGCGCCAGCTATTACCATCGCGCCGACCTGCTGCCCGCGCTGGACAGCAACGAAACCCTGCGCGAGCGATTTTTTGGTGGTGTGAAAAAGCCGATTTTCACCAGCAGCACCGCCGACAACCATTTGGTGACCTTCGCCGAAGTGATGGCGATGTACCTGCTGGTCTGGTCACCGACACCCTGGGGCCTTATCAACCCGCAACCACCGGTGTTGAGTACCGACGAACAACAGCGCTATCACCGCGAACAGGTGCAGATCGACCTCTTCTGCAAAGGCCTGCCAGGCGTTGCGCGGGTCTTCGCCCACCTGTCCACGTTGATGATTTTTGACGATCACGACATCACCGACGACTGGAACCTCAGCGCTCAATGGGAAGAAACCGCCTACGGCCATCCCTTCTCCAAACGCATCATCGGTAACGCCCTGCTGGCGTACCTGCTGTGCCAAGGCTGGGGTAATAACCCGGACGCCTTTGATGAGCTGGTGAGCCAAACCCGGACGCTCACTGCCCAGGCCCAGGCCGATCACCTCGACGCGAGCGCGCAGGATGAACTGCTCGAAGCGCTGCTGAAATTTCAGCAATGGCATTACGTACTGCCCACCACGCCCGCCCTGGTGGTGCTCGACACCCGTACCCGGCGCTGGCGCAGCGAGTTCACCCTCAAGCAACCGTCCGGCCTGCTGGACTGGGAAGCCTTGAGCGAACTGCAACAGGAACTGCTCGACCACCCCTCGGCCATCATCGTCTCCCCCGCGCCGATCTTTGGCGTCAAGCTGATCGAGACCGTGCAGAAAATCTTCAGTTGGTGCGGCCACCCTTTGCTGGTGGACGCGGAAAACTGGATGGCCCATCGCGGCGCGGCACAGGTGATCCTCAACATCTTTCGCCACTCGCGCACACCCGGTAACTACGTGGTCCTCTCAGGCGATGTGCACTACTCGTTCGTCTACGAAGTGCTGATCCGCCATCGCAACGCCGGGCCCAGGATCTGGCAGATCACCAGCAGCGGCATCAAGAACGAATTCCCACCGCGATTGCTGGAGTGGTTCGACCGCCTCAACCGCTGGCTGTACTCGCCGCGTTCGCCCCTCAACTGGTTTACTCGCCGCCGCACCATGCAAGTGATACCGCATATTCCGGAGCATGCCGAAGCGGGTGAGCGGTTGTGGAATTCGGCGGGAATTGGCCAGGTGTTTTTCAATGAACACGGCCAGCCGGAAGCGATTTACCAGCACAACGCCGATGGGAAAGCGCGTACGAGGATGACGGCGCCGAAGAAATAGCCTATTGCCACCTTTCTATGGCCGGCCATCCGCCCTATTCAAAGCGCACAAGCCCCGTTGTACAGTAGCTCCAGCCACGGAGTATCGGCGTCAACAGGGCTGGCACTGAATGCCGGCCCGGGCAAGGAGCGCGTAGATGGACGATACCTCCGGCGACAGCACACTGAAGAGTGATTTCTCTCACCTCAACGCCGACATGCTGCATACCGTGCTGGAGCTGGTCAGCGACGGAATCTGGGACTGGAACGCCAATACCGGGTTCGTCTACCGCAACCCAGGCTGGTACGAAATGCTCGGCTACCCCCGCCACTCCCTGGAAAACAGCGTGTTCACCTGGGAGACCGTCATCCACCCGGAAGACTACCCCCAAGTGATGACGCTGTTTGATGACTACATCAACCGTCGCGCCCCCCATTATCAAGTCGAATACCGTTGCCGCAAAAAAGATGGCAGCTACCTGTGGATCGAAGACCGGGGCTACGTGATTGCACGTAACGCCGACGGCTCGGTGGCGCGGATGGTGGGCGCCCATCGCGATATTCATACACGCAAGTGCTCCGTCGAACAGTTGGAGCGGCGCAACCAATCCCTTGAGGCGCTGGTGGCCGAGCGCACGCGCGAGTTGTCACGGGTCAACCAGCAGTTGCAATTGCAACTGGACGAAAACCGCTCCCTGGCCGAACGGGATGCCCTGACCCTCGTAGCCAACCGCTATCGCCTGGAAAAAGCCCTGCTGGAAGAGTGCGACCGGGCCCAGCGTTTTCGCCTGCCGCTGGCATTGATCGCGATGGATATCGATGACTTCAAGCCGATCAATGACCGACACGGTCACGGCGTGGGCGACCAGACCCTGGTGCAGGTCGTGGAATGCCTGGAAAGTTGCCTTCGCCCAGGCGACCTGCTGGCCCGGTGGGGCGGCGATGAGTTCATGGTGGTCCTGCCCAAGAGCTCGCTGGAAACCGCCACGCAATTGGCCGAGAACATCTGCCAAACGATGCGCAAGATGCCGCTGCGCGATGACCTGCCCGTTACCCTGAGCCTGGGGGTGGCCGAGCGCCGTATGGATGAATCCCCTGCCGCCCTGATGGCGCGTGCCGATCAGGCGTTATATCGCGCCAAGGCGGCGGGGAAAGATGGGGTGTCAGCGTAAGCCAAGCCTGTCAGCGCACCGGCGGCGCGTACTGGATGCCGCCGTTGTTCCACAGGGCATTGAGGCCGCGCTTGATCTTCAACACGCTGCCCTGGCCAATGTTGCGTTCGAACACCTCACCGTAGTTGCCCACCTGTTTGACGATCTGCACCACCCAATCCTTGCGCAGTTTCAGGTCCTTGCCGTACTCGCCATCGGCGCCCAGCAGTCGCGCAACATCCGGATTTTTAGTGGTCTTGGCCTGCTCTTCGACGTTCTGCGAGGTGATGCCCATTTCCTCGGCGTTGAGCATCGCAAACAGGGTCCACTTGACGATGCTGAACCACTCGTCATCGCCCTTGCGCACCAGCGGCCCCAGCGGCTCCTTGGAAATCACTTCCGGCAATACCACAAACTCATCCGGGTGGGCCATCTTGATCCGTTGGGCATACAGCCCCGACTGGTCAGTGGTGAGCACATCGCAACGCCCGGCTTCAAGGCCCTTGGCGCTTTCGTCGGCGGTGTCGAAGGTGATCGGCGTGAACTTCATGCCATGGGTACGGAAATAGTCGGAAACGTTGAGTTCGGTGGTGGTGCCGGCCTGGATGCACACGGTTGCGCCGTCCAATTGCCTGGCGGCCGTGACTCCCAGCTTGTTGTTCACCAGAAAACCGATGCCGTCATAGTAGGTCACGCCCGTGAACACCAGGCCCATGCCCGAGTCGCGGGAGCTGGTCCAGGTGGTGTTGCGCGAAATCACATCGATTTCGCCGGACTGCAGGGCGGTGAAACGCTCCTTGGCAGTCAATTGGGTGAATTTCACTTTGGATGCATCACCGAATAAGGCGGCCGCAACGGCATGGCACACGTCCACATCGATGCCGGTCATCTTGCCCTGGCTGTCAGGCACGCCAAAACCGGGCAACCCGTCGCTGACCCCACACTGGATAAAACCTTTCTTCTGGATTGCGTCGAGGGTCGAACCGGCGTGCGCGCTGCCGGCCAGGCCAAAGGTGGCGGCGGCACTGATCATGGCCAAGGTCATTTTGAATCGGTTCATGCGAGGCTCTCCCTGTCGTTTCTTGTTATTCGGCGCCACATAGCCCGCGCCTGTTTCTGATGCTGCCGGGGGAGTATCGACGGGTTTGCCGCGTTGCCACAAACGACCTTTTGGCAACAGCTCCTTCCGATTTGGAATGACCCGGCGACTTTATTTCGTTTGCGGCAGGGCCTGGCCCACGGCTTAGATAAAAACACGCCCGCCACTGCCGAGTCCGAGATTCATGAGCCGCGAAACCATCAGCCAGTCGATTTCCATCGTTCACCCCATCAGCCTCAGCCATGGCAGGAACGCCGAGGTCTGGGACACCACGGGCAAACGCTATATCGATTTTGTCGGCGGGATCGGCGTGCTCAACCTTGGCCATTGCCACCCGGGCGTGGTGGCGGCGATTCGTGAACAGGCGACGAAGTTGACCCACTACGCGTTCAACGCCGCGCCCCACACGCCCTACATCGAACTGATGGACCGCCTGACCAGGTTTATCCCGGTGGACTACGCCGTCAGCGGCATGCTCACCAACAGCGGCGCAGAAGCTGCAGAAAACGCCTTGAAGATCGTCCGCGGCGCCACCGGCCGCACGGCGGTGATCGCGTTTGACGGCGCCTTCCACGGCCGCACCCTGGCCACCCTCAATCTCAATGGCAAGGTGGCGCCCTACAAACAAAAGGTCGGCGTACTGCCCGGCCCGGTGTATCACCTGCCCTACCCCAGCGCCGATAACGGCGTGAGCTGCGCTGAAGCGCTCAAAGCCATGGACCGCTTGTTCAGCGTGGAAATCGACGTCAATGACGTCGCCTGTTTCATCATCGAGCCGGTGCAGGGCGAAGCCGGTTTCCTCGCCTTGGATATCGAGTTCGCCCAGGCGTTGCGACGCTTGTGCGATGAGAAAAACATTCTGCTGATTGCCGACGAAATCCAATCCGGCTTCGGTCGCACCGGCCAGCGTTTCGCCTTCTCACGCCTGGGCATCGAACCGGATTTGATCCTGCTGGGCAAAAGCATCGCCGGCGGCGTGCCGCTGGGTGCGGTGGTCGGGCGCAAGGCATTGATGGACAACCTGCCCAAAGGCGGGTTGGGCGGCACGTATTCCGGCAACCCCATTGCCTGCGCAGCGGCGCTGGCCACCCTCGATGCAATGACCGATGAGCATTTGCAGGACTGGGGCTCGCAGCACGAAGAAGCGATCGTAGGCCGCTATGAAGCCTGGCGTTCGCAGCACCTGTCGCCGTACCTGGGCCGCCTGACCGGCGTCGGTGCCATGCGCGGCATCGAACTGACCAGCCCCGACGGCACGCCCGCCTCACAGCAACTGACCCAATTGCTGAGCCTGGCGCGGGATGCCGGGTTGCTGCTGATGCCCAGTGGTAAGTCGCGGCATATCATTCGGCTGCTGGCACCGTTGACCATTGAGCCTGCGGTGCTGGAAGAAGGACTGGATATTCTCCAGGCGTGCCTCCAGCAGTTGGTTTAACCCCCCGCATCCGCCGGTCGGCAGCCTTGCTCCGCGATAAGGGCATTGTGCTGCCTTGACCTGACCTCCCTCCCCGCTGAAAATGCGCGACGCTTTTTTGTCTCCCGTTTACTGAAGTAGTGAAATTTCAATGTCCGATTCTTACACCGAACAATCCGCCGAAGAATCCGTAGTCGCCTTGCACGCCAAGGCTGAATACGAAAACGCCATCAATCTTTCACAGCATGTGCCAGCCGCCAAGATCATCAGCGAGATGGTGCTGGACGCCTTTCACACCTCCAAGGAAAGCGACCAGATCCGCGAACTGCGCGTCGCCATCCGCCAGGCCCACGACGCCTTCGACGACGACAAGGCCTACGCCCTGATGGGCCAGCTCAAGCAGCTCAAGGACGCCGAAGCCGCTGACAACATCGCCCTCGAAGACCTGAGCAGCAAGTTCTCCATCAGCCGCATCCTGTCGAGCTTCAAGGATGATCCGCAGTTTCAGGAGCTGGTCTACGGGCTGGCCCTCAAAGTGTTGAACCAGTCTCACCAGGCCATCAGCAACCCAAGCGCCGGCAAAGGCAAGGCTGCTCGCCCCAAAAAAGAAGCCGAAGTGTTTGTGATCAGCAAGGACGGCATCAGCGTCACCCTGCCGCTGCGCACGCCACGCTCGCGGTTGAACGTCGACCGTGAGGCGTTTGAGTTCCTGGGTTTCAACTTTGTGGGTGAAGGCGATGAAGCCGAGCTTGAGGTTGAAAGCTTTGTGGATAACGCCGGCGTCGAGCAGCCGCTGAGCCGCAAGAGCGTGATTACTGCGCTGCAACAGCAGACGGCGTTTGAGGGTTACAGCATCGCGCAGCGGTAACACCACCGAACTGAATGTGGGAGCAAGCCCCTCCCACATCGGCGCTAGACCGTCGCCGCAAACACCTCGCGAAACCGTTCCATCTCCCGCTTGTTCCCCACCGTCACGCGTACCCACTGCGGCCAGTTTTTCCACACCCGCCCGATGAACACGCCCTGAGCGGCAAGCTTGTCGATGACCTGCTCGGCCGGTTGCTTCACGTCGATCATGAAACAGTTGGCCTGGGAGACCGTGCAGGTGAAGCCACGGCCCCTGAGCCAGGCGATCGTTTCATCGCGCAACTGGGCATTGAGCGCCTTGCGTTGTGGCAGCAGCTTCACATCTTCCAGGCTGGCGAGGCCGCCGAGCAAAGAAGAACCTGCCGGCACATTTTCACCGCCGAACACCGCCAGCCGTTCCAGCAGCGCCGGGTGGCCGATCGCCAGGCCCAGGCGGGCGCCGGCCATGCCGTAGATTTTCGAGAAGGTGCGCAACACCAAGAGGTCGTCGTGATCCTTGACCCAGCTCACCACGCTTGGGGTGTCGGCGAAGTCGATGTAGGCCTCGTCCACCACCAGCACGCTGCCTTTGGGTTTGTTCGCCAGCGCCTGACGGATGGCGTCGGTTGGGGTCAGGGTGCCCGTGGGGTTGTTGGGGTTACACAGGTAGAGCACACCGGCCTGGGGGTCGGCAGCGAGCATCGCCGGGACGTCGTGGGCATGCTCGGCATTGAGGTCCACTTCACGCACCGGCGCCCTGCGTGATTCGGCCGCCTGGCGGGGGACTTCGTAGGACGGCGTGGCCATCACCAGGCCGCGGGTTTCACTGGTGAACGCCAGCACCGCGTAGCGCAGCGCGGCCATGGAACCGGCGAACACCGCCACCTGCTCTTCGGCAATCCCGTGCTGCTGGGCAAACAAGCCGGCCAAGGCGTACATGTGTTTGTACGGATACCGCCCGGCTGTCGCGATGCCGCCCTGCATCGCTTCGCGGGCCGCCGTCGAAGGCCCATAGGGGCTTTCGTTGTAGTTGAGCAGTACCTTGTCAGTCTTGGTCGGCGCGGGTGCGGCGACCGCCCAATCCAGGCGCCCGAGCAAAGGCAGGGCGGCGCCGAAGGCGAGAAGGGATCGACGACTAACACTGACCATGGTGACTACTCCTTGTAGGCGGGTGATGGATTCGCACAGCTCGTATAGAAGGGTATGACGAGACAAGGGACGAATGATTTAACCGAGCCACCATGAAAAAGCCCCGTACGACTTGCGAAGACGGGGCTTTTTTCTGGTGCGTATTGGGGTTAGTTCAGCTGTAACTTCCGCTTCAGGTTCTGCATGACCGCTGCTTTGTCCTGCAGGTAGTCATTCAAGCCGCGTGCGCGCAGGTTGCACGCATCACACTCGCCGCAGCCGGTGCCGATAATGCCGTTGTAGCAGGTCAGTGTCTGCTCGCGGACCAGGTCCAGTTGCTGGTGGTAGTCCGCCAATGCCCAGGTCTCAGCCTTGTTCAGCCACATCAACGGGGTTTGCAGGCGTACGTCGTACTCCATGCCCAGCTTGAGGGCCTGGTTCAAGGCTTTGACGAACTCATCGCGGCAATCAGGGTAGCCGGAGAAGTCGGTTTCACACACGCCGGTGATGACCGTCCCGGCCTTGACCTGATACGCGTAGATCGCCGCCAGGGTCAAAAACAGAATGTTGCGGCCCGGCACGAAGGTGCTCGGCAGGCTTTCCCCGGAGCTGTTCACGGTCGGCACTGGAATGTTGTCGCGGGTCAGGCTGCTGATCGCCAGCTCGTTGAGCAGGGACACGTCCATCACTTTGTGAACGGTGGCCCCCAGTTGCCTGGCAAGCTGCTGGGCGACTTCGATTTCCGCCACATGGCGCTGACCGTAATCGAAGGTGATGCAGTGCACTTCGTCATACAGCGGCAGCGCCTGGATCAGGCACGTCGTCGAATCCTGACCGCCACTGAACACCATAACGGCTTTTTTACTCATCACTTTGCTTCCTGCCGGGGTAAGGGTTTGGGCATAGTTTAAAGGTCACTCAATAAAAAACCCCGCGCTTCTTTCGAAGGCGGGGCCTTTTTACTACTCGGACACTCAGTGTGCGTAGGTCAGCAACAGCTCTTTCGGCACTTGGAAATCCAGGGACATCATCACGCTGAGCGCGGTGATGGTGAAGATCGAGAACACGAACAGCTTGCGCGCCCAGACGGTGTCGTCCACCGCCTTGTAGCCGGTCCAGGCCATGTACAACCAGTACATGCCCATGGCGGCGGCGACGGCAAGGTAGCTCATGCCGGCGTAGCCACTGAAGGTCAACATCAAGGTCGCCACGAGGAAGGCCAGGATGTAGAGCAGGATGTGTTTCTTGGCGACCTGGATGCCACGCTTGACCGGCAGGACCGGAATCGAAGCAGCCAGGTAGTCGTTGAAGCGGAAGATCGCGATGGCGTAGGAATGCGGCATCTGCCACAGGCTGAACATCACCAGCAGCACCAGCGCAGCCATGTCGAAGCTATTGGTCACAGCCACATAACCAATCACCGGCGGCATCGCCCCCGACAGACTGCCCACCAGCGTGCCGTGAACCGACTTGCGCTTGAGGTACAGGCTGTAGAGACCGACGTAGATGACAAAACCGATCACGGCAAACAGCGCCGCCAACGGGTTGGCCACCTGGTACAACAGGGCCACACCGGCAACACCCAGGACGGTCGCGAAGATCAGCGCCAGTTTCAGGGAGATAAGGCCCTGGACCAGCACGCGATTCTTGGTGCGCTCCATCTTGATATCGATGTCACGGTCGATGCAGTTGTTGAAGACACAACCGGAAGCTACCACCAGGGATGTGCCGATCATCGCAGCCAGGAAGATGGCCAGATCGACATGTCCCTTGGAGGCCAGGAAGAAACCGCCCGCCACAGAAAGCACGTTACCGAAAATGATCCCCGGTTTGGTGATTTGGATAAAGTGCTTAAGCGACATCGGGTCTTACCTCACTTCGCCATCATGAACGTATGGATGCTGAACATGATCCATATCGACAGACCAACCAGCAGCAGGATTACCAGGCCTGCGAACACGAACGCAATCACGTTATCGCGCTGCTCTTTAGAACGATCCAGGTGCAGGAAGTACACCAGGTGAACCAGAACCTGAATCACCGCGAACGCCAGCACGATCATCAAGGTGATCGATTTCGGCAGGGTCGGGTACATCACCAGACCGAACGGGATGAGCGTCAGGATTACCGACAGGATGAAGCCGATAGCGTAAGACTTAACGCTGCCGTGGCTTGCATCATGGCTGTCATGGTCATGGGAGTGTGCATTAGCCATTACAGAGTCCCCATCAGGTAAACAACGGTGAAGACGCAGATCCAGACCACGTCCAGGAAGTGCCAGAACAGGCTCAGGCAGCTCAGGCGAGTCTTGTTGGTGTTGGTCAGGCCGTGCTTATTGACCTGATACATCATCACCGCCATCCACAGCAGGCCGGCAGTTACGTGCAGACCGTGAGTGCCTACCAGCGTGAAGAACGCCGACAGGAAGCCGGAACGGTGCGGGCCGTAGCCTTCGGAGATCAGCAGGTGGAACTCGTTGATCTCCATGCCGATGAAGCCCAGGCCGAACAGGAAAGTCAGGCCCAGCCAGCTCAGTACGCCTTTCTTGTTGCCCTTGTAGAAGGCCAACATGGCGAAGCCGTAGGTGATCGAACTGAACAACAGCAAGGCGGTTTCGCCGAGCACGTAAGGCAGTTCGAAGATGTCGTGGCCCGATGGGCCACCCGCTACGTTGTTTACCAGTACCGCGTACACCGCGAAGATCGACGCAAACAAGATGCAGTCGGTCATCAGGTAGAGCCAGAAACCGAAAACGGTCATCGGCCCCGAGTCGTGGTGATGGTCATCGTGCCCATGGTCATCGACATGGGCGTGTCCAGCATTGGTCACTAAGTTCGACATGGTTTAAGCCTGTTCCAACGAGGTTTCTACACGGTTGGCCGGGATTTTCTTCTCGGCGACCAGGCGAGCGTGCTGCTCGGCTTCGATGCGCTCGATCGTTTCGACCGGCACCATGTAGCCTTGATCATCACGTGCAGCGTGGACAATGAAGTAGCCGATGGTGCCCACCAGGCTCACGATTGCCAGCCACCAGATGTGCCAGATCATCGCGAAACCGAACACGGTCAACAGCGCACCCATCACCACGCCGGTGGCGGTGTTGCTTGGCATGTGGATCGGTTCGTAGTGCTTAGGTCGCTGGTACGCAGTACCGTCTTCCTTGGCTTCGGTGAACGCATCGATGGTGTTCGCAGTAGGGATCACAGCGAAGTTGTAGAACGGCGGTGGCGAAGAAGTCGACCATTCCAGGGTGTGGCCATTCCATGGGTCACCCGACTCGCAAGCGTTCTGCTTACGGTCACGGATACTCACGTACAGCTGGATCAACTGGCAGGCGATGCCGACAGCGATCATCACCGCACCGAACATGGCGACGTACAGGTACGGCACCCACTCAGGGTTGGTGGTGGCGTTCAGACGACGGGTCATGCCCATGAAGCCCAGTGCATAGAGCGGCATGAACGCGACGAAGAAGCCCGAGATCCAGAACCAGAACGCAGCCTTGCCCCAACCTTCGTGCAGCTTGAAGCCGAACGCTTTCGGGAAGTAGAAGCTGAAACCAGCGATGTAGCCGAATACAGCACCACCGATGATTACGTTGTGGAAGTGAGCGATCACGAACAGGCTGTTGTGCAGGACGAAGTCAGCACCCGGGATGGCCAGCAGTACGCCGGTCATGCCGCCGATGGCGAAGGTCACCATGAAGCCCAGGGTCCACAGAACCTGGCTGGTGATGCGCAGACGGCCGTGGTAGATGGTGAACAGCCAGTTGAATAGCTTCACCCCCGTCGGGATGGAAATCAGCATCGTCGCCAGGCCGAAGAAGGCGTTGACGCTCGCCCCCGAACCCATGGTGAAGAAGTGGTGCAGCCAAACCATGAAGCCCAGTACCGAGATCGCGCCGGAGGCGTAGACCATCGAGTGGTGACCGAACAGGCGCTTGCCGGTAAAGGTCGAGATCACTTCGGAGAAGATACCGAACGCTGGCAGGATCAGGATGTACACCTCAGGGTGACCCCATGCCCAGAACAGGTTCACGTACATCATTGGATTGCCACCAAGTTCATTGGTGAAAATGTGGAAATCCAGGTAACGGTCAAGCGACAGCAGCGCCATGGTAGCGGCCAGGATCGGGAACGAAGCCACGATCAGCACGTTTGCCCAGGTGCAGGTCCAGGTGAAGATCGGCATGTCCATCAGTTTCATGCCAGGGGCGCGCATTTTCAGGACGGTGGCCAGGAAGTTGACCCCCGTCAGCGTCGTCCCGAGCCCTGATAACTGTAGCGCCCAGATGTAGTAGTCCACACCCACGCCAGGGCTGTACTGGATACCCGACAATGGCGGATACGCAACCCAACCGGTCTTGGCGAACTCGCCGACACCCAGGGACACGTTGATCAGCACAACACCGGAAACCAGCAGCCAGAAGCTCAGGGAGTTCAGGAACGGGTAGGCAACGTCACGCGCACCGATCTGCAGCGGCACTGCAAGGTTCATCAGGCCGGTGAAGAAAGGCATCGCCATGAAGATGATCATGATCACACCGTGGGCGGTGAAGATCTGGTCATAGTGCTCAGGCGGCAGGTAGCCCGGCGAACCCTCGGTGGCCATGGCCAACTGGGTACGCATCATGATGGCGTCGGCAAAACCGCGCAGCAGCATGACCATGGCAACGATGATGTACATCACGCCGATTTTCTTGTGGTCGACCGACGTCAGCCACTCGGTCCACAGGTAGGTCCACTTCTTGAAATAAGTGATTGCTGCAAACAGTGCCAGACCACCCAGCGCGATCATGGCGATGGTAATCATCACAATCGGCTCGTGGAACGGGACCGCATCCCAACTTAATTTACCAAACATCGTTTACTCCTCTGCCCCAGCAGTTGAATGCGAGCCCGTGTCAGAACCTTCAACCGCGGCCACTTCTTTCTTCTCGTGCTTGACCGGCTTGCCTGGCTTCATACCTTCGTACTTGTCGACGATTTTCTGAAACAGGTTCGGCTCATACGTGGAGTACAGGGCGACAGGGTTGTTCTGGCTTGGTTTGGTCAGGGCGTCGTATTCAGCTTGATCAAGCTGTTTAGGTGCGGCCTTGACTTCGGCTACCCAGGCGTTGAAATCTTCCTGGCTCGTCGAGATCGCTTTGAATTTCATGCCGGTGAAGCCAGCGCCGCTGTAGTTCGCGGAGATGCCTTCCATTTCAGCTTTTTCGTTGGCGATCAGGTGCAGTCGGGTCTGCATGCCTGCCATCGCGTAGATCTGACCGCCCAGGGCTGGGATGAAGAACGAGTTCATCACGGCGTCGGAGGTGATCCGGAAGTTAAGCGGGGTGTTCTCAGGGAAGCGAATCTGGTTAACCGTGGCGATACCCAGGTCCGGGTAGATGAACAGCCACTTCCAGTCCAGCGCGACCACTTCGATGTTGATCGGCTTGACGTCGGACTCCAGCGGACGGTACGGGTCCAGCTCGTGGGTCGACTTATAGGTGATGTAACCCAGGGCGATGATGATGAGGATCGGAACCAGCCACACCGCGATTTCAATCTTGGTGGAGTGCGACCACTTCGGCGCGTAGGTCGCGCTGGTGTTCGACGCGCGGTATTTCCAGGCGAAGGCGAAGGTCATGATGATCACAGGCACCACGACCAACAGCATCAGCAGGGTGGCAGTGATGATCAGGTTTCGTTGATCCAGACCGATCTGTCCTTTTGGGTCCATCAAGGTCCACTTGCAGCCTCCCAGCATTAACATCATGCCAAGCAGCGGCAAAAAGCCTAGTAATCGGGGGTACCTGTTTTTACTCATCTCACGACCTCTAAAGCAGCTTGCGCAATGCAGTTGGGTTTTGATCGCCAACACTTCACCCTGCCAAGGGTTGGCATTTCTCTTCGATTGAATAAGAGCCTGCCCGTCACGTCATATAGGTACGCTTCACGAGCCTGCGGTGAGTTCTTATTCGATTTCGTGGTTAAAGGCCTTGTTACAGACCAATTCCCTTTGGTGCGGATAGTTGAAAGGCTGCCGGAACCTTGGGGTCGCACAGAGCCGTCCATCTGCCCCTCGACCGCTCCAGTGCTCAAAGATTGAGCAGCACCGGACATTCAGTGCGGGCGATTGTAGTTAGCTAGCGATGTATAAACCATGTCTTATAAAGAAATAATTTTTATCGATTACAGCAATAATCCTTCACCAATATTGCAATGGTTCGCGATCTTATCGCGTTCGATTCTCAACAAAAACCACAAAAATTGCCGTGTTATAGGGCAAACCGTCACAGCCCTTACACTCCGTAAGGGCCCGCAAAACCTAGGCAACCCCCCATAAAACAAGGCATTCGGACATCACTCAAAGGCTTGTACGGCGTGAGGTGCGTGGCGTCGCCCAACCCACGAACTGACAGCACATCTTGGAGGTTTTTTGCAAATTTAAGCGCGGGTTTGGCAGGTCAGAAACGTCCTGCGGCGGCTTCCGTGTGACAACATGTCGCACATTGCGCGCACCCAAAATTGTCCGGCGTCACGTTCTGTTCACAAAACCCTACATGCAAAACGCCCCGGCCTTCCTTGAAGAAGGACCGGGGCGTTTTGCCGATGGGTTCAGGCCTTGCGCTGGCGATTTCGATAGATACCCAGGGGCACCAGGATGACCGTCAGCACGAACGCCACCAGCGCCCATTGCGCCAGGGACAAGCCGAGCACCGGCGGGTACGGGGTGCTACAGAAACCGTCGACCTGGAAGCCCAGTGGGAAGACCTTGGCCAGGGGCAGTTCGTCGACGATAGGTTGCAGCACATCGACGCCGCAGCTGACCTGCGGGAAGAACTGGGTGTACACATGGTGACCGGCCGCAGCCACCCCACCGAGGGCGCTGAGGACCACCAGGCCCTCGAACAGCGTGATGGCGCCCTTGGTGCGCATGGCTGCACCGATGAACGCGAAGATCGCAATCAACAGCAAGGCGTAGCGTTGCAGGATGCACAACGGGCACGGCGCCTCGCCCAACACCACCTGCATGTACAACGCCCCACCGATCAGCGCCAGGCAGATGATGCCCAGCAACACCAGAAAGCGCCGCTCCCTGCCTAAACGCAATTCGTCACTCATCCCCGTATCCCTTTGTTTGGTTGTGCCAATGGCCGCAAGTTTACACACAGAGAGTGGTTTAAACAGAGAGGGGTTAACAGGGGATTAATCGGCAGGAATGGAGAATTAAATGTGGGAGGGGGCTTGCTCCCGATAGCGATGGGTCAGTTATAGCTGAGTTGGCTGACACACCGCCATCGGGGGCAAGTCGAATCGTCGCACCGCCCCTCCCACATTTTTGACCGTGTTACTCCAAGGCCGCCGCCGGGCCGAAGAATTCGTAGCGGCTTTGTTTTTCCGGTACACCGAGGGCTTTGAGGTGGCGCTTGATCGCCGCCATGAAACCTTTAGGGCCGAGGAAGTACGCGTCCAGGTCACGCTGCTCCGGCAACCACGCCGCCAGCTGCTCCTGGCTCAGCAGGCCGATTTTATCCGCCGCCGGGCTCACGCCGTCGTCCTCGGCATAGCAGTAGAACCGCTTGACCTGCGGGTGCTTGGCCGCCAGTGCATCCACCCAATCGCGGAACGCATGCACCCCGCCATTACGCGCACAGTGGATAAAGTGCACCGGACGCTCGGTGGCCAGTGCCGCCTCCAGCATCGGCAAGGTCGGGGTGATCCCTACCCCGCCACTGATCAGCACCAGCGGCTTATCGCTGGCAGCCAGGGTGAACTCGCCCGACGGCGGAAACAGGTCAATCGTCGCACCCACCTGCAACTGGTCATGCAGGTAGTTGGAAACCCGCCCTCCGGCCTCGCGCTTGACGCTGATGCGGTACTCACCCGCATCACTCAGTGCCGACAGTGAATAGTTGCGGCGTACTTCCTCACCGTCGAGCACCAGCTTCATGCCGATGTACTGGCCCGGCGCGGCAGAGAGGATCGGGCCGTTATCCACCGGGGCGAAATAGAAGGAGGTGATCTCGGTGCTCTCCTCTACACGCTTGACCACGGTGAACGCCCGCGCACCGCGCCAGCCACCCGGAGCCTGGGCCTTCTCTTCGTAAATGGCCGCTTCCGCGCCAATCAGGATGTCCGCCAGTTGGCCGTAAGCCGCGCCCCAGGCATTCATCACTTCAGGGGTGGCGATCTCGCTGCCCAGCACCTCGGAAATCGCCCGCAGCAGGCAAGCGCCCACAATCGGGTAATGCTCCGGCAGGATCTGCAAGGCCACGTGCTTGTTGATGATCTTCGCCACGAGGTCGCCCAGTTGGTCGAGCTGGTCGATATGCCGCGCATACATCAATACGCCGTTGGCCAGGGCGCGGGGCTGGTCACCGCTGGCCTGGTGGGCCTGGTTGAACAGCGGGCGGACCTCAGGGTACTCGGAGAGCATCATGCGGTAGAAATGGGTGATCAGCGCTTCGCCGCCGCTTTCCAGCAGGGGCACGGTGGATTTGACGATGGCACGGTCTTGGGCACTAAGCATGGGAGCCTCCTGGGCTTCTTTACTGATTACCCTTAGTTACTCAGTATTCATGCCAACTTATAAATCCTTGAATTTCAACGAGTTGAATAATATGTAGTCAGTATGACTTCCTACGGTCTATAGTCATAAGGACTACAAGGAGTCTTTATGACTGCACATTCGCTGCTCACTACCCTGCTGCCGCTGGTCGCCGACCTGTCACGGGAACTGCCCGAAGGTGAGCGCTATCGCCGCCTGTTGCAAGCCATGCGCGCGCTGCTGCCCTGCGATGCCGCTGCGTTGCTGCGTCTGGACGGCGAGTGGTTGGTGCCTTTGGCTGTGGACGGCTTGAGGCCTGACACCTTGGGCCGCCGCTTCAAGGTCAGCGAACACCCGCGCTTCGCCGTGCTGCTCAGCAGCCATGGGCCAACACGCTTTGACAGTGACAGCGAATTGCCCGACCCCTACGACGGCCTGGTCGATGGCTTGCATGGCCATCTGGAAGTCCACGATTGCATGGGCTGCCCGCTGTTTATCGACGACCAGCCCTGGGGCCTGTTGACCTTGGACGCGCTGGACACCGAACGCTTCGAACGCGTGGATCTGGACGCCCTGCAAGCCTTCGCCAGCCTCGCCGCCGCCACCGTCAACGTAGCCGAACGTATCGAGCGCCTGGCGTTGCGCGCCGAAGACGAACACCAGCGTGCCGAGATCTACCGCCAGGCCAGCGGCCAGCAGCACAAGGAAATGATCGGCCAGAGTAAAACCCACAAGCGCCTGGTGGAGGAAATCAAATTGGTGGGTGGCAGCGACCTCACGGTGCTGATCACTGGCGAAACCGGGGTGGGCAAGGAACTGGTGGCCCAGGCCATTCACGCGGCGTCGTCCCGTGCGGACAAACCGCTGATCAGCCTCAACTGCGCGGCCCTGCCGGAAACCCTGGTGGAAAGCGAGTTGTTCGGCCATGTGCGTGGCGCCTTTACGGGCGCGCTGAATGAACGGCGCGGCAAGTTCGAACTGGCAAATGGCGGCACATTGTTTCTGGATGAAGTGGGTGAGCTGTCGCTGAGCGTGCAGGCCAAGCTGCTGCGGGTGCTGCAAAGCGGCCAGTTGCAGCGCCTGGGCTCGGACAAGGAACACCAGGTCGACGTGCGCCTGATCGCCGCCACCAACCGCGACCTCGCCGATGAAGTGCGCAACGGCCGCTACCGCGCCGACTTCTATCACCGCCTGAGCGTGTACCCGCTGCAAGTGCCGGCACTGCGCGAGCGCGGGCGTGATGTGTTGCTGCTGGCCGGCTTCTTCCTGGAGCAGAACCGCTCACGCATGGGCCTGGGCAGCCTGCGCCTGACCAGCGATGCCCAGGCGGCGCTGCTGGCCTATAACTGGCCGGGCAATGTGCGGGAGCTGGAACATTTGATCGGCCGCAGTGCGCTGAAAGCGCTGGGTAACTGTCGCGAGCGTCCGAAGATTCTGAGCTTGAGTGCCCAGGACCTGGACTTGCCCGACGTCAGCACGCCGGTGATCGAAGCACCGACAGAAGCCGCCCTTGCCGTCACCGGTGACCTGCGCCAGGCCACCGAGCACTACCAGCGCCAAGTGATCAACGCCTGCCTGGAGCGCCACCAGCACAACTGGGCCAGCGCCGCCCGCGAACTGGGCCTGGACCGCGCCAACCTCGGCCGGATGGCCAAGCGCCTCGGTATGAAATAGCAAGACCAACTCGGTCAAATGTGGGAGGAGGCTTGCCCCCTCCCACATTAGACCTGCTTTGCCTGAAGGATCGGATTCACCGGCTGAGCCACCTTGGGCTTACGAAACACCAACACATTCCCCACCATCACCAGCACCAACCCCGCCAACGCCGGCGCGGTCCACTGGTAGCCTTCGGCAAACGCCGACACATTCAGCGCCACCACCGGGAACAGCACCGTGCAATACGCCGCGCGCTCCGGCCCCATGCGCCCGACCAAGGTCAGGTAAGCGGTAAAACCGATCACCGACCCCGGAATCACCAGGTACCACAGGGCGCCGACATACCGCGCGCTCCAGTCCATCTCAAACGGAATGCCACGCACCACGCAGTAGGTCGCCAGCATCAAGGATCCATACAACATGCCCCAGGCATTGGTGGTCAGCGGCCTCAGGCCAGCCTTCTGCTGCAGACTCGACAACATATTGCCCGCCGAGAAACACATGGTCCCCAGCAACGCCAACCCCAAACCCAGCAAGGTCTGCGGGCTGGCGGTGTGCCCCACCAGTTCCGGCCAGAACAGCAAGCCCAAGCCCGCCAACCCGAGGCCGCCGCCCATCAACACGTTACGCGCCACCCGCTGGCCGAAGAACACCCGGGCGTTCAGCGCATTCCACAGCGTGGCCGTGGAAAACACCACCGCCACCAGGCCGCTGGGGATCCATTGGCTGGCGGTGAGAAAGCACATGAAGTTGACGCAAAACAGGCACAGCCCCTGGGCCAGGCAGATGAGGTGCCCGCGCCGGTTCATCACCTGCAACTTGCGACTGATCAGCAGCAACGCAAACAACACCAGCGCCGCCAGGCCGAAGCGGTAGACGATGGACACGGGAATCGCCACCACGCCCAGTTGCCATTTGAGGGCAATCCAGGTGGTGCCCCAGATCAGCACGGTGAGTAAATACAGGGAAAGGTTCATAACGGGCTCCATCGATTGAGCCACAGTGTCGCCCTCAACCCGGGCAAGGCTCTTGCACATTCTTGCGCTTTTGTCGGGCGACGGGATCACAGCGCCAGCCTCGCGGAGTAGGATGCAAGGCGTCGGAGAACACACACCATGTCAGACCTGGAATCCCTGCAAGTCTTCCAAGCCCTTAACCGCTCGCCCCACGCACGCCTGGAAGCCTGCGCCGAGCTCGGTGACGGCTTGTCCGCGGCCTTGTGGAGCAACCATCATGATTCCCAGGACTACCAGGCGCCCAGCCATCACACCTTGTCCTGCTATGTCGATGGCGGCACCGGCACGTTTCGGCGTGACCAGCCGGGCACCAAGGGCGGCCCCGACAAGCTGTGCATCCTGCCTGCCGAGCACCAATCGGCCTGGGTGATCAACGGTGAGATCCGCCTGGCCCACGTGTATTTCAGCCCGGAACAGTTTGCCCTGGGCTGCGTCACCCTGCTTGACCGCGAACCGCGCACGCTGGAGCTGCGGGAAAGCACGTTCCTGGAAGACGAGCGCCTGGCCCGACGCTTCCACCAGTTGATCGCCCTCAACTGGCACGAACCCGCCGAACGCCTGCTCACCAGCAGCCTCGCCCATGAAATGCTCAGCCACACCCTGCTCAGCCAGGTGGGCGCCCGCGAAGGCCTGCGCTTGAAAGGCGGGCTTGCCGCCTACCAACGACGGTTGCTGATGGACTACATCGACCAGCACCTGGAAGACCCCATCAGCCTTGGGCAACTGGCTGGGTTGTGCGCGTTGTCGGAGTACCATTTCGCGCGGATGTTTCGCCAGAGTTTCGGCCTGCCACCCCATCAGTACCTGCTGGCGCGCCGGCTGACCCGCGCGCAAAGCCTGCTGCGTGGCGGCGCCCTGCCGTTGGGCGAGATAGCCTTGCTGTGCGGTTTCTCCAGCGCCAGCCACTTTACCCATCGCTTCCGCCAGGCCATGGGCGCCACGCCCGGCGAATACCGTCAGGCGTTCATCTAAACCATCAAGCCCAGGGTCTTGGCCTTGGCCACCGCCTGGGTGCGGCGCTCTACGCCGAGTTTGCTGTGAATGCGCCGCGCGTGGGTCTTGACGGTGTGCAGGGAGATAAACAGGCGGTCGGCAATCTCGAGGTTGGAACTGCCGAGGGCGATCAATTGCAGCACTTCCAGTTCGCGCTGGCTCAAGGGGTTTTCCACCGTGCCGGCCGTTGACGCCTGAGGCTCCAGGCCCAGCTCACTCAGCAGTCCCGGCGCGCGCAGACGCAGTTCGCGAATCGCTTGTTGCACCTGGCAACGGCCGGCCAGTTCCAGGCCGGCTTGCAGCGAGCGGCGCGCCAGGGCCGGATCACCCAACTGCCAGGCGACTTCGCCCAGCACCAGGTGCAGTTCGATTTCCAGGCACAGCATGCCGCGCTGATGCGTGGCCTGCAGCAAGGCGTTGAGCCGTTCCAGCGGTTGATCGGCGCAGCCCAGTTTCACCTCCGCCAGCACCAACAGGTATTCAAGACGCGGGATCAGTTCCAGGGTGGCCGGTGGTGCTTGTTTGGCCAGCGGCCCACGGAAGTGACGCAACACGCGGCGCACCGCTTCCACGGTCAATTCGGCGCGCCCCTGCTGCAACCAGAAGTGCCCGCTGACCAACAGCAGCACCGCGCGGTACACCGTGTCCGGCACTTGGCGTTGCTGCATCAATCGCTCGGCTTCACGCAACTGGATAAAGGCCTGGGCGTAATCGCCACGGTTGGCAGCCAACAGCGCCAGGCCGAGGAAGCCATAGAGCACGCGCTTGTCCTGGCTGTGCAGGCACATCTTCAAGCCCGTGTCGAAACACTCGGCGGCCAGACTGTCCTGGCCCTGGCGCAAGGCCAGATGCCCGCGTCGCAAGGCGATACGTCCCACCAAGGGACCGGCCTTGAGCCGCTGTTCAAGCAATATGGCTTGTACATTTTCCAGCAGGCTCTGGGCCCGATATGGTGCACCGCGCTGTTCCAGTAATTGAGCGTGATCCAGCTCAAGCAGCGCCTCCAGCAGCAACGAACCATTGGCGCGTGCCAGGCACAGTGCTTCGCGGTTCAGGCCTTGGGCCACGTCCAGTTCGCCACGCAACAAGGCTTGCTGGGTCAGGCCCGACAGGCACATCAGCCGCGAGGTCCACGCGCTGTCGGGCAAGGCTTGCAGCGCCTCAAGAAAATGCAGGCGCGAACCCTCGGCATCGCCGCCCAGGTGCAGCAACCAGCCCCATTGCGCCTGCCAGCGCGCCAATAAATACCGCTGTTGCGCCGCCGTCGGTTGCGGGGCAAACCGGGCCAGTTGATCGATGCACACCGCCGCCTGTTCGAAGCGCCCGGCAAACAGCAACGCCGCCGTCACCAGCCCCACCAGTTGCGGCGAGCCGAGCATCAATTCATCGCCATGCTGCTCATGCAGGTGCAACAGCAATACGGCGTTCTGCTGGCGGAACAGGTCCTCGAAGCTGAAGTGCTGCAACAGGCTCACCGCCATTTCATATTCTTCGGCCAGCAGCGCCTGTTCGAAGGCGGCCTGCCAGTCCTGCTCGGCGCAGAACCATTGGCAGGCGCGTCGATGCCAGGAGCGTTTGGCCGGCCAGGGTTCGTTCTGCATCAGGTGCGCCAGGGGTGCAAAAACCTGCAGCCAATCGGTGTCTTCCCACGGTTGGATAAAGGCGCCGAGCACCTGCAAATCTTTCAGGTACTGGTCACCGTCTCCCGCGCCGAACAAGTGCTCGCACAGGCCGGCATTGAAGCGCGGCAGATGAGCCAGTACGCGCCAGGCCTCCACCAGCTCCGGCGGCAGTGTGCTGAACAGCTCGTGTTGCAGGTAGTCGAGCAAGGTCTTGTCGGGGTGCCCGTCGCCCAGCAGCGCGATGCGCACACCCGCGCACCAGCCGGCGCTGAACTGCAGCACGCTGTCGACCGAATGCCCGGGCGCATGGCTGAGCAGTTGCTGGATTTCCACAGGGCTGAAGGCCAGTTCGGTACCACATTCGAGCAACTCATCGTCGAGCAGCAGGCGCGGCCAGTTACACGCCGGTCGCCGCCGCGCGCCCAGCCACCAGGTCAGGGCCGGGCTGCTGGCGCTGAGCAAGCGGTCGAGCAAGGCGTCGGTCTCGGGCGTCGGCAAGCGGCAAAAATCATCGAGGAACAGCCACGCCGAGGCCTGCCAGCGACTGAGGTCGAGCAGCAAGGTGGTTTCATCGGTAAACGTCAGGCCCAGGTTTTGCGCGAGCCGCAGGCACAGGTCGAGGGGGCTGAGGGCAGCGCCATTGAGCGGCAACCAGTACACCTGGCACCCCGCAGGCGCTTGCAACGCACACTCGGCGAGCAACGCGCTCTTGCCGCTGCCACCGGGCGCGCAGAGTAATTTGACCCTGGCCTGGGCCGCCAGCAAGGGCTCGGCCAGGCGTGGGCGCAGCAGATGGTGAGCGGACAGCCGAGGCATGAATCCAGGACGGTCCAGGCAGCGTGTCATGGCAGTCATTGCTGCATCCTGCGTTCTTATTGTTATGCAACCTGGCGCTTACCCTAGTCCTGTGGCGGGTGGTTGTTGAAGAAGTATTCAGCAGGGTGATTGAGGGCCATGCACAAAACCCAATGTGGGAGGGCGCTTGCCCCCGATGGCGGTGTATCAGTCAACCAATCCAGTGACTGCTACTCCCTCATCGGGGCATAGGTATCTACACAATTTTCAGAGACTGGCGAGTTCCCCTGTGGCGAGCGGGCTTGTCCCGCGTTGGGCTGCGAAGCAGCCCCAGTAAGAAAGAACGCGGTGTATCAGACACTCTGTGGAGGCTGGTTTTGGGGCTGCTACGCAGCCCAACGCGGGACAAGCCCGCTCGCCACAACAACCCTATCTGCCGGGCGTTCAGCGTTGAGCAAAAGTTGTGTAGATACCCATGCTCATCGGGGGCAAGCCCCCTCCCACATTTTGCCCCCACTTCGATCCGTGATCAGCGCACGCCTTCAGCCCGCAATGCCGCCGGGGTGTAGTCCGCTGCCTTGGCCGCGAAGCCGAACACGAAGCTGCTCTTCTCCTCGTTCTTCATGCCCAGTGCGATGTAGCGCCCGGCGATGATGTCGTACAGGGTCTCGACGGTGTAGGCCGGCACCTGGTGGTCGTAATAAAACTGCGAATGACCTTCGGCGACGCGCCACAGTTGGCCGCGACCGTCGTAGTGATCCACCAGCGCGACTTGCCAGCTGTCTTCGTCGATGTACATGTGGCGCTTGGCGTAGATGTGCCGCTCGCTCGGTTTGACCGTGCCGACCACTTCCCAGACGCGGTGCAGTTCGTAACGGGTCAGGTCCTGGTTGATGTGACCGGCCTTGATGATGTCGTCGTATTTGAGCGACGGCGAATCGAGCTTGTAGCTGTTGTAGGGGATGTACATCTCTTTCTTGCCGACCAGCTTCCAGTCATAGCGGTCGGGGGCGCCGGAGAACATGTCGAAGTTGTCGGTGGTGCGCAGGCCGTCGGACGCGGTGCCCGGACCGTCATAGGAAACCTGCGGTGCGCGGCGCACGCGGCGCTGGCCGGCGTTGTAGATCCAGGCCAGGCGCGGCTCCTTCACCTGGTCGAGGGTCTCGTGCACCAGCAGCACGTTGCCCGCCAGGCGCGCCGGGGCGGTGACCGATTGCTTGAAATAGCTCAACACGTTGGCCGCCTTGGCCTGGTCGATATCGGGAATCGCCTGGGGCACCGCCACTTCTTCCTCGAAGCGGATCGGCGTGTAGCTGCCATTGGTCTGCGGGGTGGCCTGGGTGATGATGCGGCGCAGGTTGCCGCCGTGGTAACGGGTGATGTGGTTCCACAGCACCTCCACGCCATTCTTGGGAATCGGGAACGCGTAGTAACGGTTACCGGTGAAGTTTTCCAGGCCGTTGCCGTCGTTGATCGCCTTGACGTTCAGCGCGCTGCGCTTGATCGACTCGTAGATGTCCGGTGGCAGGTTGACCGTGCGGTGGCTCGGGTACACCGGGATCTTGTAGGTCTCGGGGTAGCGCTTGAACATCGCCACCTGGCCGTCGGAGAGTTTGTCTTTGTACTTGTCGACGGTGGCCGCGGTGATCACGAACAACGGTTTTTCACTGGCGAACGGGTCGGCGAGGAAGCCCTTGCTGTCCACTGCGCCAGCGTTTTTCGGGATGCCGCCGGTCCAGGCCGGGATCGAGCCATCGGCGTTGCCGGCTTTTTCGGCGCCGACCGGGGTCAGGGTGGTGCCCAGCTTGGCCGCCTCTTCCGGCGACACCGCCGCCATCACGTGGGAGGCCAACAGGCTGAGGGCCAACACTGCAATTGTCTTACGCATGGATTCTTGTCCTTCTTTAAGCCAAATCAGAAGTTCACGCCGAAGCTGAGGGCGAGGAAGTCGCGGTCTGTCAGGGTGTTGTAGTCACCGCCAAAGAAGTCGGTGTAGCTGAGGCTGGCGGTGTAGGTGCTGCGGTAGTCCGCATCCACGCCAACGCTGATGGCCTTGGCGCCTTTGTTGAAGATCCCGTTAGGGCCGTAGCCGGCCACATCATGGGACCAGGACAGGTTGGGCTTGAGGTTCACCCCGAAGAGCGCGTTGTTGTAGTCGAGGATCGCGCGCGCGCGGTAGCCCCAGGAAGTGGAGGTGACGAAACCGTCGGTGTCACCCTGGAAACCGTAGGCGCCATACACCGAGTCGCGGCCGTAACGCAGCTTGGATTTGTCTTCCAGGCCGGCCACATGCACAACGGCGGCTTCGCCCACCAGGGTCAGGCGTTCAGCACCCAGCACCTGGTCAAAGAACTGGGTCATGGTGCTTTGGATCTGGGTGATTTCCTTGCGGCGGTAGCCCTTGTTGTCACTGCCGAAATTGCTGCGGATAGGCGAGGCCAGTTGGCCGGCGATCGGGTTGATAAGGGACAGGGTCAGGTCGGTGGAATTCAACTGCACCGGGGCATTGGGCCGGTAGCTGATTTCCCCGGTCCACGCTGTGCCGGTAGGCAAGGTTGTGGAGAAGCTCGCGCCGAACAGGCGAATGTCTTCCGGGTACTCGAGGTAGTACTGGCCACGGCCGAGCATGGTGCTCTGGGCCAGGGCCGAACCGAAGCCGGCCGGGGCAGCCGCCGCGATACCACCGATGGTCGCTAGATTGGTGTTGGCGGTAATCGTGCCCACAGTCGGCGTGCGGCTGTGGTAGTTCATGAAGTACAGGCCGTACTCCGTGTCATCGCCCAGCCAGCGCAAGGCTGCACCGAATTGGCCGGAGTCCCGTGCATCACGGTCACCAGCGCGTTGCACCACCACGCCTTCGCGGGTCACTACAAAGCCTTGGCCGCGTGCCGCTGCAATCGGTTGCAACGGCGCGATTGCCGGGCTACCCACCGTGTAGTTACCGGTGCAACCATCCGCCGCCACATCCCCGCCGAAAAACGTGCCGCAGTTATCCAGCACCGTCTGGTCCCACTCCAGCTGGTAGAAGCCTTCCACGGTCAGTTGGTTGGTCAGGCTCTGGGACGCAAACAGCATGTTGACCGGAATCAGCCCTTCCTTGATCTCGGCGCCGGGACGACGGAATGCCGACACGTCGATGGGGTTGATGCTGTTGATCGAGTTGCCGATGAAGGTACTTTCACCCCAACTGACCACCTGTTTACCGGCGCGCACGGTGCCCGGCAGATCGCCCAGGGAATAGTTGTGATAGACAAACGCATCGAGGATCTGCGCACCGCTGGATTTGGCGCCTTCCTTGCGGTTGTGGTCGCTGATCTGCTTGAACTCGCGGTCTTCGTCCTTGAGCTCGAAGTCGTACCAGTATTTGCCACGCACGAACACACCGGTATCGCCGTACTTGAGCTCAAGGTCATGCAGGCCTTTGAAGATCTTCGAGAAGGTCTCACCCTTCTTGAAGTTCAAGCGCCCGTCATCTCCCGTGGAAGCCTGACCCGTGCCGCCATTGACGGTGCCCACGAGTTTTTTATCGGCATCGCGCATGCCCCAGCTCGAACCGACCGACAGCGAGGAATCGAATTGCCCTTCGATCTCGCCAATGTTGAAAGAAACAGCCTGCGCCTGGGCACAGCAACCCAACGCAACCGCAGCGGCCAGCGCCTGTGGCGTGAAGATGGCGCGCATTATTGTTTTTGTCATGCGTCTTCCCCGGTGAGTGACAGAAGGCCCCACCCTACTGCCGCGCATCAGGAGCGATAAGCGCACCAAGGAGGGATTCGTGTTGTCGCTCGAAAGGATTACGGGGCGCTCTGGCCTGGGTCTGGCGGAGGGCATGGACCGGGTGGATGGTGGGTTATCAAGAGAATGGATGGCGATCTGGGTAACTGTTGCCATATCGGTAACAGTCCTTGTCCTGATCGGCTATTACTCATTTTGTTACAAGCGCTTATTCTTGCCTGGCTTTCAGGGCAAACCGCCCGCTTCCGCTCTCGGAAGAAAAGCCGAGCTTGAATGGATTGAAGTGTTTTTTCAGTCTGTTACCGGTGTTCACTGACGTTGATTTGTCGCTCCTTGATCCAACGTCTTACTTCAGCCACTGCGTTTGCAGTGGCTTTTTTTTTGCCTGAAATAAAACGGGGCGCCATCAGCGCCCCGTGGGATTCAAGCTTTTTCAAGCAACGATCACAGGCTGTACTTCTGCAAGTTCGCCATCATTTCCTTTAACGCCTCGATATTGTCCTTGGGATGGGCTGCGCCTTCGAAGTCGCAGATCTGCGCCCAATGTGCCGCCACATCGTCTGGCGAGAACCCGGCTTCAGGGTCAAAGCCTACGCCCAGGCTGCGTTCCCAGCGGGTCTTGCCGATCCAGCCGCCACCCACCTCGAACAGCCCTGAGGTTTCCTGGCACGCTTCGCTGCCCAGGTACACCACCAGCGGGCTGACCAATTCCGGCTTGAGGCGCTCGAACACTTGTGGCGGGATCAGGCCTTCGGTCATGCGCGTGCCGCCGGTGGGGGCGATGGCATTGACCAGGATATTGTTCTTGCGCCCTTCCAGGGCCAGGGTGCGGGTCAGGCCGTACAGCCCGAGCTTGGCCATGCCGTAGTTGGACTGGCCGAAGTTGCCATAGATACCCGAGGTGGATGCGGTGAAGATCACCCGGCCGTAGCCCTGCTCGCGCAGGTGCGGCCAGGCGGCGCGGGTGACTTTGTAGGCACCTTCGACATGCACCCGGTAAACCAGGTCCCAGTCGGTGTCATCCATTTTGTGGAAGGTTTTGTCACGCAGGATGCCGGCGTTGTTGACCACCACGTCGATGCGGCCGAAGACATCGAGGGCGTTCTGGACGATCTTGTCACCGTCGGTGACAGAGTCATGGTTGGCCTCGGCGACACCGCCCGCCTCGCGGATCTGCGCCACGACCCGGTCGGCAGCGGAAGCATTGGCGCCTTCGCCCTGGGTGGAACCCCCGAGATCGTTGACCAGCACCTTGGCCCCGTGCCTGGCGAACAGCAGCGCATGGGCCCGGCCCAATCCGCCGCCGGCACCGGTGACGATCACGACCTTATCCTGGAACTGCACTGACTCACTCATACCGAACTCCGATGGCGACAATGGGAATGGCTCGAGTGTCCGGCAACGCGTCTGCGGTCACAATAAATACGGCTGAGGCTGAATGGTGCTCGATAAGGCTGGGGGATGATGCCTCGTCTCTCTGTAGGAGCGAGCTTGCTCAGGAATAGGCCACCCGCGGCGATGGCTGCCTGAGCCGCTCACGAAACGCCTGGTAGTGCCTGAGCACCTGCACCGGCGCCTCGATCTGCGGGTAGTGGCCGATATTGGCCAGTAACACCGTGTCGGCGTGGGGCACCAATTGCTCGTAGCGCTCGACCATATGCGCACCGGAGATCGGGTCAACTTCGCCATCGATCACCCGCAACGGCACTTCGTCGCGCTGCATCGCGCCGACCCAGCGTTCACGCATGCGCCGTCGCTGGGGCACGTAGGCGATCAGTTTGTGCAGGATGCGCGTGCCGCCGTTGCAGTTGATCAGGCTCCAGAAATCATCCAGGGCACTTTCACTGGGGCGGGTGTTGGGGCCAAAGATCTGGCCGAAGCTGTCAGACAAGGCACTACGCCCGAAGGCGCGGCCGATCATCCAGCCCAGCGGGCTGAGCAAGAGTTTTTGCACCAGCGCCAGGCGATGGGTTTCGGGGAACAAGCCACCATTGAGGAACACGCAGCTGGCCATCTCAAACCGGCCTTCGTAGTGCCGGGCCAGGAGTTCCTGGGCGACACTGTCACCGTAGTCGTGGGCCAACACATGCACCGGCTGCTCCACCCGCAGGTGTTCGAGCAGGGCCTGTTGCAAGTCGGCCTGTTCCAGCAGGCAATATTCGTGGTCCAGCGGCTTGGCCGAGTCACCGAAACCGAGCATGTCGCAGGCGATCACCAAGTGACGCTGGGCCAGGGGCTGCCACAGGTAATGCCAGTCCCAACTGGCGGTGGGGAAGCCATGGATCAGCAGCAGCGGCTCGCCCTGCCCGGCCGTCCAATAGCGAATGGTACGGCCACGAAAGACGAAATCCTGACCACGCTTGCGCCAGGCTCTGAGCGGGATCTCGGCGAGGGACATCAGCTTTTATACCCCGGGTCTTGCAAGTCCAATTTGCGCAGCAAGGCCGGCCAGGCCAGCGCGCCGCCCATACCTTGGGCGCTCTTTGTAACAGCCGCGACCATCGCCTTGGCACCGGCAAGAATCTGCGGCCCGATGGGGATCAATTCGGCGCCGCCGTTTTGCGCCAGTACCTGAATATCGCAGGCGCGCTGGAAGGTGAACATCATCAGAAAGGTGTCGGCGATGGTACTGCCGCAGGTCAGCAGGCCATGGTTGTGCAGCATCAGGAAATTGTTATCGCCGAGGTCGGCCTGCAAGCGGGCTTTTTCTTCGTGGTTCAAGGCCACGCCTTCGTAGGCGTGATAGGCCAGGCTCGACAACACGAATATCGATTGCTGGCTGATCGGCAACACGCCCTGCTTCTGTGCAGCGACGGCCACACCCGCGGCGGTATGGGTGTGCAGCACGCACGTCACATCGTGGCGAACTTCATGGATGGCACTGTGGATGGTGTAGCCCGCCGGATTGATTTCGTAGGGGCTGTCCATCAGTTTGGTGCCGGCCTGATCGACCTTGACCAGGCTCGACGCGGTGATCTCGTGGAACATCAGCCCGTACGGGTTGATGAGGAAATCATCGGTACCCGGCACCTTGGCCGAGATATGGGTGAAGATCAGATCATCCCAGCCATGCAGCGCGACCAGGCGATAGCAGGCCGCCAGGTCGACACGGGTCTGCCATTCGGCAGCGCTGACCTGATCCTTGACATTCTGCGGCGATAGAACGGGGGCTAGGCTCACGGCAACGACCTCCTTGGCGCACTGTCTTATTGTTGTTTTTTTGTGTGATAGGCCAGTCTAGTCAGACCTCATGGCTGCCGTAGTTGCCTTGGCAGCCAGCTTGATGGCCGAACGGGTCAGCCCAGAGAATAGTTGACGTTTGCTTAAAGCGCGTCAAAGAATCGCCGCCAAAAAAGGCACGGCAAACAGGTTGAGCAACCCCGTCAAGACCATCACCAGGCCGGCGACCGAGCCCTCTTCGCCACCCACTTCATGAGCCCGGCTGACACCCGCACCGTGGGCCCCCACGCCAAACAGGGCGCCACGCGCCAGCGGCGTACGCAGCGGCAGCCACTTGAGCAATATGCCACCGAGCATGGCGCCGAACACACCGGTGAACATCACGAACACCGCCGTCAGCTCCGGCACGCCGCCCAGGTCGGAAGACACCGGCATGGCGAACGGTGTGGTGATCGAGCGCGGCACCAGCGACATCGTCACCGAACTGTCCAGCGCCAGTGCCTTCGCCAGGCCGAACGAGGTCGCGATCGACGCCACACTGCCCGCCACCATGCCCAGCAATAACGCCGGCCAGTGGCGGGCCAGCAAGCGGCGCTGCTGCCAGATCGGCACGGCAAACGCCACAGTGACCGGGCCCAGCACCAGCATCAGCCAGTGGGTGTCGGTAGCGTATTCGGCATAGGCGGTGTGCATCGGCACGGCCACCGCCAACAACAGCGCAGGTACCAGGATCAGCGGCGACAGCAGGTAGCGCCCGGTGCGCCGGTAGATCCAGCGGCTGAACACGTAGGCAGCCAGGGTCAAGGCGAGCCAGAACACTGGCATCAGCTCAAGCTTCATGGCGCAACCTCCAGCGGCACACGGCTTCTACCGTAAACGCCGTGACCAGCATCACCGCCAGCGTGCTGAAGCCGATCACTAACAGGATGCGCCAGCCGTCGTTGCGCAGCAGGCCGCCATAATCGAGCAGGCTCATCAGGGCCGGGATGAAGAACAGCAGCATCTCGGCCATCAACACCCCGGCGCCCAATTGCAGCGCCGCCGGCTTGACCAGGCCGCTGGCGAACGTTGCCAGCAACAACCCCAGGCCCACGACGCCACCGGGGATGGGCCAGGCCAGCCAGACCGTCAACTGGGTACCCAGCAGATAAATCGCGAGCAGCACGACCAGTTCAGTCAGCAAACGGCCAAGGTGTTTGAAGGAAAAACGTTTCATGAGCTTTGGGTCCTCGCAGGCCCCCATTTTAGAGCGCGGCCTTCCATCCCCACAGCGAATTGTTAGACTGCCAACTATTCCAAACTGGAATCAGGCCGATGGAATTCAAACAGCTGCGCAGCTTTGTCGAAGTGATCCACCGAGGGGGGTTTACCCAGGCGGGGAAAACCCTGCATATCAGCCAGTCCGCCGTCAGCAAGCAAGTCGCGCAATTGGAGCAAAGCCTTGGCACACCGTTGCTCGACCGCATCGGCTCGCAGATCCGCCTGACCGCCGCCGGCCAAGTGGTGCTGCAACGCGCCGAAGCCATGCTGCGCTTGCAATCCGAGTTACTCAGCGAGCTGGACGATATGCACCACCTCACCCGAGGCGAGCTGCGCCTGGGCCTGCCGTTGCTGGCAGGCGACACACTGTTCGCGGGGTTGTTTGCCGAGTACCGTCGCCGCTACCCGAACATCACCATTCAGTTGTTGGAGGGCGGCAGCCGCAATATCGAACAGGCGATCCTGAGCGGTGAGCTGGAAGTGGGTGGCAGCTTGAAGCCCAGCGACCCGGCGTTCGCCTGGCAAGCCTTTTGCGATGAACCACTGGATGCGTTGCTGCCGATTGACCACCCCCTGGCGGAAAACGCCCAGGTGCGCCTTGAGGAATTGGCTGACACGCCATTCCTGATGTACCAGCGCAGCTTTGTGCTCAACGATCGGCTGATGCAGGCGTGTCAGCAGTTGGGCTTTACCCCGAAGGAAATCGGCCGCAGCGGCCAGGCGGACTTCCTCGCGGCGTTGGTGGCCGCCGGCCAAGGCGTGGTGCTGCTGCCCAGCGTGGTCGCCCGTGGGCTGGTGCGACCTGGGGTGGTGCGCCTGACGTTGAAGGCCCCCGATTACCTGCGTTGGGACATTGCCTTTATCTGGCGTGAGGGCGCCTATCTGTCGAGAGCCGCCCAGGCCTGGCTGGCGTTGTTACGTGAATTTCCGGTCAAGCGCGCAGTGCAGTAACCAACTCGGCCAGCCATGGCTCGGCGTCGGTTTCCGGGGTGACGCTTTCGCTGGCGTCCAGGCGCAGCATCGGCAGTACTTCGTGCACACCCAATTCGCCGAACAGCTCGCGCATTTGCTCGCCGCCGCCACAGAAGGTATCGCCGTAGCTGGCGTCGCCCAGGCCGATCACTGCGCCGGGCAGGCCGCGCCAGGCGGCGGGCAGTTGGTCGCGAATGGTTGAATACAGGGGTTGCAGGTTGTCGGGCAATTCGCCCATGCCGGTGGTGGAGGTCACCGCCAGAAAGGCTTGCGGACTGAAGGCTTGTACATCCGCCAACGTCGCACGGGGATTGTGCCAGGCCTCGAAGCCGGCCTTGTTGAGGAGGTCGGCGGCGTGGCGGGCAACTTCTTCAGCCGTGCCGTACACCGAGCCGGAAAGGATGGCGACTTTCATCAATCTGATCCTGTAGTTGAGCGAAAGCCTGGGATATTAGCAGCTGGCGCAAATATTTCGGCGCCCGCCGTGCAAGATTCAAGGCATGTCTTAAACTGCCAGCTCCAACCAAACGCCATGGACCGCTCAATGATTAACGCCAAGCTGATGCAAATGGTGATCAACGCTTCCAACGACGGTATCGTCGTCGCTGAAAGAGAAGGCAAGGACAAGCCGCTGATCTACGTGAACCCTGCATTCGAACGGCTGACCGGCTACACCCTCGACGAAATCCTCTATCAGGATTGCCGCTTCCTGCAGTCAGGCGACCGCGACCAGCCGGCCCTGATCGCTATCCGTGAAGCGTTGGAGAACGACGGCGCCTGCCGGGAAATCCTGCGTAATTACCGCAAGGACGGCAGCCACTTCTGGAACGAACTGTCGCTTTCAACGGTTTATAACGCGGCGGACAAGCAGACGTATTTCGTCGGTGTACAAAAGGACGTCACGCTCCAGGTCAAGGCCCAGCAGCGTGTGGCGCAATTGGAGGGCGAACTGGCGCAGGTCAAGGCCGAGCTGGCAGCGCTCAAAGCGACAAGCGGATTAAACAAAATTTAGAAAGTGCGGCCATAAGAGCGGATAATGGCACTTTAACACCCCCTCTATTGAGCACGTACGATGCAACGCAATGCGCTTCTGACCCAGGATGAGCTGGATTTCATTCAGAGCATGCAGCACAACCCGCAACTCAACCTGCGGGATGCTTCGTCGAGCCTGACCGTCAACGGCGGTGCACAGATTCGCGACTTGCTCACCCGCCTGGCCGCCCATGACCATCTCACCATCCAGGCGCAGTTCGACAACCAGCAACTGACCTTCCCCCTGCATCTGGTGGAGGATGAGTTCAATGCCGTGCATCTGCGTTTGGGCGTGCCAAGTATTTTCGAAGAGGGCCCGATGATACGCCCGTGGCGCCTGGCGCTTGAAACGCCGGTGGCCCTGGAGAACATCCGGGGCGCTGCTGGCGCCCTGTGGGTGCATGAAGTGTCATTCAAGGGCGTGCTGGTGGAGATTCGAGGCCGGATCAAGCCGCCAAAAACCTTTTCCCTGTGGTTCAGCCCTTCCGGTTATGAGCGCATTGCGCTGCGCGGTGTGTTCGAGCGGGAAACCGCGCGGGGTTTGTTTGCCTACCGCATCAGCCAGAATGGTGCGGATGAAACCGAGCGCCTGCGCCAGTTCATCCTGCATCAACACCGCCTGGTACACCCGCAGATGCACGCCTGAAATCAGGTATCCAGGTTGCCGCTGAGAAACTGCTGCAAGCGGCGTTGCATCTGGCGCCCTTCGCTGCCCAAGCAACCGATGGAGGAACCTGCCAACGCGTCCTGCGCCAGGTCCGACGCGGCACCGGCAAGAAATAATGGGCAATCCAGGGTCAACGCCAACCGATTGAGGCGTCCAGCCAGATCAAGGTTATGGGCGTGGTTGGAGAAAATGATCAACGCCTGGGGGCGGGTCTTTTCACACACCAACGTCAACTCATCGAACGGCTGGCCCATGCCCAGCACCTTCACAGCCAGGTCATCTCGACTTATCAACAGCGCCGCCACCAGCAACTCCAGCTTGCGGCACTCGCCGGGCATGGCCGCCAGCAATACCCGAGGCGCAGGTGACAGCGTCGCAGCTTGCAGGCGCTGAAAGGTATGGATGCGCAGGAAGGCGTCGAAAAACAGCCATTCACTGGCTTGGCCGAAACGCCCCTGGTGGCGCAACAGCTCGTTCCAAAGAGGCATCAGGATGTCCTGGAACGCCACGTTAAGGGGGTAGGTGGCGAAAATCTGGCCATACAGGCTTTCCAGTTGACGATCATCAAAGGCGTTGACCACCTGCAACAGCCGCGCCCGCCATTGTGACCATTCACCCTCTTCAACGGTGTCCCGCTCATCGCGAATCGCTTCAGCCTGCTGAGCATCGTGCGCAAGAATCTTGCCCACTTTGCTGACCGCCACCCCACGCTCGATCCAGTCGAGGATACGGTTGACGGTCTCGATATCGGCTTTGGAGTAGAGGCGATGCCCACTTTCGGTGCGGGTTGGTTGGATCAGGCCGTAACGACGCTCCCAGGCGCGCAAGGTGACCGGGTTCACGCCTGTCAATCTCGAGACTTCACGAATCGGAAACAACTCATCGGAATCAGTCGAATCAAGATGCGGCACACTATCAAGCGGAGCAGTAATCACAGGCATTTTGACCAAAAAACCAACGGTAACCGGGAGGCCATTTAACGCCTTTACACCTGTCCTTTTCAAGTTCCCGGCTTTTCGGACCAATGTCGCTGGCGTATTTCAGCAAAACAGGAATAATCCTTGCCTGTTTTTTACACGTCGCTGCAGCACCCCGCAGCTTCGTCTGTGCGCCACCTACCCGGTTCAGCGCACCCGTACATTTGGAGATACACAATGTCTACCTCTCCCGTCACCTTGATGGTTGCGCGTCGCGTCGCCAAAGGGCGCTACGAAGAACTGATGGCCTGGCTGCGCGAAGGCGAGCAATTGGCCACCGACTTCCCCGGCTACCTGGGCTCGGGCGTGCTGGCCCCACCGCCCAATGACGATGAATTCCAGATCATTTTCCGCTTTGCCGATGAGAAAACCCTGCACGCCTGGGAATTTTCCGCCTCACGCGGCGCGTGGTTGAGCCGCGGCAGCGATCTGTTCGCCGACCCGTCCGAGCACCGTGTACGGGGCATCGATGGCTGGTTTGGCGCAGCGGGCGCCCGTCCGCCACGCTGGAAGCAGGCGGTGGCGATCTGGCTGGCGTTTTTCCCGGTGTCGCTGCTGTTCAACTTCGTCCTGGGGCCGCTGCTCAGTGAACTCGAGTTGGGGCCACGCGTATTGGTCAGCACAATGGCACTCACGCCCTTGATGGTGTACTGGTTTATTCCACTGTCGACCCACCTGTTGGCCAACTGGCTGCATCCAGCCCCTGCCCCCCGCAAGGCCTCCGAAGCGGCGGCGTGAGTACAGGGGCGGCCCGTCGCTGGTATGATTTGCGCCTGCCAGCGACGCGAGCCTCCCATGACTGCAACGAACGCCCCGATCCTGATCACCGGCGCCGGCCAGCGTGTCGGCCTGCATTGCGCCGAGCGCCTGCTGGACGAAGGCCAGCCGGTGATTTTCAGCTACCGCAGCGAACGCCCCGGCGTGCAGGCCCTGCGCGAGCGTGGCGCGGTCGGCGTGTTTGCCGACTTCTCCACTGAAGCCGGGATTCTCGCGTTTATCGCTGAACTGAACACCCACACCCAAAGCCTGCGCGCAATCATTCACAACGCTTCGGCGTGGGTCGCAGAAACCCCGGGCGACGAGAGCCGTGCCTTTACCGACATGTTCAGCGTGCACATGCTTGCGCCGTACCTGATCAACCTGCATTGTTCACCGTTGTTGCAACGCTCGACACCTGCCGACATCGTGCATATCAGCGATGACGTAGTGCGCAAGGGCAGCCGCCAGCACATCGCCTACTGCGCCACCAAGGCCGGGCTCGACAGCCTGACGCTGTCGTTTGCCGCGCAGTTCGCGCCGCTGATCAAGGTCAACGGCATCGCCCCGGCGATGGTGATATTCAATGAAGGCGACGACGCGGCCTATCGCACCAAGGTGCTGGCCAAGTCGGCCCTGGGTATCGAGCCTGGCCCCGAGGTGATCTACCAGAGTGTGCGTTACCTGCTGGACAACCCCTATGTCACCGGTACCACCCTGACCGTCAACGGCGGGCGGCATATCAAGTAAGCCGTTTGTGAGGAAGTTGTATGACCTTATCCCTGCCCCACCATTACCGCGAGATCCTCAAGAGCCTGGGCGAAGACCCGGAACGCGAAGGCTTGCTCGACACGCCCAAGCGCGCCGCCAAGGCCATGCAGTACCTGTGTCATGGCTATGAGCAGAACCTGGAAACCATCGTCAACGGTGCGCTGTTCGCCTCCGACAATGACGAGATGGTGATCCTCAAGGACATCGAGCTGTACTCGCTGTGTGAGCATCACCTGCTGCCCTTTATCGGCAAGGCCCATGTGGCCTATATTCCGACCGGCAAGGTGCTGGGCCTGTCCAAGCTGGCGCGCATCGTCGACATGTTCGCCCGGCGCCTGCAGATCCAGGAAAACCTCACCCGGCAAATCGCCGACGCCATCCAGGAAGTGACCCAGGCCGCCGGTGTGGCCGTGGTGATCGAAGCCAAGCACATGTGCATGATGATGCGCGGCGTGGAAAAACAGAATTCAACCATGAACACCTCGGTGATGCTCGGCGCGTTCCGCGAGTCGAACACCACGCGCATGGAGTTCCTGCAACTGATTGGACGGAGCAAGTAGCAATGCCACAACTTCAACCAGGCATGGCGCGCATCCGGGTCAAGGACCTGTGCCTGCGCACCTTCATCGGTATCAATGAGGATGAAATCCTCAACAAGCAGGATGTGCTGATCAACCTGACCATCCTGTATGCCGCCCAGGAAGCCGTGCGCGACAACGACATCGACCACGCGCTGAACTACCGCACCATCACCAAGGCCATCATCGCCCACGTGGAAGGCAACCGCTTTGCCTTGCTGGAGCGCCTGACCCAGGAACTGCTGGACCTGGTGATGAGCAACGAATCGGTGCTGTACGCCGAAGTCGAAGTGGACAAGCCCCACGCGCTGCGCTTTGCCGAGTCGGTGTCGATAACGTTAGCTGCAAGCCGCTAGCTACAAGCTGCAAGCTAAAGGCCAACCCCATTCCAACTTGCAGCTTGAAGCTCACCCGCTTGAAGCTGTCTCGAAGAGCCCCCCTATGACCGATCAACAACGCCTGGAACTCGAAGCCGCCGCCTTCCGCCGACTGGTGGCGCACCTGGACAGCCGCAAGGATGTGCAGAACATCGACCTGATGAACCTCGCCGGTTTCTGCCGTAATTGCCTGTCCAAGTGGTACAAGGCCGAGGCCGACGAGCGCCATATCGACCTGAGCCTCGATGACGCCCGTGAAGTGGTGTACGGCATGCCGTACGCCGAATGGAAAGCCCAATACCAGCAAGAGGCCAGCGCCGAGCAACAGGCGGCGTTTGCCAAAGGAAAAACCCATGACTGATTTGAATACCCTGCGCGCCAGCCTCAACAGCGGCGCACACGTTTTTGCCGACACCCTGGCGTTTGTCGCCGCCGGTTACGATTACCAGCCGCAAGCCTTCACCAATGGCGATGTGGAAAACGCTGCCGGTCAGAACGAAGGTTCGTGCAAGACCTTGGGTTTAGCGCTGCTGGAAGGCTTGAGCGACCAGGAGGCGCTACTGGCGTTTGGTGAGCATTACCGCTCGGTGGTGGCGACACCTGAGGGCAGTGACCATGGCAATATTCGGGCGTTGATTGCCCATGGGTTGGCAGGTGTGAAGTTCGCCGCCCAGCCACTGACCCGCAAATCCTGAGTCAGCCCCTTCCCAGATTTAAAGTGCTCCCACAAAAAAACCGGCCTCGCAGCCGGTTTTTTTATTTCAACAATTTAGAAGGAAGCGTCCTTCAAACCGTCGAGGTAACGCTCGGCGTCCAAGGCCGCCATGCAACCGGCGCCGGCCGAGGTGATGGCCTGGCGGTACACGTGGTCGGCCACGTCGCCGGCAGCGAAGATGCCTTCGATGTTGGTCGCGGTAGCGTTGCCTTCACGGCCGCCTTGTACCACCAGGTAACCGTCTTTGGCTTCCAGCACGCCTTCGAACAACGACGTGTTCGGGGTGTGGCCGATGGCGATAAACACACCGTCGACTTTCAGCTCGTCGAAGCTGCCGTCGTTGTTTTTCAGGCGAGCACCGGTCACACCCATGTTGTCGCCCAGGACTTCGTCCAGGGTCGCGTTGAGCTTGAGGATGATCTTGCCTTCGGCGACACGGGCGTGGAGCTTGTCGATCAGGATCTTCTCGGCGCGGAAAGTCTCGCGACGGTGAACCAGGGTCACGGTGCTGGCGATGTTGGCCAGGTACAGTGCCTCTTCCACGGCAGTGTTGCCGCCACCGACCACGGCGACCGGCTTGTTGCGGTAGAAGAAACCATCACAGGTCGCACAAGCGGAAACACCTTTGCCCATGAACGCTTCTTCCGATGGCAGGCCCAGGTAACGAGCGCTGGCGCCGGTGGCGATGATCAGTGCGTCGCAGGTGTAGACGCCGCTGTCACCGGTCAGGCTGTAAGGCTTCTTGGAGAAGTCGACCTTGTTGATGTGATCAAACACGATCTCGGTCTCAAAGCGCTCGGCGTGCTCTTTCATACGCTCCATCAGCACCGGGCCGGTCAGGCCGTGGACATCGCCCGGCCAGTTATCGACTTCCGTGGTGGTGGTCAACTGACCGCCCGCCTGCATGCCGGTGATCAACAGCGGCTTGAGGTTGGCCCGGGCAGCGTAGACAGCAGCGCTGTAACCGGCAGGGCCGGAACCGAGAATAATCACTCGCGAATGACGGGTATCAGACATGAATCACTCCTATCGACCGCCCGGACTACAAGACGGCTGGAATAAAAAAGGGACCACGAAGCACTTGGGGAAGGCTTGAACTCGCAGGCCCTGAAAAATAATGGGTGCAGCGTATCGAGGGGGGCAAGATTAAGGAAATACGGAATAACAATCCAGCTCATAGGTGGTCTCTATGCAGTCAGGCCGATTAATCGACGCCTTTGTTACCGTTGATGTCGTCACGCCGACCATGCTTTCGCCTTGAATGCAAAGCCGGTAAGGTCGGCGCGTTCGTCATCCTGCTCGGAGTTCTCCATGCCTGCCCCTGTTCTTTCCGGCCCGCAATACCTGCGTGAAGGCCTCAAACTGGTGCTGAGCCCCGGCCTGCGCCTGTTTGTGCTGCTGCCGCTGGCGATCAACCTGGTGCTGTTCGTCGGGCTGATCTACTTTGCCGGCCATCAGTTCAGCCTGTGGGTCGACCACCTGATGCCGACCCTGCCCGGCTGGCTGAGCTTTCTGAATTACCTGCTATGGCCGCTGTTTGTGGTACTGGTCGTGCTGATGGTGTTTTTCACCTTCACCATGCTGGCCAACATCATCGCGGCACCGTTCAACGGCTTTCTCTCCGAGAAAGTGGAAGTGGTGGTCCGTGGCACCGATGACTTCCCGGCATTCAGATGGGGCGAGCTGATTGAAATGGTCCCGCGTACCCTGGCCCGGGAAATGCGCAAGCTGGGCTACTTCCTGCCACGGGCCATCGGCCTGTTTATCCTGTCGTTCATTCCGGTGGTCAACCTGATCGCCGCGCCGCTGTGGCTGCTGTTCGGCGTGTGGATGATGGCGATCCAATACATCGACTACCCGGCCGACAACCACAAACTCGGCTGGAACGAAATGCTCACCTGGCTGCGCCAGAAACGCTGGCAGAGCATGAGCTTCGGCGGCATCGTCTACCTGGTGTTGCTGGTGCCGGTGGTCAACCTGCTGATGATGCCGGCAGCGGTGGCCGGGGCCACGTTGTTCTGGGTGCGCGAACAGGGCGCCGAGGCCATGGCGACGTCGAAAGTGGTCAAGTCATAAATCCATCATCTGCATGACACAATGGCGACATGGCCCACGGCGACACTGTGGGTCATGACGACAGCTTCGCTCCACATCACTCTCATCACCGAAACCTTCCCGCCAGAGATCAACGGGGTGGCCAATACCCTTGGCCGCCTGTGCGAAGGTTTGCGCGCGCGCGGCCATCAAGTCGAGCTGGTGCGCCCGCGCCAGGGCGCCGACGCTAGCCGGCCCAGCGATGATGGCTTGTTGCTCTGTCGTGGCTGGCCGCTGCCGGGGTACCCAGGGCTGCAATGGGGCCAGTCGTCGATGCACAAGTTGCTGCGCCGCTGGACACGCCAGCGCCCCGATGTGCTCTACATCGCCACCGAAGGCCCACTGGGGCTGTCGGCGCTGCGGGCGGCGCGACGCCTGGGAATCAGTGTGGTCAGCGGTTTTCACACCAATTTCCAGCAGTACTCCAACCAGTACGGCTTGAGCCTGTTAAGCCGCATGGTCACGCACTACCTGCGTTGGTTTCATAACCGTTCGACCTTGACTCTGGTGCCCAGCGCCAGCCAACGCCTGGAATTGGAGCGACGGCATTTCGAGCGCCTGGGGATGCTGGCGCGCGGGGTAGACAGCAAACTATTCCACCCGGCCAAGCGCAACAATGCGTTACGCGAAAGCTGGGGCCTGGAAAACGACGATATTGCCGTGCTGCACGTGGGGCGCCTGGCCCAGGAGAAAAACCTCGGGCTGCTCAAGCGATGCTTTGATGCGCTGCAGGCGACGTATCCACAGCGGCGGCTGAAGCTGATCATCGTCGGCGATGGCCCGCAACGCCCGATGCTTGAGCGCGACCTGCCCGATGCGGCGTTCTGCGGCACCCAGCGCGGCGAAGAACTGGCGCGGCATTACGCGTCCGGGGATTTGTTCCTGTTCCCCAGCCTGACCGAAACCTTCGGCAATGTGGTGCTGGAAGCGATGGCGTCCGGCCTGGGAGTCGTAGCGTACGACCAGGCCGCCGCCACCCAGCATATTCGCCATGGCTACAACGGCGTGCTGGCGATGCCGGGAGATGAAAACGCATTTTGCGATGCGGCCATCTGGCTGCTGGAAGAACGCGAGACCTTGCGCAGGGCCCGGCTGAATGCCCGCCAACATGCCAGTCGCCAGGGCTGGCCGGCGATTATCGAGCAGTTCGAACGCCAGTTGCGCGGTGTGTGCGAGGACGGGCTCCCGGTGCCCGTCCTGCCGCCGCTTATGCCAAAGTCGTCAACGCCTCACGACTGAACGGCAGGATGTCGGCCTCACGACCTTCACGTACCTTCACCGCCCAATCCGGATCTACCAGCAGCGCACGGCCCACGGCAACCAGGTCGAACTCGTCGTTGTTCAAGCGCTCCAGCAGTTTTTCCAGGCTGGCCGGTTGCGCAACCTTGTCGGTGTTGACCATGAACTGCAGGAATTCGCCATCCAGGCCGACGCTGCCGACGGTGATGGTCGGCTTGCCGGTGAGTTGGCGGGTCCAACCGGCGAGGTTGAGGTCGGAGCCTTCGAACTCCGGCTCCCAGAAACGACGGGTAGAGCAGTGGAAAATATCCACACCGGCGTCAGACAACGGTTTGAGGAACTCACCCAATGCCTCGGGGGTTTGCACCAGGCGTGCGGTGTAGTCCTGCTGCTTCCACTGGGAGAAACGCAAGATGATCGGGAAGTCCGGGCCGACGGCAGCGCGGGTGGCCTGGATCAGCTCGATGGCAAAGCGCGAACGGTTGGCCAGGCTGCCGCCGTAGTCGTCGGTGCGCTGGTTGCTGCCTTCCCAGAAGAACTGGTCGACCAGATAACCGTGGGCGCCATGGATTTCCACGCCGTCCATACCGATGCTCTGGGCATCCTTGGCGGCTTGGGCGAACGCGGCGATCACCGCCTTGATGTCCTGGGTGGTCATGCCGTGGACGACCACGTTGCCATCCTTGAGTTTTTCCATCGGGCCGTAGGCCGGCACACTGGCGTCAGGCTCAGTGCCGATGCGGCGCACACTGCCCACGTGCCACAGCTGCGGGACAATCTTGCCACCTTCGGCGTGCACGGCATCGACGACCTTCTTCCAACCCGCCAACGCCGCCTCGCCGTAGAAATGCGGGACATTCGGGTAGCCGTTGGAGGCCGGGTGACCGACCACGGTGCCTTCGGTAATGATCAGGCCCACGCCGGCTGCGGCACGGCGGCGGTAGTACTCGATGACCTTGGAATTAGGCACGCCACCCGGGGAAAACGAACGGGTCATCGGCGCCATGACCACACGGGTCGACAGCGTCAGTGCACCGAGCTGGAACGGTTTGAACAAGGCTTGGACAGGCATGGGAGCACTCCACGGAAGACGAGGTTTATGATGTGGATAATATGGGCCGTGCGCAATGCCGGGTAGCACTATTGATTTGGGTGATTAAGGGGTATGAAAGCAGCGGCCAGCTGCAAGCTTAAAGCTGCAAGAGCCGCGCATGTGCTTCTACTTGCAGCTTCAAGCTTACAACTTGAAGCTGCACCGGCAGGTGTTCAACTCAGGGCTTTTTCGATGGCCTGCACGACCGTCGGATCATCCGGTGCGGTACGTGGCGAGAAGCGCGCGAGGACCCGGCCGTCTTTCCCCAGCAGGAATTTTTCGAAATTCCAGGTGATATCCCCAGGAAACTCGGCGCCCTCACCCGCCAGCAAGCGGTACAACTGGTGACGCTCAGGACCGTTCACATCGAGTTTGCTGCCCAAGGGGAAGGTCACGCCGTAGTTCAGGCTGCAGAACTCGCGGATTTCTTCCTCGGTGCCCGGTTCCTGCCCTGCAAACTGGTTGCACGGCAGGCCAAGCACGGTAAACCCCTGGCCCTTGTACTGCTGATAGAGGTTTTCCAACGCCGCGTATTGCGGGGTCAAGCCACATTTGGAGGCTACGTTGACCACCAGCACAACGTGCCCCTTGAAGGGCGCCAGCGGCAGCTCTTGTCCGTCCAAAGCTTTGAGTTTCAGGTCGTGGAAAGCACTCATGACGAACTCCAGATTTCCCATGTTCTTAGCAAAGCGACGCTTCGAGATTACAACCCGCAAGCCTGCAATCATAGACGCCGATTACAAAACTCGCCTGCGGATTACTGAGCGGTCGGCCACGGCAGAATAGGAATCGCCGTCACCGCGTTCTGCGGGCTGCCTTCGATCAAACGGTCGCTGTAGACCAGGTACACCAGGGTATTGCGCTTCTTGTCGAGGAAGCGCACCACCTGCATGGTCTTGAACACCAATGAGGTGCGCTCCTTGAACACTTCGTCGCCGTCCTTGAGCTCGCCCTTGAAGCGGATCGGGCCGACCTGACGGCAGGCGATCGATGCTTCGGCACGGTCTTCGGCCAGGCCGAGGCCGCCTTTCACGCCGCCGGTCTTGGCGCGCGACAAATAGCAGGTCACGCCGTCGACCTTGGGGTCATCAAACGCTTCGACCACGATCCGGTCGTTGGGACCGACAAACTTGAACACCGTCGACACCTGGCCAATCTCTTCGGCCGAGGCCAGCAGTGGCATGGCCAGCAGCAGGCCGAGCAATCCCTTCATCACGCGCATCGTGTATTCCCTTTGTTTAGACCAGGATCAGGTTATCGCGGTGAACCAGTTCCGGTTCCGCCATGTAACCCAATAGTCCGACAATCGCTTCAGACGATTGTCCAATGATTTTCTGCGCTTCCAAGGCGCTGTAGTTGGCCAGGCCGCGGGCGATCTCACGACCGTCGGGCGCCACGCATACCACCATCTCGCCACGGCGGAAGCTGCCCTGCACCAGCTTGACGCCCACCGGCAGCAGGCTTTTGTTGCCTTGGGACAACGCCGACACTGCGCCATCGTCGAGCACCAGGGTGCCACGGGTTTGCAGGTGACCGGCCAGCCACTGCTTGCGCGCCGCCAGCATGCCGCGCTCGGGCGACAGCAACGTACCGATGCGCTCGCCCGCCTTGAGGCGATCCAGCACACGCTCGAGGCGCCCACCGACAATGATGGTGTGAGCCCCGGAACGCGCGGCCAAACGTGCCGCGCGCAGCTTGGTCTGCATGCCGCCACGGCCCAGGGCACCACCGACGCTGCCGGCCACGGCGTCAAGCGCCGGGTCATCGGCGCGCGCTTCGTAGATCAGTTGGGCATCGGGGTTGTTGCGTGGGTCGGCGTCGAACATGCCGTCGCGGTCGGTGAGGATCACCAGCAGGTCAGCCTCCACCAGGTTGGCCACCAGCGCGGCCAGGGTGTCGTTGTCGCCGAAACGAATCTCGTCGGTGACCACGGTGTCGTTCTCGTTGATCACCGGGATGACCTTGAGCTCCACCAGTGCACGCAAGGTGCTGCGGGCGTTGAGGTAGCGCTTGCGGTCGGACAGGTCGTCGTGGGTCAGCAGGATCTGCGCCGTATGGCGGCCGTGCTCGGCAAAGCTGGATTCCCAGGCTTGCACCAGGCCCATCTGGCCGATGGCGGCGGCGGCTTGCAGTTCGTGCATCGCGCTGGGTCGCGCGGTCCAGCCGAGGCGGCTCATCCCGGCAGCAACCGCCCCGGACGACACCAGCACCAACTCGACACCTGCTTCATGCAAGGCCACCATCTGCTCGACCCAGACGCTCATGGCTGCGCGATCCAGACCTTTGCCATCTGCTGTCAGCAGCGCACTTCCGATCTTTACGACCCAGCGCTGCGCACCTGTCACTTTGCTCCGCATCATCTTCAACCTTAGATTGAGGGCCGCGCGACCCAGCGCCGCCCATAACGTTATACCCGGATACCAAAACGCCGCTCCAGGGAGCGGCGTTCAAGTTTATCGCAACGGATCAGTCGCGCACGTAAATGATTTCCGGACCGTCTTCATCATCCACGTCTTCTTCGTCCCAATCATCGTCGCCGATGTCATGGACCGACTTCACGCCGCTGCGGCGCAGGGCACGCTGGTCGTCCAGGGCTTGCAGCTGGGCACGCGCCTCGTCTTCGATCTGCTGATCGAGTTCGGCGAGTTCGGCCTTGAACACCGGGTCGGCCGCCAGGCGGTCGGCGCGGTCTTCCAGGTAGCGCATGATGTCGCGGGTCAGGCGCTCGGTGCCTTCTTTGGCGATAGCCGAGATCACGTAGACCGGACCTGTCCATTCCAGGCGATCGACGATTTCCTTGACGCGCTCCTCGTGCTCTTCCTCGAGGATCTGGTCGCACTTGTTCAGCACCAACCAGCGATCACGCTCGGCCAAGGCCGGGCTGAACTTGGTCAGCTCGCTGACGATCACTTCGGCGGCATCCGGTGCACTGGTGTCATCCAATGGCGCCATGTCGACGAGGTGCAGCAGCAAACGGGTGCGGGACAAATGCTTGAGGAAGCGAATCCCCAGGCCTGCGCCGTCAGAGGCGCCTTCGATCAGGCCAGGAATATCGGCGATCACGAAGCTTTTCCAGCGGTCGACGCTGACCACGCCCAGGTTTGGCACCAGGGTGGTGAACGGGTAGTCGGCGACTTTCGGCTTGGCGGCCGATACCGAGCGGATGAAGGTACTTTTGCCGGCGTTCGGCAGGCCCAGCAGGCCCACATCCGCCAGTACCTTCATTTCCAGCTTCAGGTCGCGCTGCTCGCCCGGCTTGCCCGGCGTGGTCTGGCGCGGTGCACGGTTGGTACTGGACTTGAATCGGGTGTTACCCAGACCGTGCCAGCCGCCCTGCACAACCATCAGCTTCTGGCCGGCCTTGGTCAGGTCGCCAATCACTTCCTGGGTGGCGGAGTCGATGATCGTGGTGCCGACCGGCACACGCAGTACCAGGTCTTCGCCTTTTTTACCGGTGCAGTCGGTGCTGCCGCCGTTGGAGCCACGCTCGGCATCGAAGTGCCGGGTGTAACGGTAGTCGACCAGGGTGTTGAGGTTTTCGTCGGCCATCATGTAGATGGAACCGCCGTCACCGCCATCACCGCCGTTAGGGCCACCGTTTTCGATGAATTTTTCGCGACGGAAACTCATGCAACCGTTACCGCCGTCGCCTGCTTTTACTCGGATGGAAACTTCATCAACGAACTTCATAACAAAACGCCTCTCGCCGCATGGACGAGCTTAAGAAACCAAGACATAAGACTCTTGCAAAAATGAGCGCAGGGACCTCAATCAACAGCCGCAAATCCAGCTGCTTGAGCCCATTACAAACAGCTTTGCAAGAGACTCACTCCACAAACGAAAAAGCCCCGTCGCAAGACAGGGCTTTTCCAGCGATCGCGCAATTAAGCGGCGACAACGCTCACGTAACGGCGGTTGAACGCGCCTTTTACTTCAAACTTGATCACGCCTTCGATTTTCGCGAAGAGGGTGTGATCTTTACCCATGCCAACACCGTAACCGGCGTGGAATTGGGTGCCGCGCTGACGCACGATGATGTTGCCCGGAATGATTTTCTGGCCGCCATACATCTTAACGCCAAGGCGTTTGGCTTCTGAATCGCGACCGTTACGGGTACTACCACCAGCTTTTTTGTGTGCCATGAGTCAATTCTCCTAGTGAGGAATTAGGCTGAAATTAAGCCTGAATACCGGTGATTTTGATCTCGGTGTACCACTGGCGGTGGCCCATACGCTTCATGTGGTGCTTACGACGACGGAACTTGATGATGCGGACTTTATCGTGACGACCTTGGGAGATCACTTCAGCCACAACGGTAGCGCCAGCAACAACTGGAGCGCCGATGTTCACGTCATCGCCATTGGCGACCAACAGAACGCGATCAAAGGTAACGGATTCGCCGGTAGCGATTTCCAGTTTTTCGATCTTCAGGTATTCACCTGGGGCGACCTTGTATTGCTTGCCACCAGTAACAATTACTGCGTACGACATGGTATTTCTCCGATAATCCTGCTCACCCAGCGCTTTATAAGAAGAGGTATTGGCTGGCATGGCTGCATGGGATGGACGTCCCGAATGCAATTGCGTAAGGCAGGTGCTGCCCAGGAAGTTCAGGGTGCGCGATTGTACGCAAGGTAAATGGGTGTTGCAAGAGGCCGCCAGTCGCCGTGAAAGCGTAGCGAGCGAAGGGAAGACAAGGAAAAAACAGGCGAGGAAGCGGAGTTTACTGGTTGTAAATGAGCATTCCGAGCCTGTTTTTGACGCAGGATTACCGAGCGCAGTAGCTTTCACGGTGACTGGCCGCGCCTTGACACTACGGGGTCAGGGTCCTAGCATGCCGCGCAACCCTTCTGGAGCGACTGTCGCTGATGCAACCCCAAGCTTTCTACCGCGCGGTCGCGGACGATTTTAGCGCCGTCGACGGCATCATCAAGCAGCAGCTGACGTCTAAAGTGCCGCTGGTCTCCAAAATTGGCGACTACATTACGTCGGCGGGCGGTAAACGCCTGCGTCCTTTATTAGTGTTGCTGTGTGGCAAGGCCCTGGGCCGCGAAGGCGATGACCTGCGCCTGCTGGCCGCCACCATCGAATTCCTGCACACCGCGACCCTGCTGCATGACGATGTGGTCGACATGTCCGGCATGCGCCGTGGCCGCGAGACCGCCAATGCGATGTGGGGCAATGCCCCGAGCGTGCTGGTGGGTGACTTCCTGTACTCGCGCTCGTTCGAAATGATGGTCGAGCTGGGCTCGATGCCGGTGATGAAGATTCTTTCCCAGGCCACGCGCATCATTGCTGAAGGCGAAGTGTTGCAGCTGTCCAAGGTCCGCGACGCCAGCACCACCGAAGAAACCTATATGGAAGTGATTCGCGGCAAGACCGCGATGCTCTTCGAAGCCTCCACACACAGTGCCGCCGCGCTCTGTGGCGCGACCGCCGAACAGGCCGAAGCCCTGCGTACCTTCGGTGACCATCTGGGCGTAGCGTTCCAACTGGTGGACGACCTGCTCGACTACCGTGGCGATGCCGAAACCCTGGGCAAGAACGTTGGTGACGACCTGGCTGAAGGCAAACCGACCTTGCCGCTGATCTACACCATGCGCGAAGGCACGCCGGAACAGGCGGCGCTGGTGCGCAAGGCGATCCAGAAAGGCGGGATCGAAGACCTGGAAAGCATCCGTGAGGCTGTGGAAGCCTCTGGCTCCCTGGACTACACCGCACAACTGGCTCGTGACTACGTCGCGCGTGCGATCAAGTGCCTGGAAGCCCTTCCAGCCAGCGAATACCGGGATGCCCTGGTTGAGCTGAGCGAGTTTGCGGTCGCACGTACGCACTAAAATACTTGCAGTCGCGGACTAATGTGGGAAGGGACAATCCCCCTCCCACATTTAGTTTGTATTACCCATCCAAGACCGCGCCCTGCCTTGGTCCAATTCCCTATATAATGTGCGACTTTTAGCCATCCTGACCGTTAAGGAGCTTTAGTGAGCACGTTGCCACCCTGCCCAAAATGCAATTCCGAATACACCTACGAAGACGGCGCCCAGCTGATCTGCCCGGAATGCGCCCATGAGTGGTCCGCCAACGGCGAGGCCGAAGTGGCCGGCGATGAAACCGTGAAGAAAGACTCTGTGGGCAACGTCCTGCAGGACGGCGACACCATCACCGTGATCAAAGACCTCAAGGTCAAGGGCACGTCCCTGGTCGTGAAGGTCGGCACCAAGGTCAAGAACATCCGCCTGTGCGACGGCGACCACGATATCGATTGCAAGATCGACGGTATCGGCCCGATGAAACTCAAGTCCGAGTTCGTGCGCAAAGTCTGAACCTGCTGCATCCATCCCGCGCCCGCGCGGGATGGCGTTTTGCCCTGCCCGTTGACCCCTCTCAATATCCACACAGAAAAACCAGGAAACTGCCAATAGGCACTTGCTATTCTACGAATAAGAATTATTCTCATTGAACCCCATCAAGGAGATGTAACCATGACTTATTTGATAGATGCCTGGCTCGACCGCCCACATCCTTACCTGCGCATCCTCCATCGGGAAACCGGCGAAGTCTGTGCTGTGCTGGAAGAAGAAGCGCTGAATGAATTGCAGGATCAGGGCGACCTGGACGTCAACGGCCTGAGTTCGAGTGAACCTGGAGTACTGAAGGAAGTGGTGCGCAATCTGTTTCTATTCTGCTATGCCCGAGCGCTGCGCCCGGCGACGGAGCTCAATGGCAAATTCCATCCATGAGCACCCCGGCAAAACACTGTGGGAACGAACGGACGCGTTCCCACAGGTAACCAGCAGGTCTTACAGAACGTCGAGCAGTTCGACGTCGAATACCAGAACGCTGTGCGGCGGAATGCTGCCAACGCCTTGAGCGCCGTAAGCCAATTCGCTCGGCACGTACAGGCGCCATTTGCTGCCGGCATTCATCAGTTGCAGGGCTTCGGTCCAGCCGGCAATCACGCCGCCGACCGGGAATTCTGCCGGCTGGCCACGCTCGTAGGAACTGTCGAACACAGTGCCGTCGATCAGGGTGCCGTGGTAGTGGGTGCGCACCTGGTCTTCACGGGTCGGCTTGGCGCCGTCACCGGCGGTCAGCACTTCAAATTGCAGGCCGGAAGCCAGGGTGGTGATGCCATCACGCTTGGCGTTTTCAGCCAGGAAAGCCAGGCCAGCGCCTGCGGCCGCTTCAGCCTTGGCAGCCGCTTCGGCTTGCATGATTTCGCGGATGACCTTGAAGCTGGCAGCCATTTGCTCTTGGTCAACACGGCTTGGTTTGCCGGCGAATGCGTCGGTCAAGCCAGCCAGGATCGCGTCCAGGCTCACACCCGGCGGTGGGTTGTCGCGCAGTTGGTCGCCCAACTGACGGCCGATACCGTAGCTGACGCGGGTTTCGTCGGTGGACAGATTAACTTCGGACATGAAGAGGCTCCGCTGTAGGGCAGCACTGGAAACAGTGTTTGGCGCGCCGCCCTGAACTAAAAGGGCCAGCAGACTAGCACACAAGACCTGCTCATGATGAGCCCTCCACGGTAGCGCGGCACCGGGATCGCGACCCTTCGTCGCACGCGCAATAAAAGCACTTCAGATTCCCCTCTCGTCGCCGATACAGCGCTACACACTTTGGCTGGCTCCAATAACAACACCGTCCAGCAGACAGATATCACCTTTGCGGAGCTTTAGATGAACAGCTGGTTCGGTAACATCAGCGTCAACCTCAAACTGGGCCTGGGCTTCGGCCTGGTACTGGTCCTCACCTCGATCCTGGCCCTCACCGGCTGGACCAGCCTGGGCGGCCTGATCGACCGCAGCAACTGGATGAGCGACATCACCCAGCTCAACGCATCACTGACCAAACTGCGCATCGTGCGTCTGCAATACATGTTGGCCAACGGCGATGAAGCCGTGGCGCAGAACGTGCAGACCAGCCTGGATGCCTTCACTGCCCAGCAACAGAAACTCCTGGATAGCTTCAAGAGCCCGGAAAACGTCAAGCTGCTCAACGAGCAGAAAGCCATCATCACGGCTTATCAGCAATCCCTGAACAAAATGCGTGAGGCTTACCGTAACGGTAATGCCTCTCGCCAGGTGATGGGCGACAAGGCCGACATCGCCAACGCCCAAATCGACGCACTGGAAACCAGCGTGAAGCAAATGCCTGACAGCTCGGAGCACCTTGCCCAGTTCCAGGCCGTGGCCGACGCCAAGATGCAGTTCCAGTTGGCCCGCTACGAAGTGCGCGGCTACACCGGCAACGTCAACCCGGATACCGAAGCCCGCGCTGCCGCACAAATCGAAAAAGCTATCAGCGGCTTGAAAGGCCTCAGCGCCGCCTTCGGCGCCAGCCAGCAAAGCGCCCTGAGCTCGTTGGAAACCGCCCTTGGCGCCTATCGCAGCGCCGTACAGAACTACAAGGCCGCCAACGCCAACATCGTGGCTGCCCGTGCCGAAATGACCACCCAAGGTACCGACATTGTCACAATCAGTGACAAGCTGTACGACATCCAGCTGGACCGTCGCGACGCCGAAAGCGCCCAGGCCCGTAGCCTGCAGTTGATCAGCACGTTGCTGGCACTGCTGGTCGGTATCGTCGCGGCACTGGTGATCACCCGCCAGATCACGCGTCCACTGCAGGAAACCCTGGCCGTGGTTGAACGCATCGCTTCCGGCGACCTGAGCCACAACATCCAGGTCACCCGTCGCGATGAGCTGGGCGTACTACAACAAGGTATTCAGCGCATGGGCACGACCCTGCGTGAATTGATCAGCGGTATTCGCGACGGCGTGACCCAGATCGCCAGCGCCGCCGAAGAGTTGTCGGCCGTCACCGAGCAGACCAGCGCCGGTGTGAACAGCCAGAAGATCGAGACCGATCAGGTCGCCACGGCGATGCACGAAATGACCGCCACCGTGCAGGAAGTCGCCCGCAACGCCGAGCAAGCCTCCCTGGCCGCCGCCGATGCCGATGGCCAAGCCCGTGCAGGCGACAAAGTGGTAGCCGAGGCCATCGCCCAGATCGAACGCCTGGCCGCCGAAGTGGCGCGTTCCACCGACGCCATGGCGCACCTGCAACAAGAGAGCAACAAGATCGGCAGCGTGATGGACGTGATCAAGGCTGTGGCCGAGCAAACCAACTTGCTGGCCCTCAACGCGGCGATTGAAGCGGCGCGTGCCGGTGAAGCCGGTCGTGGGTTTGCCGTGGTCGCCGACGAAGTGCGTGGCCTGGCCCAGCGCACGCAGAAATCCACCGAGGAAATCGAAGGCCTGGTCGCCGGTTTGCAGAATGGTACCCAGCAAGTTGCCAACGTGATGAACAACAGCCGCAGCCTCACCGACAGCAGTGTCGAACTGACGCGCAAGGCCGGTGTGTCACTGGAAAACATCACCCGCACGGTGTCGAACATCCAGTCGATGAACCAGCAGATCGCCGCCGCCGCCGAACAACAAAGCGCCGTGGCCGAAGAGATCAGCCGCAGTATCGTGAATGTGCGTGATGTGTCCGAGCAGACCGCCACCGCGAGCGATGAAACGGCGAAATCGAGCGTGGAACTGGCGCGCTTGGGTAGCCAGTTGCAGCAGATGGTCAGCCACTTCCGGGTTTAAGACACCGCTCTCACTGTGGCGAGGACGCTTGCTCCCTCGCCCAGCAACCCCAGCCGCAAACTGGGATTGCAAAAAACCGCCTGACAAGGCGGTTTTTTATTGCCTGCGATTTGCCTCTCAGCCCTCGCCTTCCTCAACAAACACCACACGATTCCCAAACGGATCCTTGATGCTCATCTCCCGCGATCCCCAAGGCGTTTCCTCAACCCCAGGCTTGGCGTAACGGTAATCCTTGCCCAGCAATTGCTGCTGGTACGCGTCCACCCCTTGCGCCTGGATCCGCACCGCCGCGCCCGGCGAAGCATCGCCATGGTGCTCGCTCAAATGCAGTACGCACTCTCCCAACGACACCTGCAGGTACAGCGGGAAATTCGCCTCGAAGCGATGCTGCCAATCGACCTTGAAACCCAGGAAGTCGACGTAGAATTCCAGCGCCTTGGCCTCATCGAAAATCCGCAGGATGGGGGTGACTTTTCCTAAGTTCATATGACTCTCCACGGGCGAAGCACTCGCTGTTGGCAAGCGATCACCCTAGCCCAATAAGTATCCAAAGTGAACACCATCAACCGTGGGAAATTCGGGTGATCATTGCGCTCGACAGTCGATCATTATCCACATGCACTTCATCGAACTTGTAGGCATTGTCCGCAAACTCCTCCAGGCGTCCCTCGTTGCGCAAACGCTCAATGGTACCTGGCGCCACACACTGACGAGCTTCCACAAACTGCGGGTTTGCCTCGATGTTTTCATTAAACGAGACGACCGGAAGACCTTTACTCTCGATTTCGTAAAGGTGGTATTGGCCATTAAATTCGGTGTCGCCAAATTGCATTGCCGCCGCCTTGGAGCGGGAGGCCACCACGACATTGCCATCCATCATTTTTTCGGGACCGGAAAAGAAATTCGAGTCCCGAAAACCATAATTCTGCGGATCGCCTCGACGCTCTACGCGGTCGGCCTTTTCGACGCGATACAACTTCGCTACATCGGTGCGTTCGATCATGCCACGACCGTTGAAATACCCACCGACAGGCAGGTTGACATTGGCCTTGAACGGGTTGGTCTTGAGGACGCTGTCATCGTCATACGGCTCATAATTCCCGGATGACGTGGCATCCGATGCAACGGAAGAGGGCGAAGCCTCATCTGCCGACTGCTCACTTTCCGGCGCGTCAACTCTTGGCCTTTTGGGCGTGGGCGGTGGCGCCTCCACGACCTCGTAGCGTGGCTGTTCCAGCGGACGCTTGGCTCCCGGCCGCAGGTATATTTCCATGGACGAATCCCATAGAGGGTTCACCGCCCCCTCTGGCGCTTCGGGTAATCGAGTTGGTTGAGTCGGACTCATCAGCACGCCGATCTTCCCGTTCACCCGTCGATAATTGAAAAAGGGTTTACCGGCGGCGTCGCCCGCGGTCGACTGCGCGGCCGTTTCGGCGGCGGGGTCGCCGGTGGAGGGGCCGGCCTTGCCCAGCGCATGGAAAAACGCCATGGTCGCTACGTCCATCGCGGCGGCATGCAAGCCGCTTTCGCGCTCAGCCTGGGTGTCGCCTTCAACGGCCTGGTCAATTTCCATCCCCACCTGCGCCCCGTATGAGGTAGCGCCTACGGCGATACCGATCGGCCCAAGCAATGCCATGGGGATGGAGAATATTGCGTTTCCGGCTTGCAACAAACCCAGTGCATCAGCTTTGTACACCTCGGCATTGGACTTCATTTCGGTGTCGGCATCGTTGTTGATGCGCTGGCGTGTCTGGCTGGCCATGAAGGAAAACACGTCTGCGCCGATAGGGAAATCCAGGGTATTGATATGGCTCGCATTGGCCACCATGACGCCGGCACCGATTTTTTTCAGGGTACCGTCCACACCATTGACACTCAGGGCACCAAATACACCCTGTTGGCGATCGCGAAGTGCGAAATGCTCCGCCAATGCCGTGGCCTTGGCAGGCTCCTTGCTCTGTTCAAGCACCCATTGTTCCACCGCAGCACGGTTCTTGAACGTCAGCAGGGCGGGTTTTCCACCGGGGACATACAAGGTTTCAGTGTCGTCTTTGGACACGAACCGCAATATATCGTTGGATTTATAGCCATTTATGTCGAAGCAAAACACTTTGGTATCCGGATCCGGCGTCGCCTCTGCCTGCAATTGTGTCTTCGATACCGGCCCCTCAAGTGGCACATTGGGTACCGCCGCCCTCATGAGATGGGTATAGGCTTGCAGGCTCAGGCCCTGGTCGGGGTCCTTTTGGTTGAGGGCCCGCGCGGCACGCGCCTCCAGCACAAATTGGTTTTTCGCCAGCATCCGCCACTCGCTGCCGTGCTGTGTCCAGAAATCGTCCAGCTTGGCGATTACCTTCTTCTGCAAATCACCCTCGCGCACAAGGCTCAGCAGTTCACTGGGTTTCATACGCAGTTGGTTGTCTGCGTCATATGTCCCCTTGCGCGGGCCGTCCAGATAAAGGCCATAGACTGAATCCAGATCACGCCATGTCTCCTTGGCGCTAGGCACGTCATCATGAATCTTCGAATAGAGGTAGCCAGGCCCCGTTCGATCAAGAATTAATCGGCCCAGCCGGCCGAAAAAGTCCGGAACGCTTTCGCTGTGAAACAACGAAAACGGGCTGGTGTTCGAAGACAGGAAATGCGCCACCGCCTGAGCCTTGCCGGCAGTACCGTAGCGTTCCGCCGAGAAAAAATCACTGGCGACAGCTTCGGTGAGCGTCATGGATGACAGGGGTGCCCCGTGATGTTCCCACCCCGTCACAGCGCTGCCGGCATGGGTACTGTCTGCGGGCGAGAATTGATGCAGGTAAACCTTGTCGGGGTCGATCCATTGATTGGTCAAGTTCCAGACTTTTTCCTGGATCCAGCCTTTGATCGTGTCACGGGGAAAAGGAAACGCCGCGACAGCATTGATGCTTGGAACAACGCTTGCGCTACGAGTGACGCCGGCGAGTGGAGTGAGAAGACTGCCAACATGACTGGAACCAGCAGATTGAGTGGTCATACGGACTCTCCAGTAAACGGGGGGCCCATCTTAGAGAGCGACTACACAATCTCAATTCGCTTTTTGTAAGCGCTAATTGGCCATATTCTGAAACGCTATTCGACTTGGCAGCACCCCGTCAGGTGCCCGACTCCCACTTGAAACCCTGCCGCAAATCGCCACTGCGCGCCAGGAAACGCCCTGCTCGCTGAGTGTTCGCCTGCCCATTGCTGTAGCTCTGCACGCCATTGACCCACACGCTCTCAATCCCTTCTGCCGCACACTGCGGCGCCTTGAAATCCGCCACATCACGCACCCGCAACGGGTCGAACAACACCAGGTCGGCCCAATGCCCTTCACGAATTTCACCACGCTCGGATAACCCAAAACGCGCCGCCGACAAACCGGTCATCTTGTGCACCGCCGTATGCAGCGGGAACAACCCGACATCCCGGCTGAAATGTCCCAACACCCGTGGGAACGCGCCCCACAAACGTGGGTGTGGAAACGGATCCTCAGGCAAGCCATCCGACCCCACCATCGACAGCGGATGCGCGAGGATGCGTCGCACATCCGCCTCATCCATCCCGTAGTACACCGCCCCCGCAGGCTGCAGACGACGGGCGGCGTCCATCAGGGAGACGTCCCATTCGCCGGCAATGTCCTGCAAGTCGCGCCCACCCACTTCCGGGTGCGGCGTCGACCAGGTAATCGTGATGCGAAACGCGTCGGTCACCTGCTTCAGATCAAGGGTCGAAGAACTGGCCGCGTAGGGGTAACAATCACACCCCACCGGGTGGGTTTTCGCCGCCGATTCCAACGCTGCCAACAGCTGCGGACTACGCCCCCAGTTCCCCGCTCCCGCACATTTGAGGTGGGAAATGATCACCGGTACCTGTGCGTGCCGGCCGATCAGAAAAGCCTCGTCCATCGCCTCCAGCACCGGTTCGAATTCGCTGCGCAAATGCGTGGTGTACACCGCACCGAAGGCCGTCAGCTCTTCACTCAGTTGCAGCACCTCATCGGTCTCGGCATTAAACGCGCTGGCGTAGGCCAGGCCTGTGGATAAACCGAGGGCGCCGGCCTCAAGGCTCTCGTGCAACTGCACGCGCATGGCGGCGATTTCAGCCGCAGTGGCGGTGCGATGCAGGTCGTCCATGTGGTTACTGCGCAGCGCCGTGTGGCCGATCAATGCCGCGACGTTGACCGCTGGATGAGCGCTTTCAACGGCGCTGCGATAGTCGCTGAAACGGGGATAAACAAACGCCGCAGCGCTGCCTAACAAGTTCATCGGGTCCGGCGGATCGCTGCGCAAGCTCACCGGTGAGGCGCTGATGCCACAGTTGCCGACAATCACCGTGGTCACGCCCTGGCTGAGCTTGGGCAGCATCTGTGGCTGGCGGATGACCACCGTGTCGTCGTGGGTGTGTACGTCGATAAAGCCTGGCGCCAGCACACGGCCAGTCGCATCGATTTCATGCACGGCCGCCGCCGTCGACAAGTCGCCGATCGTCTCGATGCGCCCGTCACGCAGCCCCACATCGGCGACATAACCCTCGGTGTTGCTGCCATCGATGATCAGCGCCTGGCGAATCAGCGTGTCGTACGTCATATCAATCTCCAAGCGGCAGGCTGTCAGGACCGCCGCGATAATCGTCGAGGGCCAGCTTGATCCGGCGCAGGCGCTCCTGGTTGTCGTCGGGCAGGGCCAGCGCCAGCTCGGTGGCGAGCAGGTCGATGGCCAGCAGCATGCCGTAGCGCGCCGCCGTGGGTTTGTAGATAAAGCTGGTTTCGGCCGGTTGCAGTGGCAGAAGCACATCCGCCAACTGCGCCAGGGGTGAGTCGGCCAGGGTGATGGCGACGATGCGCGCGTCGTAGTTGCGGGCCAGGGCGACCACATCGAGCAATTCGGGAGTGAGGCCGGTGAGCGAGCAGACGATCAGCGCATGTTCCGGCCCCAGGGTTGCAGCCGTGACGCGCATCATCACCGGGTCGTGGCTGGCGGCAATTGGATAGCCCAGGCGTACCAGGCGCACCTGCAATTCATCGCTGCACAGGCTCGACGGCCCGCCCATGCCGAACGCGTGGATCATCCGCGCCTTGCCCAGCAGGTTCACCGCATCGACAAAACTCGCCTGGCTGAAACCCGACAAGTGCTGGCGCAACGTCGCCTCGATATCGCCGAGAATCTGCCGGTGAAACGCCGACTGTTCAGGCAACCCCGCCGGGTCCAGGAAGCGGCTGCCGACGCCGCTGGCCTGGGCCAGTTGCAGGCGCAGGTCGCGCAAATCCCGGCAACCGACACTGCGGGCAAAACGCGACAAGGTCGCGGTACTGACCTCGGCCCGTTGGGACAGCTCTTCCAGGCTGGCCGAGGCGGCAAAGCCCACATCCTCCAGCATCAGCCTGGCGATACGCCCTTCGCCGGCGCTGAAGGAATCCTGGCGGGCGCGGATCTGGTAGAGGATGTCCATGGGGTCTCCGGTTTACAGGATGCAGGACAGACCATAAGTGAGACCGAAGGCGACCACCGAAATCAAAGTCTCCAGCACGGTCCAGGTCTTGAAAGTCTGGATTACCGTCATATTGAAGTATTCCTTGATCAGCCAGAAGCCGCCGTCGTTAACGTGGGAAAAGATCACCGAACCCGCGCCAGTGGCCAACACCAGCAATTCCGGGTGTGGATAACCCAGGCCCAGGGCGACCGGGGCTACGACGCCCGAAGCCGTGGTCATGGCCACCGTGGCTGAGCCCGTCGCAATCCGCATCAACGCAGCGAACAACCAGCCCATCACCAGCGGCGACAGGTGGAAGGCATGCGCCAGGCCTAGAATTTCGTTGGTAACGCCAGCGTCCACCAATATCCGGTTCAAACCGCCACCCGCGCCCACCAGCAAGGTGATGCTCGCGGTCGGCGCCAGGCATTCATTGGTGAACCTGAGGATCGACTCGCGGTTGAAGCCCTGCGCCAGGCCCAGGGTCCAGAAACTCACCAGGGTCGCCACCAGCAGCGCGATCACCGAGTTGCCGATAAACAGCAGGAACTGATTGAAGCCGGTGCCCGGGGTGGAAATCACGTTGGCCCAGCCACCGATCATCATCAGTACCACCGGCAACAGGATAGTGCCCATGGTCAGTGCAAAGCTCGGCAAACGCTCGCGAGGTTCACGCTCGATAAACTGGCGTTCCAGCGGGTTTTGCGCCGGCAGGTGAATGTGCGGCACGATGAATTTGGCGTACAGCGGACCGGCAATGATCGCCGTCGGGATACCGATGAGGATCGCATAGAGCACGGTCTGCCCCACCGACGCGTTATACGCCAGCACGGCCATCATCGCCGCCGGGTGTGGCGGCACCAACGCATGCACCACCGACAGGCCGGCGACCATCGGCAGGCCGACCATCAGGATCGACACCCCCACGCGCCGCGCCACGGTAAAGGCGATTGGCACCAGCAGCACAAAGCCCACTTCGAAAAACAGCGGCAGCCCCACCAGGAACGCGATGCACACCATGGCCCAATGGGCATTACGTTCGCCGAAACGGTTGATCAGCGTGCGCGCCACCTGCTCGGCGCCACCGGACTCGGCCATCATCTTGCCGAGCATCGTGCCCAGCGCCACGACCAGGGCGATATGCCCCAGGGTTTTGCCGACGCCCGCCTCGTAGGAACCCATGATGGTGTCTGCCGGCATCCCGGCCATCAGCGCCAGGCCGATGGACACCAGGGTAATGACGATAAACGGGTTGAGCCGGTAACGTGCGATCAGCACGATCAACGCAATGATGGCGATGGCAGCGTATGCCAACAGCCCGAAGCCCGGTGATGCGGCCATGCGGTACTCCTCGGAAAGGGTCACGTCGAGTTGGTTGTGAAACTCATAAATCATTACCGAGGCGTATTTTCAAACGTTATGAAAGTAACTTTCGCCCACGGATAAGCGCTGTCGCGTTGGGGTATGCCCAAGGGCCGCGCATGAAAATTCGGGGGGTGTTCTTACATGAAGATCAGAGAAGGCTGGAAACTCAACGAACACGCTTGAGTCATAGAATGCACATCCACTGATGCCAGGAAAATCGAGCATGATTCGCACCACACTCGCCGCCGGCGCCCTGCTTCTCACCGTGTGCGGTACTGCTGCCGCCGACAACGCGGCGCTGAAAAAATGCATGGACGGCGCCAACACTACCGCCGACATGGTCGGTTGCAACGTCAAGGAAACCAAGGTGCAGGACGCGCGCCTGAACCGGGCCTACAAGACCGCCCTCGCCGCCCAGGAAGGCACACGTAAACAGCAACTGCAGGACCTGCAGCGCCTGTGGATCAAATACCGTGATGCCAATTGCGCCTTCGCCGGCTCCGCCACCGGTGGCACCATCGACCAGGTCAACGGCACCGGCTGCGTGTTGGACATGACCCAGACCCGCGCCCAGGAATTGGAAGACCTGGTCGGGCCATGAAAAATCAGTCGTGATGCACCCGTGCCCGCTTGAGCAACTTCTTGCAGCGCTCAGACAAATGCAGCACGCGCAGATGCTTGCCGGCTTTGCTGTAGCGCTCGCGCAGGGTCATCAGCGCGGCAATCGCCGAGTAGTCGACAAAGCTCAGGTGACGGCAATCCAGGGTCACGTGGGCCGGGTCGTTGGCTGGGTCGAACTGGTTCAGGAAAGGCGTAGTCGAGGCAAAGAACAACGTGCCATGCAGGCGATAAAGCTTGCTGCCGTCCGCCTCCAGATGCTCATCGGCATACAGTTCACGGGCCTGTTGCCAGGCAAAGTTCAGCGCCGCGATCACGATGCCGCACAGTACGGCGGTGGCCAGGTCGGTGAACACCGTGATCACCGTCACCGCGATAATCACCAGCACATCATTGAGCGGCACCTTGTTGATCACTCGCAGCGACGCCCAGGCGAAGGTCTGCTGGGACACCACAAACATCACCCCCACCAGCGCCGCCAGCGGAATCCGCTCGATCAGCGGTGACAGAAACAAAATAAACAGCAGGATCATCACCCCGGCGAACACCCCGGAGAAACGCCCGCGCCCGCCGGAGCTGAGGTTGATCACGGTTTGCCCGATCATTGCGCAACCGCCCATGCCGCCGAACAGGCCCGAGAGCATATTCGCCGCGCCCAAGGCCACGCTTTCGCGGTCGGGGTAGCCACGGGTCTCGGTGATTTCGTCGGTGAGGTTCAGGGTCAGCAGGGTTTCCAGCAGGCCGACCATGGCCATCAGGAACGCATAAGGGGCGATGATGCCGAGGGTTTCCAGGGTCCAGGGGATCTGCGGCAGCGCAAAGGTCGGCAGGCCGCCGGCGATGTGGGCCATGTCACCGAGGGTACGGGTCGGCAGGCCGAGCAGGTACACGGCCAGGCCCACGCCAAGGATCGCCACCAGGGCCGGCGGCACCGCGCGGGTGATGCGTGGCAGCAGGTAGACGATGGCCATGGTCACCAGCACCAGGCCCGTCATCACGTACAACGGCATACCGCTGAGCCAGCTTTCACCGTTCTTGAAATGCTCCAACTGGGCCAGGGCAATGATGATCGCCAGGCCGTTGACGAACCCCAGCATCACCGGGTGCGGCACCATGCGCACCAGCTTGCCCAGGCGTAACAGGCCGAACGCGACCATGATCAGCCCGCCCAGCAGCACCGTGGCCAGCAGGTATTCCACGCCGTGCTGCACCACCAGCGCGACGATCACCACCGCCATCGAGCCTGCCGCCCCGGACACCATGCCGGGCCGGCCGCCGAACAAGGCGGTCAGGGTGCAAATGATAAAGGCGCCGTAGAGCCCCATCAGCGGGTTGAGGTGAGCCACCAGGGCAAAGGCGATGCATTCGGGCAGCAGCGCAAAGGACGTGGTGAGGCCGGCCAGGGCATCGGCGCGCAGACGAGTGAGGTTCATGAGGTACCAGGGCATTGCGGGGGATAAGGCGGGGAATGGTACGGAATTGAGCCCGGTGGGGCCAGATTTTTAAGGCCAGCCCGCTCGCCACAGGGACAGTGTTGCTCCTTGACTGACCGGCATTGGGGCTTGCCACACGTAAAAGACAGAAAACTTAGACCATCTCGTCGCGAATCCACTCCACCACCGACGTGCGCTTCGGCGCCCAGCCCAGCAACTCGCGGGCATGCTTGCCGCGCACGCGGCTGTTGGAGCCCAGGCCATAGTTGGCCATTTCATAGCCCCACTCGGCTTCAGCCTCGGCCAGTGACCAATCCTGTGGCTGGCCCAGGTCCAGGGCGTGGGCGATAGCCGTGGTCATGTCGATAAACGAGGCCTCGCCGCTTTCCACAAAGTAGAACGTCCCCGGCACGTTCCTGGTCAGTGCCAGCAGGTACAGCGCCACCACGTCTTCAATGTGCACGTTGGACCAGATGTTCTGCCCGGTACCGACATGGCGCACCACACCGCTCTTGCGTGCCTGCTTGAGCAAGCGCGGCAGTTGCACGCTGTCGCGCTTCACGCCCAGGCTGTGGCCGTAGATCAGGGTGTTGCAGATCACCGCTGAGTTCACGCCGTCTTTTGCCGCCGCCAGAATCAGCTGGTCGATGGCCACGCGCGCGGCCTTGTCGACGGTCGGTTCCGGCAGGCTGTCTTCGAAGTAGATGACATCACTGGCCTTACCGCCCGACGCATCGCCGACGATGCTCGAACCGCTGGTGTGCAGGAATGGCTTGTTCGAGCCTTTCAGCGCGGCCAGCAGGGTTTCCACCGCGGCACGATGGTCGCTGCTCGCGGCATTGATCACTGCATCGGTTTTCTGCGCTTGCTCGGTCAACACAGCAGCATCGTCGAGGGTGCCGATCACCGGGTTGATGCCCTGGGCGGTCATTTCAGCGGCTTGCTCGGCGTTGCGTACCAGGCCGGTAACGCTGTGACCGGCCTTGACCAGGCCAGTGGCGATGGAACCGCCGATAAAGCCGGCTGCGCCGGTAATGAATACGTGCATGGAGAGTGCTCCTGACGGGGTAAGTGATGGGTCCATTGTTACGGACTCATCCCTGACGAATAAGCCCGCACCGCCCAATTCACTCTTGCGCGACGGTCACGAATCAGCAGGCATACCGCGCCAGCTTGGCCTGGATAAAGTCCAGGAAGCACTGGATGCGCAGCGCCAATTGCGAGTTGCGGTAGAACACCGCGTGGATCGGTTGGCGATACCCACTGTTGAACGCCTCCAGCACCGGCACCAGGCGTCCGGCATTGATGTCTTCGGAGGTCATGAAGTTCGACAGACAGCAAATGCCCTGCCCTTCCAACGCCAACTGGCGCAGGGTTTCACCACTGGACGCGGCCACGCTGGGCTGGATCAGCCAGCGGTCACCCTCCACATGGCGCAACGGCCAGTGGTTGAGGGTTTCGGTCTGGGTAAAGCCCAGCAAGGTGTGATCGGCCAACTCGGCGACCGTCGTCGGCGTGCCGTACTGCTTGAGGTAGTCGGGGCTGGCGAGGATATGCAGCGGCGTACAACCCAGGGATCGCGCATGCAGGGTGGAGTCGGCCAGGGCACCGATGCGAATCGCAATATCGGTGCTCTGTTCCAGCAGGTCGATGATCAGGTCATCGCTGTTCAACTCCAGCTGGATCTCTGGATACAAACGCCGGAATTCGGCGATGTAGGGCACGATCCCATGCAGCATGAAGGGCACGGCGGCATTGATGCGCAGGCGCCCGGTGGGGTTTTTCTGGCGTGACGACAGGCGCTCTTCCAGCTCGTCCATCTGCGCCAGGATCAGCTTGGCCTGCTCGAAGAAGTACTTGCCCTCCTCGGTCAGGTCCATGCGCCGCGTGGTGCGGTTGATCAGCGTGGTCTCAAGCTTGGCTTCCAGGCGCGACAGCGTGCGGCTGACCGCCGACGGCGTCTGCCCGACCTGCTCCGCCGCCGCGGAAATCGAGCCGCACTCAATCACGCTGACGAAGATCTGCAGCTCATCGGATCGGGCTTTCACAGGCGGTCCTCGTTATCGGTTCACAGCAGCTTACACCGAGAGGTTGAACACCTGCGCCAGATGCTGCTCGTAGCGCGCCACGTCGGCTTCGATGGCCGGGCGCTTCATCACGTCCACGCACAGGAAGGTCGGCAGGCCGGTCATGCCGAGGAACTCATTGGCTTTGTGGAACGGAAAGTACACCGCGTCCACGCCCTTGGCTTCGAAGAAGTCAGTCGGGTCGTCGAAGGCTTGCTGCGGCGCATTCCAGGTCAGCGACAGCATGTATTGCTTGCCCTGGACCAGGCCGCCGCTGCCGTATTTCTGCGAGGCGTCGGAACGGGTGCGGCCATCGCTGGCGTACAGGCTGCCGTGGCCTTCGGTGAAGACTTCGTCGATGTACTTCTTGACGATCCATGGCGCGCCCATCCACCAGCCGGGCATCTGGTAGATGATCACGTCGGCCCAGAGGAATTTGGCGACCTCTTCGGCCACGTCGTAGCCTTCGTCGATATGGGTGACTTTGACATCGATACCGCCTCGGTCCAATACCGCCAAGGCGGTGTCATGCAGGGTGGTGTTGTAGCGGCCATCGGAGTGGGCGAACTTTTTGCCGCCGTTGAGCAGGAGTACTTTTTTCATGGGAGGCATCCAGAAGGTTGAAAATGTCTGGACGCAGACTATCGACCTCGGCCCTTCGGAATAAGCGGCCACCGGGCAAAATACCTTTGACCCAAAAGCACGAATACATCGGGAATTGTTAACCAGCGATCAGCAGATGCCCGCCCAGCAGTGCCATACCGATAAAAAATACCCGCTTGAACAACACTGCACTGATGCGTCGGCGCACCACCTGGCCCAGCCACATGCCCAGCAGCGCCGGCACCAGCGCCAGCAACGATGCATTGATTTCACCGCCGCCCAACGCACCGCGCCAGGCTAAGCCGGCGGCCAGCGCCAGGGTCGATACCGTGAACGACAGCCCCAACGCCTGCACCAGTTGATCGCGATTCAAACCCAGCGCCTGCAGGTACGGCACGGCCGGAATCACAAACACACCGGTGGCCGAGGTGATGATGCCGGTGATCAACCCACACAACGGGCCCAGCCAGCGCTCGGTTTTGGCGTTGACCTCGAACGTGGGCAGGAACAGTCCGCTCAGTGCATACGCCAGCAACGCCGCCCCCAGCGCGCGCACCACCCATTGCCCGCCGCCCATCCCCAGCCACAACGTGCCCAATCCGGTGCCGAGGAAAATCAGCAGCAACATCGGCCACAGGCGCTTGAGCAAAGCCCCCAGGTGCCCGCCGAATGCCAATTGCCACAGGTTGGTAACCGTCGACGGAATGATCAGCAACGCCGCAGCCTGCGCCGGCAACATAGCCAGGCCGAGCATGCCCATGGCCACGGTAGGCAGGCCCAGGCCGATGACGCCCTTGACGGTACCGGCCAGCAGGAAGGTGCCGATCACCAGCAAAGTAAGAGCGGGGCCGAGGTTTTGGTAGAACGCGAGGAAGGTATTCATGGGCAAAGTGTGCGACTTTTCGATGCGCTCGGAAATTCGCCATATACTGAGGCAGCCTCTTGTTTTGCGTGAGGCTGATGTCGCCAGTCCAGTCCCCCGAGCAATCCGCCATGCACTTTGACCTGATCGACCTGCGCCTCTACCTGCACACCCTCGACACCGGCAATATCACCGCCGGCGCGGCCCGCAGTCATTTATCCCTGGCCGCCGCCAGTGCACGCATCCGGGCGATGGAGGCCTCATTGGGCATCGATTTTCTCGACCGTGGGCGTCGCGGCGTCACCCCCACACCGGCGGGAAAGGCCTTGGCCCGTCACGCCCGGCTGCTGTTGCAACAGGCCGAGCACCTGCAACAGGACCTCGCGGAATACGCCAACGGCGTCAAAGGCCAGGTGCGCCTGCTGTGCAACACCACCGCGCTCAGCGAATACCTGCCGGAACTGCTTGCGGACTTTCTGCGCGAACACCCCAACCTCGATATCGACCTGCAGGAATTGCCCAGCCTGCGCATTACCCAGGCCTTGCGCCAGGGCACGGCGGAGCTGGGGATCATCTCCGACGCGGTGGACACCCACGGCTTGCAGACCTTGCCGTTTCGCGACGACCCACTGGTGCTGATCATGCCGCGCGACCATCCCCTGGCAAACGGCAAGGTGAGCTTTGTCGACAGTCTGCAATACGATTACGTGGGCCTGGGCGCCGCCAGCGCACTCTCGGTGTACCTGGAAGAACAGGCACTGCATGCAGGCTTTCGTGTGCAGACGCGCATCCGCGCCGAGGGTTTTGACGGGCTGATTCGCATGGTCGCCCGCGGCGCCGGCCTGGGCATCGTGCCCCAGGCGGCGTTGGCGCGCTGGCCAGCGCCACACCCCTTCACTGCCCAACCGTTGCAGGAAGAGTGGGCTCGCCGAACGCTGCTGTTATGCGCGCGCTCGTTCGAACAACTGCCGGGTTACGCCAGGGCCTTGTTCGACGCCTTGGCCCTGCCCTCGCGGAAAAACCCGTAATACACCGCCGACAGGATCAGCAGGAACGGCACGCCAAACACCCGGGTCATCTTGAACGCCTCGGTGAAGTACGTGGTGATCATCACCGCCCCCATCAGCACCAGCCCAGTTCGCGGGGGGTGATCTCGGCAAAGCCGTTGTCTGGCATGGTCACGTGGTGTGCCCCTTTATTATTGGGGTTGCCCTGTCTAACTGTTGTCACAGATCCCCTCCCACATTTTCTCCGGCGTTTATTCAGGTAACGCTATGGCGGACCTTGAATTGGGGTTGGTCCCAAGTGTTGTTATCGAGAATCTCACCGAGGATTTCCACGGCGTCCCACACCTCGCTGAAGCTGGTGTACAGCGGCGTAAACCCAAAGCGCATGATGCGCGGCTCGCGGTAATCACCGATCACGCCGCGGGCGATCAAGGCTTGGATCACCGCATAGCCTTCAGGGTGTTCGAAGCTCACATGACTGCCACGCCGGGCGTGTTCACGCGGAGTAATCAACACGAGGTCATGGGCGGCGCAGCGGCTTTCGACCAGCTCGATAAACAGGTCGGTCAATGCCAGGGATTTGCTGCGCAGGCTGGCCATGTCGGTCTGTTCAAAAATCTCCAGCCCGCATTCCACCATCGCCAGCGAAGTGATCGGCTGGGTACCGCACAGGTAGCGGGCGATGCCGGCGCTCGGCGCGTAGCTGGATTCCATGGCGAACTGCCGGGTATGCCCGAACCAGCCCGACAGCGGTTGGTGCACCAGGTCCACCAACGCTGGGCTGACCCACACGAACGCCTGGGAGCCTGGGCCGCCGTTGAGGTATTTGTAGGTGCAGCCAATCGCATAGTCAGTACCGGCCCCGTGCAGGTCGATCGGCACCGCGCCTGCCGAATGCGCCAGGTCCCAGATGCTCAGCGCGCCGCATTCATGGCTTAAGGCGGTGAGCGCCGGCATGTCGTACATGTAGCCGGTCTTGTAGTTGACGTGGGTAAGCATCACGACCGCCACATCCCCGTCGATGGCCTCGGGCAGCTCATCCGGGCTGTTGACCAGACGCAGGGAATAGCCCTGCTGCAGCAACTCGGCGAGGCCCTGGGCGATGTACAAATCGGTGGGGAAGTTGCTCGCTTCGCTGACGATCACCTTGCGCGCAGGCGCGCGTTGGCGCTGCACGCTCAAGGCGGCGCTGAGCACCTTGAACAGGTTGATCGAGGTGGTATCGGTGATCACCACCTCACCGGCGCGCGCACCGATCAGCGGTGCCAGGCGGTTGCCCAAGCGCTGGGACAAGTCAGCCCAACCGGCGCTGTTCCAACTGCGGATCAAGCCATTGCCCCATTCCTCGGCAATCACCTGTTGTGCCCTTGCCAGCGATGCCACCGGACGCGCGCCGAGGGAGTTGCCGTCGAGATAGATCACGCCCGCAGGCAATGCGAACTGATGGCGCAGGGGCGCCAGCGGGTCTCTGGCGTCGAGGGTTTGGCAGCGGCTTCGGGAGGTCATGGGCGATCCTGGTTTTTATCGTGAAGACGGACCAAATAATGAACGAAGATTTGGAGAATTTTCGTGCAAAGTGGTGGGTAACAGGCTAATTAAGCTGTAGGAAATTCGAATTTAACCCCTGAACACACGGATTTATTCTAATCATGATCCTTGACGCCACCGACCTGCGCCTGCTGCATTTCCTGCAACAGGATGGCCGTATCAGCAACCAGGAACTGGCGGAAAAAGTCGCGTTGTCGCCCTCTGCCTGCCTGCGCCGTTTACGTCTGCTGGAGAGCGAAGGGATCATCAGCGGCTACCGCGCGGTATTGAATGCAGAGCAACTGGGGATTGAGCTGGAGGCTATCGTCCACCTGTCATTGCGCCAGGATGTGGAGGATTGGCATGAGACGTTTATCAAGAAGGTGCAAGGCTGGCCGGAAGTGGCCAGCGCGTACGTGATCACCGGCGCCAGCAACTATGTGCTGCGCGTGCAGGCGCGCAACCTCAAGCACTTTTCCGACTTCATCGTGAACCACCTGAACCGCACGGCGGGGGTGATGGATATCCGTTCGGAGATTGTGTTGCAGAAGATCAAGGATCGGGATGAGGTGCTTGATCTGGTCGTTCGCAAATAGGAGCAGCACCATCCGTCAAATGTGGGAGAGGGCGTGGACCCGCTGCATGCGTTTTTGCTCTACCGGCGCGTCAGTCACCTGCAACTCAACGTCAAAATCAATCTGCGCAAACCGCCCTTCCACGCCAAACTCCCGCGCCATTTGCTGATCGTCGCTGAAGCGAATCTCGGCGATCAATTCGTCCCGCGTCGCGTAGGCAAAATCATCATGCAGGTACGGGTCATCCGGCAGGTTGATCTGCGTGGTCAGGTGCCGATCCCCCGGTGCCGAGATGAAGAAGTGGATATGTACGTGTGCGGCCCCCCGCCGAGGGTCGAATCCATCCAACAATGGCTGGCGGATCAGGCACTTGATGGCGTTCAGCTGTATTACGAAAAGTTTACGCAGAGTAATATCTGACTCCTCAGCACTTCTGAGGGGCGGATGCGGCGTGCAATCAACCCCGAGAAAAACAAGTAGAAGGGAACGTTAATGGCGGATGACATGGTTAACCCGGTAGGCCTCAAGCGTGGCCTGAAGAACCGGCATATTCAGTTGATCGCCTTGGGAGGGGCGATTGGCACGGGGCTGTTCCTCGGTTCGGCCGGGGTACTCAAGTCGGCAGGGCCGTCGATGATCCTGGGCTACGCGATCGCTGGTTTCATCGCGTTCCTGATCATGCGCCAACTCGGCGAGATGATCGTCGAAGAACCGGTGGCCGGCTCGTTCAGCCATTTCGCGCACAAATACTGGGGCGGTTACGCGGGCTTCCTGGCCGGCTGGAACTACTGGGTACTCTACGTGCTGGTGGGCATGGCCGAGCTGACCGCGGTGGGCAAGTACATCCAGTTCTGGTGGCCGGAGATCCCGACCTGGGTCAGCGCACTGGTGTTCTTTGTCGCGGTGAACCTGATCAACACCCTGAACGTTAAGTTCTTCGGTGAGGCCGAGTTCTGGTTTGCGATCATCAAGGTGGTGGCGATTGTCGGCATGATCGTGCTCGGTTGCTACCTGCTGTTCAGCGGCACCGGCGGCCCGCAAGCCTCCATCAGTAACCTGTGGAGCCACGGCGGGTTCTTCCCGAATGGCGGCATGGGGCTGTTGATGTCCATGGCCTTCATCATGTTCTCGTTCGGCGGCCTGGAGCTGGTGGGTATCACCGCCGCCGAGGCCAGTGAGCCACGCAAGGTGATCCCCAAGGCGATCAACCAGGTGGTGTACCGGATCCTGATTTTCTACGTCGGTGCATTGGCCGTGCTGCTGTCGCTGTACCCATGGGACCAACTGCTGCAAACCCTCGGCGCGTCGGGCGATGCCTACAGCGGCAGCCCGTTTGTGCAGATCTTCTCGCTGATCGGCAACGACACCGCCGCCCATATCCTCAACTTCGTGGTGCTGACCGCGGCGCTGTCGGTGTACAACAGCGGCGTGTACTGCAACAGCCGCATGCTGTTCGGCCTGGCCGAGCAAGGTGATGCGCCAAAAGCGCTGATGAAGCTCAACAAGCAAGGCGTGCCGCTGCGGGCCCTGGCGATCTCGGCGTTGGTGACGATGCTGTGCGTGGTGGTCAACTACGTGGCGCCGAAGAGTGCGCTGGAGTTACTGTTTGCGCTGGTGGTTGCCTCGCTGATGATCAACTGGGCGCTGATCAGCATCACCCATATCAAGTTCCGCAAAGCCATGGGCGAGCAAGGCGTGACGCCGTCGTTCAAGACCTTCTGGTTCCCGTTCAGCAACTACCTGTGCCTGGCGTTCATGCTGATGATCATCAGCGTGATGCTGGCGATCCCGGGTATTCGCGAGTCGGTGTATGCGATGCCGGTTTGGGTGGGGATTATCTATGTGGCCTACCGGTTGCGAGTGAGTAAGACGAAAGCGGTAGCCGCTGCGCAGTAATATCCATGTGGGAGAGGGCTTGCCCCCTCCCACATTTGATTGCGTTTACAGCGTGGAACGCACTCGCCACAGCTCGGGGAACAGCACCGTGTCGAGCATCTTGCGCAGGTAACCCACGCCCTCGGTGCCGCCGGTGCCGGGCTGGAAGCCGATAATCCGCTCCACCGTGGTCACATGCCGGAAGCGCCATTGGCGGAAAGAATCTTCCAGGTCGATAAACTTCTCGGCCAACTGATACAAGTCCCAATACCGGCTCGGGTCGCGATACACCTCGCGCCACGCCGCCTCCACCGACTCATCGTGAACCGTCGCCGCCGTCGGGTCGCGTTCGGCACGTTTCGGATCAATCGCCAGGCCGGCCTTGATCATCAGGTTGATCGCCTCGTCATACAGCGACGGTGTGGCAATCGCTACCTGCAACTCTTGCAACAACTCAGGCCGATGGGCATGGGGCCGCAGCAACGCCGGGCTCTTGTTGCCGAGGATAAATTCGATCTCGCGGTACTGGAACGACTGGAACCCGGACGACTGCCCAAGGAACGGGCGAATCGCCTTGTATTCCGATGGCGTCATGGTCGCCAGCACAGCCCAGGCGTGCACCAGTTGATCGAAGATCCGCGACACCCGCGCCAGCATCTTGAACGCCGGCGGCAACTCGCCCAGGCGCACGTGTTCGCGGGCGGCCTTGAGTTCGTGGAGCATCAGTTTCATCCACAGCTCGGAGGTCTGGTGCTGGATGATGAAGAGCATTTCGTTGTGGTCCGGCGACAGCGGGTGCTGGGCACTGAGCACTTTGCCCAGGTCCAGGTAGTCGCCATAGCTCATGGACTCGGAAAAATTCAGTTCGGCGTTATGCCATTCTTCCGGTGGCTGGTAGTCGGCAGAGAAAGGACATTGGCTCATCGCGTGGGCTCCTTGGGCGGTCGGAGAATGGCACGGACGGGGCTCGCGTCCAGGTTGGCGAAACGCAGCGGCAGGGCGATCAGTTCGTAGTCGCCCTCCGGTACGTCATCGAGCACGATGCCTTCGAGAATCGCCATGCCATACCGCGCCACGGTGTTGTGGGCATCCATGGTCTTGGACTGTTGCGGGTCCAGCGAGGGCGTGTCGATACCAATCAGGCGCACACCGAGGCTGGCCAGCAGCTCAATGGTTTGTGGGGCGATGGCGGTGAAGTTCGAATCCCATTCGGTCAGCGGTGCTTGTGGATAAGTACGCAACAGCACGCGCTCCGGCAGGTTATCCACACGCCCTTCCAATTGATGCGGCTGTACCAGCGCGCCGCTGTCCAGGCAATGCAGTACCCGGCACGGGCCCATGTAGACATCCAGCGACACCTCGCCAATCGGCGCACCGTCCGCGCTGTAATGCAGCGGCGCATCCACATGGGCGCCGGTGTGCGGCGACAAGGTAATGCGCCCGACATTAACCGGGCACTCCGGGCCGAACTGCCACACACGCTCTTCCTGGAACGGCGTATCGCCCGGCCAGGTCGGGGTCGCCGTGCTCAAGGGCGGGCTGATGTCCCACCACGTTTTTATTGGGTTCATTTAAAGGCTCTCGGCGGTTACTGGGATGAATGATACGAGGGCCAGCTGCGAATTTTCTTGCGAATTCCTGCGCCAAGTGGGAAATCTTTCGCACTTACTGCGAGGAAATGCTGGATTTACGCTCAGAAGTGTCGCCAGGCCACAGTGGAGCTGCCACATTGACTGCACATGGCCTGAGGAGTCGCATTCACCTGCGCTTCTGGGCATCCCGATGTCGAGTTCAGACCACTGGCGCAACGCCCAAGGCCTTAGGGTGCATCTTTCCATTCCCTGCCTCGGAGTCATCATGTCCAAGCCCATCACCGTACTGCGCGACACTCACCCCCTGCCGGTCCTGGATGCCTGCAAATGGGAAAAGCTCGAAGGCGACCCGCACACCGTCAACCTCAACGCCTACACCAGCGAAGACGGCAGCAAAATCATGGGTACCTGGATCTGCACCCCGGGTAAGTGGTACGTGGAATACGTGAAGTGGGAATACTGCCATTTCCAGGAAGGCTACTGCGTGATCACGCCTGAGGGGATGGAACCGATCCATCTGCGCGCTGGGGATATTTTCGTGGTGGAGCCGGGGATGAAGGGGACGTGGGAAGTGGTCGAGACGGTGCGTAAGTATTTTGTGTTTGCTTGAGCCACTTCCAAAGCGGGCAACTTTGACGTTGTTGTGGCGAGCGGGCTTGCCCCGCGTTGGGCTGCGCAGCAGCCCTGAACCCGACGCTGCGATCTTCCAGGAAGATCGCGGCGTTTTCCTTTAGGGCTGCTTCGCAGCCCAACGCGGGGCAAGCCCGCTCGCCACAGTAGGTCCCCTTACAAGATTATTCGGGTTTGCGGTAGCTGTTGATAATCGCCGAGAAGTCCTTGCCCCCTTCCCCACGCTGACTCATCGATTGGTACAACTGCTGGGCCACGGCGCCGAGGATCACCGGTTGCTTGGCCTGGCGAGCGGCTTCGGTGGCCAGGCCCAGGTCCTTGAGCATCAAATCGGCGCCGAACCCGCCGGTATAACCTCGGGAGGACGGCGCGGTTTCGATCACGCCCGGCCATGGGTTGTAGGTGTCGGAACTCCAGCAGCGCCCGGTGGAGCTGTTGATGATCCCGGCCAGCACCTGGGTGTCGATGCCCAACGCGTCGCCCAAGGCCATGGCTTCACTGACGCCGACCATGCTGATGCCCAACAGCAGGTTGTTGCAGATCTTAGCGATTTGGCCGGTGCCCACATCGCCGCAATGCACGATGTTGCGGCCCATCTGCGCCAGCACCGGTTGCAGGGTGGCGAACAGTTCCGGGGTGGCGCCGACCATAAAGGTCAGGGTGCCCGCCTGGGCGCCGCCCGTGCCGCCGGAGACCGGTGCATCGGCCATCACCACGCCGTGCTTGGCGGCAGCAGCGGCGACATCGCGCGCGGTTTGCGGGTCGATGGTGCTGCAATCCACCGCAGGTACACCGTTGCCGATCCCGGCTAAAACACCGTCCTCATTCAGCCAGACACTGCGCACATGGGCGGCGGCGGGCAGCATGGTAATCACCAGCTCGGCGCCTTGGGCGGCGTCACGCGGCGAGTCGCTGATGCTGCCGCCCAGTTCGGCGAGTTCCTTGAGTACCGCCTGGTTCAGGTCGAACAGGTTCAGCGCATGGCCGGCCTTGATCAGGTTGCGGGCCATGGGCGCGCCCATGTTGCCCAAGCCGATAAATGCAATCTTCATGGTCGTCTCCCGAATCAGCGCAGGTTGATGGTGGTGTTGACGCCATCGTTGACCGTGTCGTCATCGAACCAGCGGCTGGTGACGGTTTTGGTCTGGGTGTAGAACTGCACCACTTGCTTGCCGTACGGGCCGAGGTCGCCGAGCTTGGAGCCACGGGAACCGGTGAAGCTGAAGAACGGCACCGGCACCGGGATCGGGATGTTGATGCCGACCTGGCCCACATCGATTTCGCTCTGGAATTTACGCGCCGCCGCACCGCTCTGGGTGAACAGGCCGGTGCCATTGCCGAAGGGGTTGGCGTTGACCAGCGCAATGGCCTGGTCGAGGGTGTCGACTTCCAGCACCACCAGCACCGGGCCGAAGACTTCCTGGGTGTAGATCTGCATATCGGTAGTCACGCCCGAGAACAGGGTCGGGCCGACGAAGTTGCCTTGTTCGAAACCCGGCACCTTGATATCGCGGCCGTCCAGCTCGAGCTTGGCGCCTTCTTTCACGCCGCTTTCGATCAGCTCCAGGATGCGGGCCTTGGCGCGCTTGGAGATCACCGGGCCGACATCCGTGCCCGCTTCGCTACCGGCGTTGACCTTGAGCTTTTGCGCCAGCGCTTTCAGGTCCGGTAGCCATTGCTTGGCCGCGCCCACCAGCACCACCACCGAGGTGGCCATGCAGCGCTGGCCCGCCGCGCCGAAACCGGCGCCGACCAGGGCATTGAGGGTGTGTTCACGGTTGGCATCCGGCAGCACCACGGCGTGGTTCTTGGCGCCCATCATCGACTGCACGCGCTTGCCGTGTTTGCCCGCGAGGTCGTAGACGTGAGTGCCGACAGCGGTCGAGCCGACAAAGGACACGGCTTTGATGTCTTTGTGAGTGCACAGCGCATCCACCACATCCTTGCCGCCATGCACCACGTTGAGCACACCCGCCGGCACGCCAGCCTCCAGCGCCAGCTCCACCAGCAGCATGGTCGACAGCGGATCCTGTTCGGACGGTTTGAGGACGAAGGTGTTACCGCAGGCGATGGCCATCGGGAACATCCACAGCGGAATCATCGCCGGGAAGTTGAACGGAGTAATGCCGGCACATACGCCGATGGGTTGGCGCAGGGTGTAGGTGTCGACACCACCGGCGACGTTCTCGGCGAACTCGCCCATTTGCAGGGTGCCGATGGAACAGGCGTGCTCCACCACTTCCAGGCCACGGAAAATATCGCCCTCGGCATCGGCAATGGTCTTGCCCTGCTCAGCGCTGAGGACCGCGGCGATGCGTTTGGAGTGTTCGCGGATCAAGGCTTGCAGCTTGAGCATGATGCGCATGCGGGCGCCGATCGGCGTCAGCTTCCAAGTTTGGAAGGCTTGATGAGCGGCGTCGATGGCGGCATTGACTTCATCGGCGGTGGCGAACGGGACTTTGGCCAGCACTTGCTGGGTGGCCGGGTTGACGATGTCTTGCCAATGGGTGGTCTTGGACTCGACCCACTCACCCTTGATCAGCAACTTGACCTGTTGCACGGAAATATCGGCAGATGCGTTCATGTGGTCTCCAACTTTTATATTTATACAGAGACAAGGCGCGTAAACCGCCTTGGGAAATGAGGCGTTCGGACTGTTTTTGGAGTATAGATGTGCAAATCTCTAATAAGAACGCACATAAAAGCCGGTCCAATATGCAAAAAAACATCACATCACTGGGCTCCCTGAACTGGGATGACCTGAAGTTTTTCCTCGAAGTGGCCCGCACCCGCAAGGCCAGCGTCGCTGCCAAGCGCCTGGCGGTGGACTACACCACCGTGTCGCGGCGCATCAGCTCATTGGAAGTGTCGCTCGGTACCCTGCTGTTCGAAAAATCCCGGACCAACGGCTTCGTCCTCACCCCCGAAGGCCAGCGTTTGCTGGGGTATGCCGAGTCCATCGAAAGCACCCTGCACATGGCCTGCGAGCAGGTATCCGGCTCCGGCGTGGCGCTGTCCGGCCATGTGCGCATGGGCTGCACCGAAGGCTTCGGCAGCTTCTTCGTCACCCCGCAATTGAGCCACTTCGTCGACACCTACCCGGCCATATCGGTCGACATCCTGCCGCTGCCCCACTTCATCAGCCTGTCCAAGCGCGAAGCCGACATCGTCATCGCCCTGGAACGCCCGGAACACGGGCCCTACGTGTGCTGCAAACTGTGTGACTACAAACTGCAGCTGTACGCGACCCAGGAATACCTCGACCAACACCCGCCCATCCAACGCCCGGCCGATTTGGCCGAGCATCCGTTTATCAGCTATGTGGATGATTTGGCGTTCAGTTCGGAGTTGCTGTACCTGGCCAACGTAGTGCCCGGCGCCAGCGCGAGTTTGCGCAGTACCAGCGTGATTGCGCAGTACGTGGCCGCGCAGCAAGGGCGGTCGATGGCGATATTGCCGTGCTTTCTGGCGGCTCAGGATCCACGGTTGCTGCCGGTGTTGGGGGAGCAGATTTCAATTACTCGCCAGTTTTGGATGTATTGCCGGGAGGATCTGAGGAAGTTGAAGCGGATTACGTTGTTGTGGGATTACATCCGCGAGGTGACGGAGCAGAATCGGGGGTTGTTGATGGGGGAGACGCGGGAGATCACGTTCGCGGATTAACCGTACTCAAACACACGGAATTCAATCACATGGACATTCGGCAAATAGTAATCTTGAATGTATAAGCCCTCGACCATCAGCTGCAACACAACGCATCATGGTGCGGCTCATTCATTAAAAGTTTTAAACGGCCAATACGCCGACATCGGGAGAAATTATGGCTTTGTCAGACGAAATTCAAACTGCTCGAAAAAAAGTGATCACCGACGGCTACGAGATGTCTCTCGGCGAAATCATCAATCTCTATAAAGATGAAGAGTTAGTGATTGATCCTGTTTTTCAGCGACTTTTTCGTTGGGACGACGAACGTAAAACCCGGTTCATCGAATCCCTCATCCTTGGGATCCCGATCCCACCCATTTTCGTATACCAAGATGAGAATGGGGTGTGGGAGCTAATCGATGGACTACAACGCCTCTCGACGGTTCTCCAGCTCACAGGCGATCTTAAGGGGGAGCGCGCAGGGGAGTTAGGTACACTGGTTCTTAACGGCACTCGCTTCCTGCCAAGCCTTAATGGGAAGCAATGGAAGGAATCAGCGATTGGTGCTGACGACGGTCTAAGTCAGCCGTTGCAGATTGAGATCAAACGCGCGAGGGTAAGAGTCGAAATTCTAAAGTCCGATAGTGACGTTTCTGCGAAATTTGAACTTTTTCAACGTTTGAATACTGGCGGCGCCAGCTTGACGGAGCAAGAGGTCAGAAATAGCATTGCAGTCTCGCTAAATAGAGACTTCTATAACTGGCTTATGGAAAATTCAAATAATCAAGAATTCGTTGAGACTACTGGTCAAACGAAAACGGCACTGGACTCACAAGCAGGAGTGGAGTTGGCGCTCCGCTTCTTCGCCTTCAGATATGTGCCTTATAAAGGTGGCATGGATGTTCACGAGTATCTTGATGATGCTTTGATGAAAATGGCTACAGATAAAGCCTTTGACATGAATGGCGAAACCGCAATATTCAACAAAACATTTAAATTTTTGTCCGAAGCGCTCGGCACTTCCGCGTTCAAGCGCTGGAATGGGCGCGACTTTGGGGGCATGTTCCTAATGTCAGTATTCGAGGTAATGTCGACCGGCGTCTCCCACAACGTGGGCGAACTAGAATTATTACCACAACAACAAAGAAATGACTTTATCCAGCAGGCAGCGAAAAACCTCTGGGATAACCCAATTTTCAACAAATACTCTGGCGCTGGTATCAGAGGTACCACACGCTTGTCACGACTACTGCCGATCGCAGCTGACCTGCTGAAACCGTGAGCCACTATCGATGCCAGATATCCGTACATTAGACCAATTACAAGATGCTCTGGACTCGGAAATGGGCTGGCGAGTGAAAGAGATCGGTGCCTTCAGAGTTGCTTCAAAAGGCGGCAGTCCAGAAAAAAAATTCTTCATACGCGCAGGAGTAACACTCGTTTATGCGCACTGGGAGGGTTTTATAAAGGCATCCTCCGAGCAATACTTAAATTTTGTTCATCATCGAGGTCACACCTATCGAGAATTAAAAAGCTGCTTTGCAGTTTTTGGGCTAAAAGGCAAACTACAAATGTTATCCGACTCTCGGAAAGCTGGCCCAAACATCAAAGCCTTTGACTTCATCCTATCTGAATTAGGGGAGCCCGCACATATGCAAATGTCTTCAGCCATTAATACTGAGTCGAACCTTACATCAAAAGTATTCACCAACATCGCCACCTCACTAGACATCGATATAGAACAGTACTCAACGAAATTCAACCTTATTGATGAAAGCCTAGTAAATCGACGCAACAAGGTGGCTCATGGAGAATATATGGACTTGGCAAGCAAGGAGTTCGGCGAACTAGTTGATGAAGTTCTTCAATTGATGCGAGACTACAAAACAGACTTGCTTAATGCGGCCTCGACTGAGGGTTACAAAAGGGTAACACCGATTTTAAATTGAGAAGCGAGGATTTATTCCTCCCTGCTCCTCAGCCACGCAGCTTTCTTCGAAACTCGTATAAGCGATAATTTCAAATGCTAGCGCTCGTTATAGGGCGCTTCTGAATTTCCTCTTCTCTTTGTAGATACCTTTATAACTAAGATTTCAGGGCATCTAGAGAATTCGGGGTAATTCACTTCTCTTGGTGATTCTAAAATTGCGTCCAGTTATTCGCGAAGGCCGTAGGTGAGATGCACAAAGTTGCGAGGAGAAATCATCGTTGGCGGATCGAAAAGGCCACCTGCGAAGATTCCCTTTAAATTGCAGGACGTTTCCTAGAGAATCTCCACCCTATTGCGCCTTAGGGTTTGAGTGTCTAGCCTCCTCGGGGCGCTGCATAACAGCGACTGGGTTTAGCGACCCGAGAAACTTAGGTACGACTTCCTCAACTCTTTTGGCCGGTAGCTTTTGCCGGCCTTATCGTGTTATGGCGGCTGTACGCGGGAGACCTTTGGGTCTACCGGGTTCCCTAGGTTACCGGTTCGCTAACCTGCGTACAGCTGCCACCTATCCATGTTTAGCGACGTGCCGTGGCGGTTTCTACTTATTAACCTAAGGAAAAACCATGTCCAAGATCGTCCCCGATCCACCCCTTTCCTCCCTCACCACCCTCGGCGTAGTCACCTTCGGCGACTACGGCGAAAACCAAAAACCGCTGTTCCGCGTCAATTCCGGCATGCCTATCGGCGAAGCACTGGAACACGCCTCCACCCTGCTCTTCTACTCCAAGAAACTCGCGATGGAAGCCGCCATGGATGTGCGCGGTGAGCAATACGCGTGGGCTGCGCATTACCTGTGTGAGATGGGCAAGGCGGTGGTGGATGACTTGACGCAGGCGATGACGCCGGGCAGTTAAATGTGGGAGGGGGCTTGCTCCCGATAGCGGAGTGCCAGAACCGAATGGACTGGCTGACACACTGCTATCGGGGGCAAGCCCCCTCCCACATTTTGATTGGATTTCAGATTGAAATCGGACTGCCGGCTCAGTCCGCGATCACCACAATCGCCACCCGCCGATTCTCGGTGCGCCCTTCCGCTGTGTCGTTGGTGGCCACCGGTTTACTGCTGCCCAGCCCACGCAGCTGGATGTTTTCTTCTTTCATGCCCACGCCTTGCAGCACCGTCGCCACGCTTTTGGCACGGCGCAGGGACAGTTGCTGGTTGTAGGTTTCCTTGCCCGATGCGTCGGTGTGGCCGTCGATGCGTACGCGTTCGATGCCTACGCCCAGCAGGGCTTTGCCGATGCGTTGGACGATGTCGGTGCTGGGTTGGTTAAGGGCTTCGACATCACTGCCAAACAGCACTTTACCGGACAGGCCGAACGCCCAGCCGTCATCGGTAAGCTCGAAGCCTTGTTGCTGGAGCACGGCGACTTGCGCCGGGGTGAGGCCTTTGTGGGGCGCTGTTTGGCAGCCGCCAAGGGCGAGCAGTGCCACCAGCAGGGTGATAAACATAAAACGCGCGGTCGAGAACAAGGGATCAACTCCTGTGTTGAACGTTGACGACGGGGCTCTCCGACTCCGCCGTTTGCTGGCCACCCGAGGACAATCGCTTGGCCTGGTACATCGCCGCATCGGCGGCATTGAGCAAGGTGCCGGGTGTGACGCCGTGCTCGGGGTAGATGGCGATACCAATACTGAGGGAGGTCAACACCTGGGTGTCGCCAGGCACAACAATCGGCATGTCCATGCTGGCGATGATTTTGTCGGCGATGCGCTGGGCGTCTTCCACCTTGTACAGCGGTGCCAGCAGGATGGCGAACTCATCGCCGCCCAGGCGCGCCACCAGGTCATCTTCACGCAATTGCGCACGCACGCGCTCGGCGACGGCCACAAGCACGGCATCGCCTGCGGCATGGCCGAAGCTGTCATTGATCTCTTTGAAACGGTCGCTGTCGAGGTACAGCACAGCCACCTGTTCCTTGGCTTTGGCGGCGCTGCGCAGCGCACGAATCAGGCGGCCTTCAAAAAATGCGCGGTTGGGCAAGCCGGTGAGGCTGTCGTGGTTGGCCTTGTGCGCAAGGGTCTCGTTTTCACTTTGCAGGTGGTTTTGCCAGGCTTCCATCTCGCCGAGCAGGGCATTGAAGTCGCTGCCCAGGCTGTCCAGTTCGGCGATGCGGGCCGGCGGCACGCGACGGTCGAAGTCGCGCTCGCTGCGGGCGGCGTGGGCCACGGCAGCGAGGCTTTGCAGCGGCTCCGTAATACCGCGCAACAGACGCCGCGCCAAGTACAGGGCGACCCAGGCGCTGAGGGCGGTGCAGATCAGGATTCCCGCCAGGCCGCTCAGCAGAAAACGCAGCAGGCTGCCGCCGTGGCCGGTCAAATGAATGCTGCCGATGGTTCGCCCCTGATGGAGGATCGGCTGGATGATGGGTTGTTCGAGCAAGGCGTGCGCCAGTTCCAGTTCGACCCGCGACAGCATCCCGGTTTCCGGGCGCGTCCAATACGCCAACAGCTTGCCATTGGCATCGAATACTTCGGCCTCGGCGACTTCCTCGGTTGAGGCGATAAGGCTGAGGGCTTCGGTGGCTGCGGCGCGGTCATTGAACACCACCGCCGCTTCCACGGTGTAGTTGATGGAGCGAGCGATCAGGTGCAGGTTATGTTCGGCATAGACCCGTAGCGCCAATACGCCGAGCAGGGTCAGGGACACACTGGCCAGGGTCACCGCCATCAGCGCGAGGATCAGGTGCCCTCGGCCGATGACCGAACGCAGGGTCGGTCGCACTTTCATGGCGCAGGTGCCCGTCGACGGGACAGTTGCAACACGCTGGGATGAATGCGCACGCCGCTGCGCGCCACCGAGTCGAGGTTGACCTCAAACGACACTTGCTCATCGCCTACCCGCAGGCAGAACAGGCTGCCCACGGTGCACTGGTCGCCGCCTTCGCTGATGCTGAGCACCGGGTGGCCGATCAACGAGGCAAACAGACGGCTGCGTTCGTCACTGCTGAGTTTGCCGATGTACACGGCATCGCAGGCGTTGACGACATCGGGGTGGTCGACCAGCAGGCGCTGCACCACCACCGGACGGCCGGTGGCCTGGGTGGTGCCTTTGATCAGGTCGTCGGTGTATTGGGTCGGGCCGACGATGCACAGGCGCAGTTGCTCAGGCTCTACTGGCCAGCGAGCATAGCTGAGGATACCGAGTACCACTTGGGTGACCGCCTGGGCGCGCTGGTCAGCCGGGCCCGGAGCCTCGGCAAATACGCGGGGCGCCAGCAGGCATAGAACCGCCATCAGCAGCAGGCGTCTCCAGCTCAAACCAAGCTCTGTAGGCGAGACGGCCACGTTCATGCAGCGATACTCTCAGGTGTTTTCGGGGTGATGCCGCAACGATAGCACAGCATCAGATATTTCTGGCTCCTGACCCAACTCCAGCATCAACCCACTCAAGCGTTTGACCTTGCGTCGCACGGCCTCTTCAAACACGCCACCACGGGGTTCGATCAGGCTGAACCAGCGCTTGGCGCGGGTAATACCGGTGTAGATCAACTCTTTGGTAAGTACCGGGTTCAGCGCGTCCGGCAGGATCAGCGCGGTGTGGGTGAATTCCGAGCCCTGGGATTTGTGCACGGTCATGGCGTACACAGTTTCCACATCATTGAGACGACTGGGAAGTACAAATCGCACGCCGCCCTGGCCATCGTTACGTGGGAAAGCAACGCGCAGCACCTGGGGCCCGCCATCGCTTTCAGGCAGTTTGAGGGCGATGCCTATATCGCCGTTCATCAAGCCCAGGCCGTAATCGTTGCGGGTCATCAGCACCGGGCGGCCTTCGTACCATTGCTCATCACCCTCGATCAGCCGCACTTTGCGCAAGGCGGCCGTGATGCGCAGGTTCAGCCCCTCCACTCCCCAAGGGCCCTTGCGTACGGCGCAGAGCAGTTGGAACGCATCAAAGGCTTGCAGCAGCTGTTGTGCCCATTGGGTCCAGGCGAGGTCGTCACGCGGGGTGTCGACGGCGGGCCGCGCGCTGTGCAGCAGGTTGAGGTAATGGCGATAACCCTCGGCGCCGTCGCCCTGCCCGTCCAGCACCAGGCGCTCCAGGGCGTGGTCGTGCTCGCCTTTGAGGCTGACGCAGAACAGGTCGCGGTGGCTGCCCGCGGCCAGCAGCTTGCGGGCCTCTTCGGCATTTTGCTGGTTGACCCAGCGCGCCAGTTGGCCGATGCCGCTGCCTTCGCCGAAACGGCGCGAGTAGCGCAGCATCACCACTTGCTGCGCCAGGGGATGGCTGCCATCAAGGTCTTCGTGCAGGCCACTGGCGCTGAGGTCTTCGCCACTGACAGTTTGCAGCCATTGGCGGGTGTGGGGGCTGTACCAGCCAGCTTCGGCGTCGCGGCACAAATCACCGAGCACGGCGCCGGCCTCTACCGAGGCGAGTTGGTCCTTGTCGCCCAGCAACACCAGGCGGGCATGGGGCGGTAACGCGTCCAGCAGGTTAGCCATCATTTCCAGGTCGATCATCGAGGCTTCGTCCACCACCAGCACATCCAGGGGCAATGGGTTGCCAAGGTGATGGCGGAAGTGCCGAGTGCCCGGACGGCTGCCCAGCAAGCGGTGCACCGTGGTGACCTGGGTCGGGATCTTTTCCTTCACGCTTTGCGGCACTTTCAACGACAGCACTTGCTGGCTGATGGATTCGGTCAAGCGCGCGGCGGCTTTACCGGTAGGCGCGGCCAAGCGGATGCGCAACGGACTGCCGGACTCTACGGCAGGCGCCTGCAACAACGCGAGCAGGCGCACCACGGTGGTGGTCTTGCCGGTGCCGGGCCCGCCGGTGACGATGCTGAATGCACCGCGGGTGGCCAGGGCGCAGGCGAGTTTCTGCCAGTCGATCACGCCATCGGGCGCCGGCTGGTCAAACAAGCCATTCAAGCGCTGGGGCAAATCGGCGGCGACGCTTTCCTGGGTGGCGAGACGCAGGCGCAAGGCGGTGTCGATGCGTCGCTCGTAGGTCCAGTAGCGGCGCAGGTACAGACGTTTTCCCGACAGTACCAGGGGACGGCTGTGTGCCGATTCGCTGCCGTCCACCGCCAGGGCGACCAACGGGCTGACGGCCAGTGCATGGCACCAGTGGGCGCCGTCGAGGCCGTCGAGCAACTGCGACGGCAGTAGCATGGCGCCGGTTTGCAGGTCGCCTTCGGGCGGCAAGGACAGGGCAAAATCCGGCGCTTTGAGGGTTTCGAACAGGTCCAGGCACACATGGCCGTGGCCCAGTTGATGGCTGGTCAGCGCCGCCGCCAGTAGCACCAAGGGGTCGGCGTGTGGATCGAGTTCGTGCAGGAAGCCCACGAAGGCCTTGTCCAACGCCCGCAGCCAACCCCGCTCAACCCAACGCTCCAGCAGGTGCACCAGGTCGGCGGCGCGGCTCAAGGGCGCTAACGCCTCAAGCGGTAACGGCGACAGGCTCATAACAACACTCCTTGTTCCCAGGCGGGCTCAACCTTGGGCGGGATGGGCTTGCCCTGGAACAGCAGGTCCAGGCTTTCGATCAGTTCCCGTGGCGGCCGGGTGAAAAACGCCCCTCGGCTGACAGCCTGGGTGCCGCGCAGGAACAGGTACAACGCGCCGCCGACATGACGGTCGTAGTCGTAGTCCGGCAGGCGTGCCTTGAGTTGACGATGCAGCGCGAGCAGGTAAAGCACGTATTGCAGGTCGTACCGATGCTCGAGGATCGACTGTTCCATGGCGTCCTGGGTGTAGGCCGAATCGTCGGGGCCGAGCCAGTTCGATTTGTAGTCAGCCACGTAATAGCGGCCATCGTGTTCGAAAGTCAGGTCGATAAAACCCTTGAACATGCCGTTGAGCAGCACCGGTTCGGCTGAGACACGGGAGACGCCGTCGTGGGTGTACTGGCACACCAGCTTGTCGAGGGCGAGCACGTCGACTTTATGGCTGGCGAACCAGAACTCCATTTCGATCTGGTAGTGCTGCAGGTTGCTCAGCGCGACCTGGTCGTTATCCACCGGCAGCGGCGTTTGCAGCAGATGGCCCAGCCAGTGGCTGAGGGTGACGATCCAGCCTTCCCAGTTGCGGCGATTGCAGCGCGCGCCTACGGCGTGTTCGATAGCTTGCGGCGTCACATTGAAGCCTTCTTCCCCGGCCCACTCCAGCAGACCGTGAAGGAAGGTGCCGGGGTTCGGACCGCGTGGGAAACGGTGAATGTCTGCGCCGGACGCCGCCACTTCACGCGGTGCGTCGGGATCGAGGCGTTCGTCATCGAACAGCTTTTGCGCCTGTGGGCTTTCGGGCGCCTCGAGGTGGGCGACACTCATGCTGTCGCCAATACGCAAGGCACTGTAGGACGCGATCCACCAGTTCTCGGCGGCCTTGCGCTTAGGCAACAAGGGAGCGAGCAAGTTGGCGGTGTTGCGCGGCGGGTGGAACAGGATGTCTTGGGCGTCGGGCACAGCGGCGTAGTGGATGGCCGGGCAGCCGTCCTGAAGATCCAGCAGCCAACGCGCGAGGCCGGCGGATTCGCTCAACGACGCACCGGCACCGAGCAAGTAACCCAACGCTGACAGGTGCAATACCGAGCTGTTGCTGTTGCCACGCTTGAGGTCGGCGACGCCGAGCCAGCAGGCATGTTTGGCGCGGGTCAGGGCCACGTAGAACAAACGCAGGTCTTCGGCCAGGCGCTCATCGTCGGCCTGGGCGATCAACTCGGCGGTCGGGCGCAGGCTGACGTGGGATTTGCCGTGTTCATCGTGGTAATGCAGCGGTAGGCGACTACCGTCGACCGGCTTGACCGAGCAGATGAAAGGCAGGAAGACCAGGTCGTATTCCAGGCCCTTGGATTTGTGAATGGTCACGACCTTGACCAGTTGCTCATCACTTTCCAGGCGCAGGACTTGCTCTTCACCGGCTTGGCCGGACAACGCGAGGTGTTCGGCCAAGTGACGGATCAACGCCTGTTCACCGTCCAGTTCCGACGCGGCTTGTTGCAACAACTCGCTGAGGTGCAAGAGGTTGGTCAGCACACGTTCACCGTCACTACGGGCAATCAGGGTTTGCGGCAGCTTGAAGTCGTGCAGCAGGCGACGCAGCATCGGCAGCACGCCTTGGGTACGCCAGATCGCGCGGTAGCCACGGAACTGCATCACGCGGCTTTCCCACGCCAGTTCGTCCTGGTTCAGACGCTCCAGTTCCGGCAGTGACAGGTTCAAGGTGACGCAAGCCAGGGCTGCCCGCAGCGGCCGCTCGACGTCCGGCTCGGCACAGGCCTTGAGCCAGGCGAGCAGATCGTGGGCTTCCTGGGCGGCGAAGACCGAGTCCTTATCCGACAGGTACACGCTGCGCACGCCACGGGCGGCCAACTCGGCGCGCACGGCTTGGGCTTCCTTGCCGTCGCGCACGAGGATGGCGATGTCCGACGGCAGTACGCCTTTGAAGCTGTCGTCCGCTTGCAGGAAACCCGCCGTACCTTGCTGCCCGCCGTTGAGCAACTCGACAATGTGCGTTGCACAGGCGCCGGCCAGTTGTTGGCGGTATACAGCGTTGGAAACCGGCTGGTCGGTGGGCAGGTGCCAAAGGTTCATCGCCGGCAACGTTTGGCCGTCGACCTGCAACTTCTCCTTGCGGTCTTGGGATAACACCGGGTGGAACGGCACCGGGTTGTCGCCATTCGACTCCCGGAACAGGAACGCGCCCCGGCCCATTTCCGCCCGCTGGAACACATGGTTCACCGCCTCGACCATCGCATGGCTGGAACGGAAGTTGGTGCCCAGGGTGTGATGACGGCCGATCGTGGATTTACGCGCGCGCAGGTAGGTGTAGATATCGGCGCCGCGGAAGGCGTAGATCGCTTGCTTGGGGTCGCCAATCAGGAACAGGCCGCTGTCGAGGTGGTTCTCTTCGATACGGTAGATGCTGTCGAAGATGCTGTATTGCACCGGGTCGGTGTCCTGGAATTCATCGATCAGGGCCACCGGGAACTGCTCGCGGATCACACTGGCCAGGCGCTCGCCGCCATCGGCTTGCAGGGCGGCGTTGAGGCGGATCAGCATGTCGTCAAAGCCCATTTCGGCACGACGGCGTTTTTCTTCTTCGAAGCGTTTACCGACCCAACCGGCTGCGTGTTGCAACACGGCGGCGTCGGGGGTTGGCAGCGCGTCGAGGGCGGCCTTGAGGCTGGCCATGGCGTCGATGCCGGGGTGTTGCGGCGGGTCGCCCTTCCAGGCTTCGGCCATGCCGTCGGGGGTGAGGCGGGTGAAGCCGGTGCCAATGTCCAGTTGCTCGAGGGTTTCGTCAGCGGCCCAGGCGCTGATCTTTTCGAACCAGGGCTCGAAGTAACGCGCTTGCATCTTGCGGCCGTCGACGGCTTTGGCGGCCACGGCTTGCAGGCAGATTTCGCGCAACTCGGCAGCCCATTGCTGCCAAGGGGCTTTGAGTGCGACCAGCGCTTCGCGGCGCTCTTGCAGGCAGGCGTTGATCAGCTCGGCGGGCTCGCGGGGCTCGTCGGTCGGCCGCTCACTGCCGAACAGTGCGCGTACGCGTGGCATCAACGCGGCCGGGCCGCCCCAGTTGCTGCGTACCCAATTGAGCGCGTCGTCGTGCATCGGGTAGCAAAACAGCCGCCAATAATCGCGCAGCACTTCGCCGAGCAGGTCGCTGTGATCGGTTTCCAAGGTCTGGGTGAACAGGCTGCCGCTGTCGAACGCGTGTTCGCGCAGCATGCGCTGGCACCAACTGTGAATCGTGGAAACCGCCGCTTCATCCATCCACTGGGCAGCGATGTCCAGGCGGTTGGCGCAGGCGGGCCATTGCTCGGGGAGGTATTGCGCACGCAGGTCGGCGATCAACGTGTCGGGCTGTTCAATCTCCTCGCGAAAGAAACGCGCGGCTTCGGCCAAACGAATGCGGATGCGCTCACGCAGCTCTTTGGTGGCGGCATCGGTAAAGGTCACCACGAGGATTTGCGGCGGTAACAGTTCACGACCGAAACCGGACTCATCACCACCGTGGCCAAGGACCAGGCGCAGGTACAAGGCGGAGATGGTGAAGGTCTTGCCGGTGCCGGCGCTGGCTTCAATCAGCTGACTGCCATGCAACGGGAAGGCCAGGGCCAAGGGTTTGCTGCTCATGCGCCGGCCTCCTCGCCTGTGAGTGATCGCCATGGGGCGTTGATGAGCGGTCGATACAAGGTTTCGCACCAGCCTTCGAATTCTTCGCTGGCGACCAGGGCGGCGTAATCGGGAAACTGTCGGGTGAGCGCCGGGGTTTCGCGGCGCTCACCGTCGGTGGTCAGGCCGTCGCCTTCATAGGCTTTGCTCGCGGCGGCGTGGGCTTTGGCCGGATCGGTTTGGCTGAGCCAGGCGAAGGCTGTCTTGACGGCGACCGGGAGCGGTTCGCTCATGCCGTTGTGCCAGGCCAACAGCAGGTTGCCGAGGATTTCCCGGGCGATGGGCTGATCCAGCGGGGCCAGTAGCAACGTATCGTCACTGGCCACCAACCCCGTGCTCAACGACAGGCCGCAGGCGCAGGCCACCACATGATTGACCCAGGGACGGATCAGGCGATGCCATTTGCGTGTTTTGATCGACCCGATGCTATTGGGGATGGTGGTCACACTTAACAATCCGCCATCACTGCGTCGATGCAGCCCGCTGATCCAGCCTTCCAGCGCTATACCTTGATGCTCGAAACTGATCGGTTCTGCAGCGGTGTGTGGCGTTGGCCAGAGAGCCAACAAGTGCTGGTAGCGTTGCAACAAGTCGGGCAGGGGCTCAATAAGTTCGTTGCGCAGGCACTCGCCGAAGCCGACCATCGGCAACAAGCCACTGCCTTGCAACCGCAGGGCCTGGGCGTTGAGGGCCTGGTCGAGGTGCTCGGGCTGGGACAGCGCAGCGTTCAATAGGCTATCGCTCAGGCTGTAGCGTTGCAGCGCGTCAAGCACGAAGGGCTCTTCATCGGCCAACGGTACTTCGGCGGCTTCGAAGAACACTTTCAGACGCTGGCTGAAGAAGTGTTTGACCGGGTTGCGCAGGAAATCCTGTAGCTGGCCGAGGCTCAGGGGTTCTTCTTGTTGGTGCTGCGCCAGTGGGTCTTCTTTTGACACGGTATCCGCTGCTTCGTGGAGTAACTGCCATTCGCGGGCGTAGCTGAACAGCGGATCACCGTCGTGGAAGTAGCGGGCGCTGAAGGGTTGAAGCGGGTGTTCCTGAGTCATCGCGTCCAGTAGCGGCGTTTCTTGTGCGTTGTGCCAGCCACTGGCGATATGGTCCCGCAATTGGCCAATGAGTACAGAGGCCGGGCGCTCGCTGTTATCGCGGATGCTACGGCCGACCCAGCTGATATAAAGCTGATCGCGGGCGGACAGCAGGGCTTCGAGTAGCAGGTAACGGTCGTCTTCGCGGCGCGAACGGTCGCCGGGACGGTAGTCGCTGCCCATCAGGTCAAAATCCAGCGGTGGCTGGGCGCGTGGGTAGTCGCCGTCGTTCATGCCGAGCAGGCACACCAGCTTGAATGGAATCGCGCGCATGGGCATCAAGGTGCAGAAATTGACAGCTCCGGCGAGGAAGCGCTGGGACAGACGGCCTTGGTCCAGGCCGGCCAGCCAGGCTTCGCGGACTACGGTAAGCGGTAACTCATCCTGCAGGCCGACGGACTCGCAGGTTTCCAACCAGGTTTCTCTAAGTTGCTCAAGCTGACCCAACAGGTAGTCGTCGTGCTCGCTGCTGGGTAGAAAGAATAGTTGCATCAGGCGTTGCAGACGTTCGCCCCATTCGTGGGGCGCTGCGGGTTGTGACAGCGCTTGATGGGCATCGCTGAGCGCATCGAGTAAAGCGACCAGCGGGCCGATCAAGGCCGCATCAAGCCCGCCGATTTCGTCGTAAGGCTCAATGCCTTCGCAGGCCGCACCGGTGCCGACGGCATAGCCTAGAAGCATACGGCGAAGGCCAAATCGCCAGCTGTTTTGTTCCAGCTCACTCGGCAGACCGAGACCCGCGCGTTGCTCGGCGTTGAGCCCCCAACGGATACCGGCGCCTTCAATCCAGCGGTGCAGCGTAGGCAGATCGCGCTCCTTGATAGCGAAGCGTTCGCGCAAGGCCGGGACGTCCAACAGGTCGAGAATCTCGCTGACGGGAAAGCGGCTATCGGGGAGTTTGAGCAGGTGTTCGACGGCGATCAGCAGGGGATCGCGGCCGCGCTGGCCTTGATCGGTCAGGGTGAAGGGGATGAAGCGGGGATCGATTCTGTCCAGTTGACCGAATACCGCGCGAATATGCGGCGCATAGCTGTCGACGTCGGGGACCATGACGATGATGTCCCTTGGGCGAAGCATGGGGTCGGCGCTGAAGCGTTGGAGCAATTGGTCGTGGAGAATCTCCACTTCGCGTTGGGCGCTGTGGGCAATGTGGAAGCGGATGGATGTATCACGCTCTAAATCGACAGCGGGCCATAGCTCACGAGTCTCATTGAGTGGGCGCAGTTCGAGAATGTCGTCCTGAAGCTGGTTGAGCAGTGTGGTGGGCTCGCTGTCGCTGAACAGGTCGATTCGACCATCGCGAAAAGCCGCGCGGTAGCTGTTGGGATCGTCGTAACTGTCCAGCAGGCTGATGTAGTCACGACCTTGTTTGCCCCAGGCGGCCAGCAGCGGATGGGCATGCTGGTGCAGGGTTTGTGGGTCGATGGTAACGGGCATTCCGGCTTTGCGCGCCTGGCGTTTATATTCGTTACGCAGCAGGTCTTTGTCGGCCACGATGTCGGACCAATGGTGGCGACACGGATTGTGCACACACAGCAGGACTTGACTGAAACGGGCCAGACCGGCCAGCGCTTCGAGCGCTTGGGCGGGTAAGGACGAGATCCCGAAGACAATCACCCGAGAAGGCAGTCCCTTCGGTGCCTCCTCAAGTGCATTGATACGTTCGATGAAGCGCTGATGCACGCCGGCGCGGCTTTCAGCCATGCCCTCTTCACCTACGTCCAACAACAGCGCACGCCATAACTCGGCCTGCCAGCAGTTGGCAGGGTTAAGTGGCTTTGATTCGCCTCGACCGTTACGCAATTGATGACGGCCAGCGGCCCAGTCCTCCAGCCAGTCGGCACGGTAGACCTGGTATTGGTCGAACAGGTCCGCCAGTCGTTCCGCCAGTTGGTAGCGTTTGCGCAGATCAGAGTCGTGGGTCAAAAAGCGCTGCAACGGCTCGAAGTGCTGTTGATTGATGAGTTCCGGGAGCAGTCGCATCAGGCGCCAAGTGAGCGGCGCTTTATCGAGCAGGGATTTTGGAGGGATTTCGTCACGTCCCAGTACCATGCGGTAAAGCTGCCACATGAAGCTGCCAGGGAGCTGTACATCGATGGCTGCGGCGATTCCACAGCCCCCCATATCGTCATCTTCCGGATCTTCAGCCAAGGCCAGTTTGAGCCACTGGGCAATGCCGTTGCTTTGTACCAGGGCGATTTCGTTTTCCAGGGGCGCCAGCGGGTAACGACGCATCCAACTCACCACCAGGCTGCGCAGTTCGTCCAAGCGGTTGCCGTGAACCACCATGAATCCAGCGCTGAGGGACGTCGCATCCGGCATAACGGCTTCCTTGGGAAAAGCAAAATCGAGGGCATGGACTTTAGCACTGAAGGCCACCCCGAGGCGCCTCTTCGCACTTTTCGACCGAGCAAAACAAAACCCCACCTGCTTTCGCAAATGGGGTTTCGGAATTTAATCTTGACGATGACCTACTCTCACATGGGGAAACCCCACACTACCATCGGCGATGCATCGTTTCA